>CAYNLA010000051.1:0-3574 GCA_964397915.1 uncultured Polaribacter sp. | reverse complement strand
AAAATCGGGGTAACCTTTGAATGGAATACCAGCTCTAGTGCTCTAAAAGTGAAAGATAGTCGACCAAAAGCGGATGAATCGCTTCCACATTACCCATCGCTGGATCAACTACGCGCTGAAGATTGGGAAGAGAAAGCATACCTCCTTTTTGAGGTTCGCGACAGTGCCGGGGCACCAGTAGCAAGATTCACCAAGGCAGATAGCAAGGGCATCCAAAGATTTACTTGGGACGGACGTTACAGCAGCACATCTTCCGTGAATACAAATGGCGAGCCCGTTACAGAAGCTTACGGAACCTCCTTTGTAATGCCTGGCAACTATACCATTTCAATGTATAGATCAACAAATGGCCAACTCGAAACCTTAGTGGAAAATCATGAATTCAAAGTGAACCATTTGTACAATTATGAAGGTATTGACCTTGCTTTCAATCGAAGCGTTGATGCACTCAATGGACAAATGGATGCAGTTATGGCAGAATACAAAGAACTATCTGAGGAACTCAAGGAAGTTCGTGCAGGTTTGAGAAACACCCCTGGGGCGTCACTCGAAGATCTCGAGGCGGCTCGTGCAATTGACCTAGCATTGAAGGAAGTAAATGTATTACTTAACGGAGATGCTACACGAACCAAACGAGAGTACGAAAGCGCATCTTCTACACGTGATGTAGTCGGTCTACTGGCTTGGGGAGCGTTCAATCACCGAGGTGCACCGACAGGCACGATGAAGCAGATGAAAGAAGATGCGGAAGCTATGCTGGCAGATGCCAAGTCGATGTTGGATAAAATTGACGAGGAATTGGATGCATTAGAGGACAAAGCCCGTGAACAAGGAGTGCCAATTTGGGATTAATAGTTCGTACCTTTGCCGCCCCTAAATAAGAAAGTTTAAAGACCTTATGTCTAAAGACCTACATACCCTATTGGCCGAAGAGATTGGAGATGCACATGAGAGCTTCTCTGCAACGACACCGTTGCGCGAAGATGCCTTTGACAAATCGAACGAGGAGAAAATTGCCATCATCGCAGAACATGTGCGTGGAATTTTAGACACTCTTGGAATGGACTTGACAGATGATAGTCTTCAAGGAACTCCAATGCGTGTTGCGAAACTTTATGTCAACGAAGCCTTTGGCGGACTGCATCCGGATCGCAAACCATCGATGAGTACGTTTGAAAACTCGTACCGTTATGATGAGATGCTGGTAGAAAAGAACATCGTCGTATACTCTACCTGTGAGCATCATCTGCTTCCGATTGTAGGACGTGCACATGTCGCTTACGTATCCAATGGAAAGGTAGTAGGACTTAGCAAAATGAATCGCATTGTCGATTACTACGCCAAACGCCCTCAAGTTCAAGAACGCCTAACGCGTCAAGTCGTGCAAGCGCTTCAAGAAACACTCGGTACTAAAGATGTGGCTTGTGTTATTGACGCGAAACACCTCTGCGTAAACTCTCGCGGGATACGCGACATTGAAAGCTCAACGGTCACTGCCGAATTTGGCGGTGTATTCCAAAACGAGGACAAAAAACAAGAGTTCCTCAACTACATCAATTTGAACACAGAATTCGGCGCCTAGTGGAACCACTATACCATACATATCCCGTAGCTATCGAAAACAGCCTGACCGGCGAAAAAGAAGCCTTTATACCAGTGAACGCTGGTGCAGTCGGTATGTACGTATGTGGTCCAACCGTATACAGCGATGTCCACTTAGGCAACGCCCGAACTTTCACCTCCTTTGACCTTATTTTCCGATACCTTAAGCATCTGGGATATAAAGTACGTTACGTGCGCAATATTACGGATGTAGGCCACCTTGAAAACGACGCTGATAGCGGTGAAGATAAAATCGCCAAAAAAGCGCGTCTTGAGCAGCTCGAACCTATGGAAATCGTTCAGCGCTATACGGTCGATTTCCACAATGTAATGGCCCGTCTTGGCGCCCTTCCTCCATCTATTGAACCTACAGCAACGGGCCACATCGTTGAGCAAATCACCATGGTACAAGCCATCCTCGACCGTGGATGGGCCTATGAAAGCAATGGATCGGTATACTTTGATGTAGAGGCCTACAATAATGAAGGCGGCGACTACGGTATTTTGTCCGGACGCAAAATGGACGAATTACAAGCCGGCTCTCGTATTCTTGACGGTCAGGAAGAAAAACGCAATCCCGCAGATTTTGCCCTGTGGAAAAAAGCTTCACCTGCGCACATCATGCGATGGCCTTCCCCATGGGGCGATGGCTTCCCGGGATGGCACTTAGAGTGTTCCGCTATGTCTACCAAATACCTTGGTGAAGAGTTTGATATTCACGGAGGAGGCATGGATCTAAAGTTTCCGCATCACGAGTGTGAAATTGCTCAGAATAAGGCCTGCACCAACCACGGAGGGGCAAAATACTGGATGCATGCCAACATGCTCACCCTCAACGGAAAGCGGATGAGCAAAAGCACCGGAAACACCATCTTACCGGGTGAACTTTTCTCCGGGAACAATGATCTATTAGCAAAGGCTTTTAGTCCTTCGGTGGTCCGATTCTTCATGATGCAAGCTCACTACAGCAGCGTTCTAGACTTTAGCAATGAAGCACTACTCGCAGCGGAAAAAGGACACGATAAACTTCTTTCGGCTTGGACTTTACTTGAAGGAACTTCAGCAGTTGGCGGCAATGGATTCGATGTAGCAGGATGGACCCGCAAGTGTTATGAAGCGATGAGTGACAACTTCAACAGTCCAATATTGATTGCACATCTATTTGAAGCGGTGAAATTCATTAACGCTGGCGAAGGGAAATTGACTATTTCGCAGGATGATCTTAACGCCCTGCGAAATACCTTCTATGCGATGGTTTTTGAAATACTTGGCCTGCAAAACAGCAATGACTCAAGCGCCCACAAGGATGCATTAGATAAAGCCATGGATTTGGTCATCGAATTACGTGCTCAAGCTCGCAATAACAAAGATTGGGGCACGGCAGATTTGATTCGCGACCAACTCAAGGAGGCCGGTATTCAACTGAAAGACGGACCGGAAGGAACTTCGTACAGCATATAACTCCATGAATAAGGGGAAGAACATCGTTTTACAAATCCTCGGCGCACCATTGCTCATCATTATATGGCTGTACCGCAAGGTCATCTCCCCCATTTTTGGTCCCTCTTGCCGCTACCAGCCTACTTGCAGCGCTTATGCCGCAGAGGCCGTTGCCATCCACGGTCCGTTTAAAGGATTCTGGATGAGCGTGAAACGAATAGCCAGCTGTCACCCTTGGGGAGGCCACGGATGGGACCCTGTTCCTGGAAGCGATTTAGAAAACGAACTCAAAAAACGAAACATCAAATAACCCCACCACCATTACAAATGAAAAAGTTTTTTCTTTTTGCCAGCGCCATTGCATTATCAGCCTGCCAATCCACTAGTGAAACTGCCGATGGAGAAAGCGGCGCAACTTGGGAGAGCAAGGTTCATTACGACCAAGAGATTCATTTCGAAAACGTTCGCCAGTTAACGGACGGAGGTGATAACGCTGAAGCCTATTTCAGCTTCGACGGCACCATGCTGACCT
>CAYNLA010000050.1:0-10443 GCA_964397915.1 uncultured Polaribacter sp. | reverse complement strand
CATGCGACGCAATTATTGAAATCGCACAGTTTGGCACGAAACACAGCCTGAATGTTAGCGTAAGTGCTGGCATAGCGATGTTCGAAATGCACAAGAAATTAACTGCCAAGTAAGGCTTTAATCCGTCGCTTTATGCCAAAGATTCTCCACAAAACTATTGGAGAGATAAATGCTGTTAGCGACAATGCCACCCCTAAATAAATTGTATCAAGACGCGCAGGAGAAGAAGCATCTTGAGTAGTCATTATTCCACGAACGATCCACGGTTGTCGGCCCATTTCTGTGGTATACCATCCGGCATAATTCGCAACTGTGGCGGCAGCAATGGTTACAACTAAAGCCCAAGCTTGAGAAGGCCAGGACCCTTCCCTCTTCCGCCATAAGTAGACGAATACCCCGAAAAGCAAGAAATGAATCAAAACCATGACGTGGTAGGAAGCAAAAACTGTATCAAGCAAATCCGTTAGGTAGTGCTCTTGCCACGCATCTAGCCCATACATAGGTTGATTTCCATCATTGTACATCATGAAAGAAGTCATTCCTTTCAGCTTGATAGAAACTCTATGATCTTTTGTTGGAAGTAAGAATAAATCGGCTGGGCCATATACCTCCTCATGACCTTCGAAAGCAGCAAACTTTTCGGGTTGATACGCATATACCTCACCGGCATGATGATGTCCCACGTAAAATTGAATCATCCATATTAACCACAGGAAAACCGCCGCTCGTGAGTTAAAACGTCTCGTATTGAACATTTGCCATGCCCCACCCAATACTAGTGCTCCAAGAAGTACATGAGCAAACCGTATTGGAAATGTCGGACTCATCACTACCTCCCATAGATTAAATCGTTCAATTATATTCCCTAAAGGGTTCGATATGATTCGCACGCCACTCGGAAACTGCATCCAAGAATTTACGGCAGTAATTACCGAGGCGCTAATCAAGGTTGAGAAAAACAATCCACCCGTGGCTAAATTCAATAATCTGCGATCCTCATTTTTAAACGCTCGAAACAATAGAAAATAAAACAGTGCAAATCCTGCCAGTGAAATAGGTGCTTCAAGCCCTAATAACGGATAAAACACATCTCCAATTAGCTCATAATAAGGGGTCCATATCTTTTCAAAGTGCCATTTTAAAACGTAACCCGTAGTAATTCCAAGAGCCGTAAAAAGCACAAGCGGCGGAACCGACCTTCTAAGCATGGACCAAGGTGCGCGTCCTAAACTCTGAATGAAAAACCAAAAACACCCTCCCATTGTCAGCAACGGGAAGATATAATGAAGCGAAATGGTGATGCCAAAGGACCACCGAGAAAGTGTATCTAGAAGCATAGCGGCTGGTTAGACTCCAAAAGTACGCTTTGTGTATTTACAATCGAATCGGAACAACACGGTCCGGGCATTTCGCGAGGAGTGTATCTATGGATTCATCAGATGAAGGATGTACCCAATGGGGCGCCACCTCAGCCATTGGCAGTAAAGTAAAAAGGCGCAAATGCAAACGTGGGTGCGGCAATATGAGCTGCTCCGACGTACTTACTTCACCCTCATAATCCAATATATCCAAATCCATAGTTCGGTCCGTATAACCAGCTTCATTTCGAACACGACCCAATGCCTTCTCAATGTCTAAGAGCACCTCCAATAAAGACGGTGAAGCCAATGACGTCTCCAATAAAACCACTTGATTGAAATATGTGTTTGAACTATCGTAGCCCCAAGGAGGACTTTCATAGATTCCACTGGCACGGAGTAGCTTTCCGTATTGCGAAATTGCCTCGATAGCCTTGGCAAGGTTTTGGCGCTTATCCCCTAAATTCGTTCCCAACAAAATAATGGCCTTGCCCATGAAAAATTTCTTCTCAACGGTTCTCGCAGTTTTCACTGCTTTCATTGCTTCATTCCTTTTGCTTGTGGGTTTACTCGTCATCGCAAGCATTTCAGGTGAAGATCCAACGCCAAAGGTAGGTGAGAACACTTTATTGCACATTTCATTGAATGGAACTTTAGAAGACCGTACTGCGGAAGACCCATTATCTGGCCTTGATGCGGTATTACTGGGCATGGAGGCTCCAAAAGTCCTCGGTCTGAACAGCTTTATGGTTGGATTAGAATTTGCCGCAACAGACGACCGAGTAAAAGGAATCCTTCTAGACCAAGGTGCCTTTGCAGCTGGATATGGAGCACTGGAAGAGTTCACTGAATACCTTCAGGAATTCAAGGAAATTAGTGGAAAGCCAATCTATTCCTATGGTGAATATTACACTCAAAAAGGTGCTACAATCAGCGCCTTTGCAGATTCAACTATCCTTCATCCAGGAGGTATTTTCGAGTTACGAGGAGTAGGAACCGCGAGCACGTATTACAAAGATTTCTTTGATAAGTTTGGTATCGAGCCTCTCGTGGTTCGTGGCACAGGAAATAAATTTAAAAGTGCTGTAGAGCCTTATATCGCTAGCGAGATGAGCGCTGAAAACAGATTGCAACTGACCACGTTAATCAACCAATTCTGGGATTTTATCGGGATGAGTTTTGAAAACAAAGGCATCGACCGAGAAGCACTCGATAACGCCGCCAATGAATTTATTGGTATGGATGCAAGTGCCAGTTTAGAAGCCGGATTAGTAGATGCCTTGGGATATAGAGAAGATGTCCGAGCGCATTTCGAGTCTAAGTATGACCTGCTCGATTGGTCGGACTATGCTGCCCAGCTCCCTACTTCGAAATCGCGTGACCGAATTGCTGTGATTTATGCAAATGGAAGTATTGGAAATGGGAGCGGCGACGAAAACACCATCGGAACCGAAAACATCGTTAAAGCATTGCGCAAAGCAGATGAGAACAGCCGCGTAAAAGCAATTGTACTTCGTGTGAATAGTCCAGGAGGCTCGGCCTTAACTTCAGACATCATCCACCACACCATCGCTGATCTAGAAAAACCATTGATCGTGAGTCAGGGGAATTATGCGGCATCCGGGGGATATTACATCAGCTGTAACGCCGACGCCATTTTCACCAACAGTACAACCATAACTGGGAGTATCGGCATCTTTATGAGCCTTTTCACAGCGGAAGAATTGATGACCCAAACCCTAGGTCTAAAGGTTGAAGAAGTTCAAACGCACGCAATGGCCAATTTCCCCAACCTAGCTAAGCACCCTGACTCCGCTCAGTATGCAATTCTACAACGCATGATTGATCGCGGTTATGCCGATTTCACTGGAAAAGTAGCGGAGGGCAGAAACATGGAAATGGACTACCTCCTCCCCCTTTGTGGTGGCCGAGTGTGGACGGGGAAGGATGCTGTTGATAATGCTCTAGCAGATATTGAAGGTAACCTCAGTGATGCCATCGCCTATGCCGCAAAACAAGCAGGAATCGAGGAGTACAAGCTGTATGAACTCCCTACGGTAGAAGATCCTCTTCAGCGCTACCTCAAGAGTTTTGGATTGGCTAAAACAAATGCCCTACCTTTCATGGAACATCCCGCTCTTGATGACCTTTTATTCTTGGCTAAAAATCCTGGAATACAAGCCCGATTGAACCCAATATTCATGAACTTGTAATGAGAATCCGACAACAACAGGCAGAACGATTGTATTACGTTTTAGGAGCACTATTTATAGCTGCCCTTATTACCTGTAACCTCATTGCGAACAAATTCATTACCGTCGATTTAGGATTTAAAACGTTTATCATCAGTGCGGGTGTCCTGCCCTACCCTGTGACGTTTTTAATCACAGACATCTTAAGCGAGCTTTACGGTCAGAAACGTACAACACAGGTGGTATTGAGTGGATTAGTTGCCAGCATTTTTGTGCTCTTCGTTTTATGGCTCGGCGCCCAATTCCCTGCCTTAGAAACCTCACCCGTATCGGATGAGACTTACAATCAAGTTTTCCAAAATGCCTGGCGTGTCATTGCCGCATCCATGCTCGCCTATATCGTAGCGCAACTTGTAGATGTCCGATTGTTTCATTTCTGGAAACGCTTAACGGGAGGCAGAATGCTTTGGGTACGCAACAACTTCTCAACCTTAGTTAGCCAAATGGTAGATACCACATTGGTGGTGGTGGTTCTCTTCGTTGGAACCCTGCCATGGTCAACCATGGGCGACTACATTTGGGACGGATGGCTTTTCAAAGCAATAGCAGCTGCAGTCGACACTATTTTCATCTACGCGTTCATGGCGTGGGCTAGAAGCTATTTTCATCTCGAAATAGGGGAAGAAATAGAACTTTAAATTACTTGTAGATCGACTATACATCCCTCATGCGCACGCACATTAAAGACGCCTGCGCTCGTGATAAGATATTGGCCCTTTATTCCATGTAGGATACCCTCCCAGTCATCTCCTTCCGCCTTCAAGCTCAGACTATTCACTTTTGCAGGATATTGCGCTACCGGATAGGATAAGGACCAGGTCTTCTGGGGCTCCTGAACATATTCTTTCAAATGGTTCGGCAAAGATTGAACGGCCAAAGCATAAGCATCCTCCAATCGATCTTCCGTAGATTGTCCCTTTAGCATCGCTTGCCAGGAGGTTTTGTCTGTAAAATGCGCTTTTAGCGAAACTTCAGCTTCGCCGGCTAAAAATCGATTTGGAACTTCTAGTAAGACCAAAGCCTCATCGGCTCCTTGATCCATCCAACGATAGGGCATCTGAGTCTTTCGGGTGACTCCAACTTTTATGCGATCTGTCTTGGCCAAGTACACCAAATGCGGCTGCAATTGCAATCGTTGCTCAAACTCTAAATCTCGCTCTGCAATACCAAGGTGCGCCTTACTCAGTTCAGGTTTCATTATGGTTGGAGACGCCTCGGGCTTTGTAAAGAAACACTCACGGCAGAAGTTTTGACGATAAACCTCGGGCACCAGCTCACCACAAAAGCAGCGATGTGTTCCTGTAAATTTGACGCTTAATTTTCGCCCAAGAAGGCCATTGAGCAACAAAAGATCATCACCTAGCCGTAATGAATAACGCACGGTAGGACCATATTGAGTCGACATTTTGCGCAATGGACCTGTAAACTGCATAATTTCTCTTAACTTTAATTACCTGTGAAATTAGCACATAAACAACCGCCGTCCTAAAGACATGATCTATTCTTGGGTTAACAAAGTCATCCGTCAAAACATGCGCAACCGCGTCGAAGAGATCTATGCCTTTATGGATCAGCCGGTAATGTATCAAGAGCAACTTTTACGCGATCTTCTAGCGAAAGGTGTGGAAACCGAGTACGGCCATAAATACCGCTTTGACCTGATTCATAACCCACAAGAATTCAGCACGAGAGTGCCTCTGTCTAATTATGCCGCATTAAAACCGTATATCGAACGAATGCGCGAAGGCGAGAAAAGCGTTCTCTGGCCTGGAAAGGTGCAATGGTATGCGAAAAGTTCCGGAACAACTTCAGGCGTTTCAAAATACATCCCTGTATCAAAAGAAAGTATTGAGGACTGCCACTTCTCCGGTGGCCGATTTGAATTGGCCCTCTATTGCAATGCGGTTCCTGAAACGAAAATCTTTGAAGGCTTAGGACTCCGACTTGGTGGATCTACCGAGATTCAATCCGAAGGAAAGAGCCAAAGTGGAGATCTTAGTGCCATCCTCATCCAAAACATACCACTTTGGGCAGAATTGCGCAGCGCACCAAGCAGTGATACGGCACTAATGAGTGATTGGGAGAAGAAAATAGATGCCATTATAGATGAAGCCATCGAGCAAAACATCACTTCTCTTTGGGGTGTTAGCAGTTGGTTTCTAGTGCTTTTTAAAAAGGTCTTAGAACGTACGGGTAAAAAGCACCTCTTGGAGGTATGGCCTAATCTGGAACTCTTTGCGCATGGCGGGGTCAATTTCGCGCCCTACGAAGAACAATTCAGGGCATTAATGCCGGGTGACCAAATTACCTTCATGGAGAATTACAACGCTTCAGAAGGATTCTTTGCCGTTCAAGACGATCCCAATGTAGACGGCATGCTCTTACTCTTGAACAATGGCATTTACTACGAATTCATTCCCATGGATGCGTACGAGGATACCAGCAGCAAAACCATTGGACTTTCCGATGTTCAGTTGGACCAGGACTATGCGGTTGTCATTACAACAAACGGAGGTTTATGGCGATACCTTTTGGGAGATACTGTCAAATTCACGAGTCTCGTTCCACATCGGATTAAGGTCAGTGGCCGAACGGCACACTTTATTAATGCCTTCGGAGAAGAGGTCATTGTGACGGATGCCGAAAATGCCATACGCTCTGCCTGCTTAAAACACCATTGCGATTTGGTAGAATTCCATGCCGCCCCATGTTACATGAACAGTGAAAAAACGGGTGGGCATCAATGGATTATTGAATTCAAAACCACCCCAAAAGATCTGAGCGCATTCACCAATGATTTGGATTTGGCCTTACAAGCCGAAAATTCCGATTATGCCGCGAAACGCAAAGGGGACTTGGTACTTCAACTTCCCAACATCGTTGTGGCCAAACCCGGGTTATTCCACCAATGGCTAAAAAGTAAAAACAAGCTAGGCGGTCAAAATAAAGTTCCGAGGCTTAGTAATAACCGCGACTTAATCACGCAGTTGGAGTCGATGAATGGTGCGCATCAAATTCCTGCATAACCGCTGTCCACAGTTCTATACGGGCTCGTAGCGCTTTTTCAGACAGAACAGTTGCACTCTTCCATTTGACCGAATCCTCACCGCAGAGCAGCTCAACCATTCGCTCAGCAAGGTGACCATGCAGATCTCCATCCACTTCAATATGACGTTCGAGGTAGTACGCAAAGAGCCCCAATTCTTCAGGGAATTGCTTTTTAAGATTGCCTACAATCTCCATGAACATATCCGGAATCAGGTCTTCACGACCGAACGTGAATACCGCTGCAATCTCATGCGCATTTCCTCCTTCAACTACTTCCAAGGTCTGACGCACAAAGGCTTTTGCTCCCTCAGGCGCTTCACTATTTTCAAGTGCTTCAAAAGGCAATTGACCTGATTTTAAGGCTTCTATAAAAGACAATATCGGGGCAGTATCTGCACCTGCCTCTTCCATGGCGCGGACGTACAATTCGAAATGACTTGTAGCAACACCATCTTGATCAATGTCGCTTTCCTCGCCATGTACGATCTCATTGATCAATCGACGAATCTCTGGGTCGCCCTTAGGCACCCAATAGGTGTTCACGCAGGTAAGTTCGCGTTGTAAGGCCTTCAAAAGCACCATAAAGTCCCAGACGGCCCAGACATGCGTTTCCATGAAGACCTTCGCTTTTTCCAAGGTGTCTACCCATCCGAAAGATGGATGATCAATTAATTCTTGGCGGGTCGATTGAATTTGATTAGTTAGGTGGTCAATTTGCATCTTACTTCCAACACTTTTATTACTTTGCGGGTACAAAAATAGTAGTCATGCACATAGCAATCGCAGGAAATATTGGTTCAGGTAAAACAACACTAACTGAGTTATTAGCAAAGCACTACAACTACCAACCGCATTTTGAGGATGTGGACGACAATCCATACCTCGACGACTTCTATGAAGAAATGCAGCGTTGGAGCTTTAACCTTCAAATCTATTTCTTGCGTTCCCGCTTTGAACAAGTAACCCAAGTTCGCGAGGAAGGTTTAAACGTAATTCAAGATCGAACCATTTATGAAGATGCGCACATCTTTGCCCCCAACTTGCATGCAATGGGACTAATGACTGCGCGCGATTTCAACAGCTACCAAGGCTTGTTCGAACTCATGGAAAAACACCTTCAACCTCCCGATCTTTTAATCTACTTGCGTGCTTCTGTACCTACGCTTGTAGACCATATCCAAAAGCGTGGGCGTGAATATGAAAACAGCATTCGAATAGATTACTTGCGTCGATTAAACGAGCGCTATGAAGCCTGGATCAACTCATATGACAAAGGAAAGATTTTGATTGTCAACGTAGACAAGAACAATTTCCCTGAAAATCCAGAAGACTTGGGTGAAATCATCCAACAGATCGACTCAGAGTTGAACGGCCTCTTCTAAAACTTTTACGATTTTTTCGGCTGAACCGCGCTGCTCGAGCATCCACGCTCGGGCCTGTTCGCCTTTTGCTGCCAGTTCCTCAGACCCCACTTGGTCCAAATACTTCATCCAATCCCCGTGAGCATCTATGGGTTGTAAATACCCCTGTTGTACCAATTCATGGTTCTCAGCAATTTTTTGCCAGTTTGGACCACAGGCTGCAATTTTTCCCTGAGCCGTTGCTTCCAATACATTGTGGGTAGCTTTATCCCAACCACCCCCAATGATCACCCCGTCTGCCAAGGCATACAACCCCGCCAACACGCCAAATTCCGGCACCATAAGAAGGTCTGTAATTTTGGGTTCGTCCGATAGACTAGTAAGGCATTGCGCAGGTTTATATTGCTTCAATGCCCCTTGAAGCACCGCACTTTCTTTTAAATCATGAGGGACCACCCAGATGGAAAAGCCCGATAGATTAATGGCATTCAACGCAAGACAATCCGATAAATGAGCGCTACCAATTAGTAGGATTGGCTTCTCTTGCGCCTGCTTCCAAGCTTTGAATTTCTTGGGTATTGGAGTATTTACCAAAGCAGCTGCATAATCATATTTTGGATTACCTAAAACTTCAGAATGTATACCTCCAAGACTCATCATAGCGGCATCCGTTTCACCAACAACGCCCCAAGTATGTATGGCTGTGAATTGGCGACGAATAAGAAACAAGAATCGGTTTAAGTACCATGGAATTTTCGGCGCGCTCATCGCCATGACTACTGCCGGTATGTTCTTTTTTCTTAGTCCCGAAATATGGTTTGGCCACAGGTCGTATCGAACAAAAACGGCTAGCGATGGATTGCAATAATTCAACCACTTCTTGACTTGTGAGGGCGTGTCCATGGGGAGGTAATGTACAGCTGCCCGATTGTATCCTTTTCGTGGTTCATATCCTGAAGGACTAAAAAAAGTCACCACTGCTTGCCAATCTTTATGTTGATCAAGAAAGCCTTCCAATACGGGCCGCCCCATCTCAAACTCTCCCAGTGAAGCGCAATGCATCCATACCACCTTTCCTTGCTTTGGAGGCAAAGACATCCATCCTCGGTCCGAGCGAACCGCACGACCCCAGCGCCCCAGTAGACCGAAATGTCCGCCGAGAGAGAAAACCGCTGATGCAAGGATTGGATACAGTATCATTAGTCCATTAAGAAATAGCTTTCTTGCTTAGCATAAACGGGCAAATACCACATAAAGTGTATACCCAAGGCCAGATCCCATTTCACTGAATTGTCCTTCAAACCCGTATCTGTATTGAAGCCCCGTACACTCTTGGTCGTTGCGAGCATTGAATGTACACCGAGGGTCCAATTAATCCGTTCATCATTGTCCAAGTGCAGATAACGCAATTGGCCCTTTACTACGGGGCCTACATGCAAGCGGTCGTAACCACGTAACATAGCCCCCTGCAGTTGAGGGAAATTACCGCGTTCATTCCGAAGGCTAATCTGAGTTTGCTGACCGCCAAAGCCCAACATCCACATCCAGCCCGAGTTGGGATTGTAATGCGGCTGAAAAATATGGCCAATATGCCCAGTGATTTGACCACCCGAAAGACCCGTATTTAAAATCGCTAATTCACCATTAACACCGACGTAATTGCCTGCAGAATCGGCCAATCCACCAAAAATTTCCGAAGAATTCTTCACCGAATTACCGTAAAAAGCATCAAAAGCGCCACCGATAATCCATCCGTCCCTATTCTTCTTTGAATATTCCAAACTAGCGCCGCCGAAGTTCGAATATCGCGTAGCAAGGTCACCAGCGGGGAGCGATGTAGAAGGTCCAAGACCCCACAATTGAACAGTTCGAGTACTGTCTTTCGTAGTTAATTGAGCACTTAATTTTGCCGATGACAGCAACATTAGGGCTACAAAAAGCGAAAAACGCAATGGATTCATAGATGCAGTGGGCTTTAAGTGCAAGGTAAGGGCAATAAGTCGTTCGTAATAATGTAATTTTAGGGCATTGAAATCGTTCTTACAACGACCTAAGCGAAAAGCAAACGAATGAAGATTACAGTCATTGGAACTGGATACGTAGGCTTGGTGACCGGCGCCTGTTTGGCGGACGTGGGCATCGAGGTAAGCTGCGTTGATATTGACCAAAAGAAAATAGACGGCCTGAAAAATGGCATCCTTCCCATTTATGAACCGGGGTTGAAGGACATCGTCCTTCGCAACTTTGAGAAGGGCCGATTGCACTTTACCACCGACCTAAGCGAAGGCATCAAGGGCTCCTCTGCAGCCTTCATCGCTGTGGGTACGCCTCCAGGAGAGGACGGCTCCGCAGATTTGCAATACGTGCTCGCCGTAGCAAAATCCATCGGCCAATGCATGGAAGACTACTTGGTCGTCATCACAA
>CAYNLA010000049.1:0-10922 GCA_964397915.1 uncultured Polaribacter sp. | reverse complement strand
AGCTGTTACTTTGGATAGCGGTCATGGTCGGGGTAGTCAATGTGTTGTTGCGACCCAAATTTGATTGAGCAAAGGCTGTACTCGAGCAGAACAGGAGTATGATTAGATAGCGCATAAATAGTGTGTTAGTTCCCTAAGAATATAGGGAATTTCTCAATACTTAGAAAGGAATCGGTAAGCGATCATGGAAAGGATTCCGATCACAAAAACGGCAATGAGAATCGACAAAAAAACACCCAAAAGTTCTCGTTTTCTGCGCTTCGTCGCGCGATTTTGAATAGTTGCTTTTATGGAATCCATCTCTTCCTTACTGACCTTCTTGTCATAGGTCGGAGCGTTGCTAAAACCAGCTTTAATCTCTTTGTCAAAAACTTTGGTACGCTTCGCCAGCGTATTGTTCTTGATCGAGCTAATCATGGCAGCTACCGCACCGCCCCAACTCATGATTCTTCGGTATTTGTATGACGAATGGCCTCGACCATTAGTTGAAGACTTGTTTGACCTCGGAATTCATTCAGGGAAATGCTGGCAATGATATCTAGCGTAGCGCCACTTTTCAATTCGGAGAGCCATTCGGCTTGCCCGAATGCGATGCCTACCATTGTTGTATTCGAATTGGGATGCTTTACTTCGAGCCTCAAATGAGTTCCATCCGCGCCAACGGCCTTGCTGCCGCCTGCATCAATGACATTTTGGATGAGAAACTTAGGTGCTTCGTTTGCTTCCCCGTGGGGCTCAAGTTGATGCAATATGCCATAGAAGCGATCTGTGATTTGATCCAATCGGGCCTGGGCATCATAGATAAGTTCTGGAACCTTCATGTCCGCACTTAGGTTGGCTGCACAATAGGCTTCGAAAGCTTTCTTAAAATGTGGCAACTGCGCTTCATCTAGCGTAAGTCCAGCTGCATATTTATGCCCTCCGAATTGTAAAATATGGTCTTCACACGCCTCTATGGCGTTGTACACATCAAAGCCGATTACACTGCGCGCTGACCCTGCGAGATGATCCCCACTTTTGGTCAATATGATGGTAGGACGGTAATGGGTCTCAACAATTTTTGAGGCGACAATACCTACTACACCTTTGTGCCAATGCGGCTGGTAGAGTACGTTGGAATTTGGGTAGTGCTCTGGATCTAGCAGTTCCTTTGCCTCATCAAATATTTCAGCTTGAGTCTCCTTTCTGTCAATGTTGAAGGCATTGATCCTAAAGGCTAAATCATCTTGTTCAGCTTTATTCTTACTGCGTAAGAGTTCGACCGCACGTAAGCCACTTTCCATTCGACCTGCAGCATTAATCCGGGGAGCTATACTGAAGGAGATGTCCCGAAGCGTTAGCGATGCAGGGTTCTTGCCACTTGCTTCAAGTAAGCTCATGAAACCGGCTCTGGCTTTGCCGCTTTTTAGTCGCTCAAGTCCATAATAAGCAAGGATTCTATTCTCCCCAGTTACATGTACAATATCCGCGGCAATACTTACTGCGCACAAGTCCAAAAGTGGATGCAGGTAGTGTTCTTCTGGCAATCCCCATCGTTCGCATAGGGCTTGACAAAGTTTAAAACCAACGCCACAGCCCGAAAGTTCTTTATAGGGATAGGGGCAATCGGGACGTTTGGGGTCGAGTATGGCGTGTGCCTTGGGTAGTTTTTCCTCCGGACGGTGGTGGTCGCATACAATGATGTCAATGCCCAAACTTTTGGCATGGGCGATTTGGTCGAATGCTTTAATGCCACAATCCAAAGCAATGATGAGGGTGATCCCCAGTTCTGCTGCAAGATTTATTCCATCAAAGGAAAGCCCATAGCCTTCCTTATAACGGTCAGGTATGTACGCTTCGATCGGAAATTTGTCCAATAGGAATTCGGACATTAATGCAACGGAAGTGGTACCGTCAACATCGTAGTCGCCATAGATCATTACAGACTCTTGGCCTAATCGGGCCTTCTCAATACGTTCCACGGCACGCTCCATATCTTTCATGCGATAGGGGTTGTGCAGGTGTCTTAAATCGGGTCTAAAAAATGACTTTGCCTCTTCGAAGGACTGAATACCGCGTTGTACCAAAAGTGCGGAAAGCAGGTCGTCTTTGGTTACTTCGGCGGTAAGTTGAGAAACCGCACCTGGATCCACTAAGGGCCGAGGTGTCCAACGCATTAGGATTCTTTTTTAGTAAGGCGGGTTTGGTATTCTACGCTGTATTTGTGAATGGTCGCAAATAAATCGTGCATGAACTCAGGGGTTAAGGCATCGCCGTCGCCACTTTCAGTGCGCTCTTTAACGAGTTTGAGCCAACGTTCCATTTGGAATATGCTAGCGCCTTCTTTTTCCTTAATCAGTGCAATGTCTTTGGCAAGCGCAAACCGCTTGCGCATTATGGTCACCAACTCATCGTCTAACTCATCCAAAGAATGTCTGAGATTTTTGAGTTCTTCACTTGCTCCGTTTTTAAGGTGGGTCGGGTGAATGACAAGATCTTTGATGATTTGGCCTAAGCGTTCCGGAGTGACCTGTTGTGCAGCATCACTCATGGCGTTATCAGGACTGATATGGCTCTCGACCATGATGCCGTCCATACTCAAATCCATGGCTACTTGGCAGATTTCGGAGACCAAGTGCCTTTTCCCGGCGATATGACTCGGATCGACGATAATTTTTATTTCAGGCATCATCGCGCGCAAACCAAAACTGTGGTGCCAATGCGGTTCGTTTCTATAAACCCCTTTAGTCGTAGAATAAAATCCTCGGTGGACCGCAGCTACACGCTGGATTCCAACTTTTTGGAACCGTTCAATAGCTCCTGCCCAAAGCCCGATTTCTGCATGAATTGGATTTTTCACGAACACAGGAACATCAACTCCTCTTAATGCTTCGGCAATCTCCTGCACATAGAAAGGATTTACCGTAGTCCTTGCGCCGATCCACAGCACATCAATACCAGCTTTTAAGGCCGCCTCAACATGCTCGGTATTGGCAACTTCGGTAGTTACAGGGGTTCCGATTTGCCTACCCGCGCCAATTAGCCAGTCAAGCGCTTCATGACCAATACCCTCAAAACTTCCGGGTTTGGTCCTTGGCTTCCATACACCACCTCGCAACAAGGAAATGGGCGTTTGCTCACGTAAGGCTTCCGCCGTCGCATTAATTTGCTCAGGACTTTCCACGGAACAAGGTCCTGCAATAAGCAAAGGACTGTCCGTTGGGTTGTCGAACCAATTGTTGATATTTTGAATTTTAGATGCTACCATTTTAGTTGTGCTTTAGGCACCAATGCAGAGAACAATCTCTCCTTTTAAACCACCACGCTGCTGTACTTGTTCGAGCAATTCTGATGCCGAACCGCGCAAAGTTTCCTCAAACATTTTTGAGATTTCGCGGCTAATGCTGACGGGTCGTTCGGGTCCGCAAAATTCCACAATTTGAGCGAGGGTTTTTTCAATCTTATGTGGGCTTTCATAAAGCACCACTGTTTTTTTACTTTCTGCGATCTGCTCAAGTTTCGTTTGCCTCCCTTTTTTTGGAGGTAAGAACCCTTCGAAGTAGAAGGTATCACATGGCAGACCACTGTTGACCAATGCTGGAACAAAGGCGGTTGCGCCAGGAAGGGTAACGACCTCGCATCCGGCCTGAACCGCAGCGCGTATGAGCAAGAATCCGGGGTCGCTAATGCCGGGAGTTCCAGCATCGCTCACCAAAGCAATAGTGCTCCCGCCTTGTAACTGGGCAACGTATTTTTCGACCACCTTATGCTCATTGTGCATATGAAATGCTTGTTTGGGCGTGGCAATGTCGAAATGGGCCGTGAGTTTGCCTGTGGTGCGCGTATCTTCAGCTAAAATGAGATCTGCTGCCTTGAGCGTATTGATTGCTCGGACGGTCATGTCTTCTAGATTCCCAACTGGTGTTGGGACTACGAATAGGGTTCCCGCCATTAGCCAAATTTTTGTTCAACGGCAGCCATAAATCGAGCCGCGGTTTCTTCTTTCTCTTCCCAGCGGTATTCGCCGGCAATATGGGTTTGAATGAATTCGTTTGCTTCATCCAAAGTACTCAAAGTGTTAAGTTGGCTAACCACGCGGTTAAAATCTTCTTGACTACCGTCAAAGAGATCCTTTACAAAGCCAATGCGGTCGTTCAATCCAAATTTCAAAACACCGCCCGCGAGTCGATCGTTCAGACTTTTCTTTTCGGTAGTTGGTGCTGGAGTTGTAGGTGCAGTTGGTGCCGGGGCATCTTCCCTTTCTTCAAAATCCATCGCTATGGATGCCATTTCTGGTGCTTCGGCTGCCGGCGCTAAATCTTCCTCTACAGCCACCACTGGCTCTGCAGTTGCTGTAGGCTCCGCAGTGGCCTCGGGTTCTGCAGCCATTTCGGGTTCGGGCGTTGTTTCGACAACGGGAGCAGCCATAGGTGCTTCCGCCTGAGGTGCAGGAGGGGTTGGCATCTCAGGAGCAATTTTCGCCTCCGCTTCCAATGCTCTCAATCGAGCCTCAAGTTTTGATTTCAGATCATCTGCAGCCTTCTCGTAAGGCAACATCATTTGGGCTTCTAGGCCTAAGAATCGGAATTCACCGGATATTGTAAGTAGTGCGTTCGCTGCTTCTTCGTTGGAATAATCGGCAATACGTAATGCCAATTCCGCTAATTTCTGCTCAGTGCTTTTTCTGCTCATGGAGGGGTCTTTGCTCTGCATCTTATTCTCTACCTTTAATGCCTTGAATGTACCACTAAAGTGACCTCATGTTTCACTCAGGAATAGAATTTAACCAACAATCAGGCGGATGGATTGAAGTCGTTTGTGGACCCATGTTTAGTGGGAAAACAGAAGAGCTGATCCGTCGAATGCGCCGAGCACAAATTGCCGGCCAAAAAGTAGAGATTTTTAAACCCGCGTCTGATGTGCGTTATGACGATGAGGCTGTGGTCAGTCATGATAAAAATTCAATTCCTTCGACGCCCGTTGAGAGTTCTTCTAATATGCTTTTATTAGCGGATGATGTTCAGGTGGTGGGCATCGATGAGGCCCAATTTTTCGATGATGGTATCGTAGAGGTGGCCAATACATTAGCCAATCAAGGCAAGCGTGTTGTTATTGCGGGCCTCGATTTGGATTTCAAGGGACGTCCATTTGGTCCTATGCCAAATCTTCTCGCGACGGCGGAATATGTGACGAAGCTCCATGCCATTTGCAAGCGTACGGGCGGTCCGGCACATTTTTCACACCGTATTGTGGATGGAGACCAGACCTTCATGCTTGGTGAGACGGAGGCGTACGAACCCGTCAGCCGAACCGTTTATAATAAGTTGAACTCAAAAACTAGTGGGAATAAAGGCAGCTGATATTGCGAAGCTCGCAGAAGCACAATGCTTGGGTCCGTGTAACGAATTCGAGCACTTTGCCTTTGATTCTAGGCGAATGACTGCCTCTGTTCCCAGTTGTTTTATTGCCATCAAAACAACCTCCGATGATGGCCACAAATACATTTCACAAGCCATTGCGCAAGGGGCGGTTGTAATCATCTGTTCGGATGCTTCCCTGTCGAAAGCGTTTCCTCACATCAGTTTTATTGTTCACGATCGTCCTGAGAAGGTATTGGAGCGGTGGGCTAAAAAATGCCGTATGCATTTTAGCCATCCTGTGCTCGCATTAACCGGATCGAACGGGAAAACCATCGTAAAAGAATGGATGTACCAACTCTTGGGTGCCCCTGAAAACTTGCATAGGACACCAGGAAGTTTCAACAGTGCGCTTGGTGTACCTCTTACCCTCTGTGGGCTTGATGCCAGCCATACCGCTGCCATCGTTGAGGTTGGTATTGATCGTCCGGATACGATGCAGGCTCTTGCTCAATTGGTACAGCCGGACTTTGGCGTATTTACAACACTTGGAGATGCCCACGGTGAGCATTTTGAGAGCGACGATCAGAAGTTTCGTGAAAAATGGAAGCTCTTCGTCAATTGTGATAAAATAGCAGCACACAGCAAATGGATTTCTAAAGCCAAGTCTTTGAACCTACACATACCGGAAGCCTTGGTTTGGGGGTCCGGGACAGAATGGGATCCGAAAGATTTTGGACTCGAGGGCGATGATCAAATGCATGCGGTTCAAAATACAATGTCGGCGCTACTTGGTGCCGTGCTTTTGGGTGCAAATATTGAGGAAGCAAAGGCTCGAATTTCCGGTCTAGAGCCGCTTGAGATGCGTATGAATCTCGTTTCGTCCCGCGATGGCGGCTACCTCCTCGAAGACACCTACAGTTCGGATTTGGAGAGTTTGCGTTGGGCAATGGAAGAGTTAATGGCACAACACACCCCGCGAAAGTGGGCGGTCTTGGGCACGCTCAGTACTCCAGAATGGACTGCGAAAGCAAAGGCAATGGTCGATGCCTATGGCGTAGACCGTCAGTGGTGGGTCGATTCAAGCGAAGATTTGGCTGAGGTTGTGGCCCAATTTGGCCAATTGTCCCTAGCCAATACAACAGTTCTTATAAAAGGACAGCGTCGATTAAGGATGGAGCGAATGGCGGCTACGTTGCGAAATCAGCACCACAGCACCTGGGCAGAAGTAAACCTTGCTGCCATGCGCAGAAATATGCAACAGTTCAAAGCCCTGTTAAAGCCTGAGACCAAGGTGATGGCTATGGTCAAAGCCGATGCCTATGGGATGGGAATCTTGGAGGTTGCGCGCTATCTCGAACAAACCCACGTGGACTACCTGGGTGTGGCTTTTAGTCAAGAGGCCCTATTGCTTCGTGCACAAGGGGTGGAGATGCCCATTATGGTGATGAATGCGGAGCCGACTCAATTCAACGCATTAGCTGCAGCAAATTGTGAGGTTGAAGTTTATGCCATCTACCAACTTGAACCTTTTTTACAAGAAAGTAAGGGCGAAAACAAACTTAAAATTCACATTAAGGTAGATACCGGAATGCACCGCTTAGGTTTTGAGCCAGCGGCCGTACCCGGGTTGCTCGACCTTCTTTCTACCCGTGCGAATATCGAGGTAGTTGGGGTTTTCTCTCACCTCAGTAGTGCAGGAGATCCTTCCGCGGATGGTTTTACACATGAGCAATTGGACCAATTCAATGCCGTTGCATCACGCGTGCAAGAATCCTATCCGAATGCGCTCGCACATGTACTAAACACCCAAGGAATTGCCCGTTTTGGAGCGGCGCAACATCAAATGGTACGTCTAGGAATAGGCCTTTACGGCGTAGGCCAGTATCAAGGAATTGCGGGCCTTGAGGAAGTGTTGCAATGGAAATGTAAAATCTCTCAAGTAAATACGCTCAAGCCTGGCGAGTCTCTCGGGTATTCACGCGCCTTCACAGCAGATCGCGAGACGCAATACGCCACACTTCCAGTAGGCTATGCGGACGGTTTACAACGTGCGCTATCCTGTGGTAAGGGTCATGTGCTCATTGAAGGGAAACCCTGTGCCATCTTGGGAAATGTTTGCATGGACATGATTATGGTAGACGTGAGCGATGTAGAAGCGAAGCCCGGCGATGAAGTTGTCATTTTGGGACCGGGTCAGAGCGCCTCTGCATTGGCACAAAACGCAGGAACTATTGCCTATGAAATCCTTACTGGTGTGGGCTCGCGTGTTCCTCGATTTTATCTGAAAGATTAGCACTTACGGGCCTGCTCAAGGCGGTCAATGCCACCACAAAGGCGAGAAAGAAAATTCCAGCCTGCTTTTCAAGTAAACTCTCAGTCATGCCGGAAATCAAAAGTGCAATCCAGACGTATTTCATGCTTCCGGAACTTTGAATAAGGCCCCAAAGAAATACTCCAAGCAAAAGAACTACTGCGAGTATTCCCCCTTCCGCCCAAGCTTGAATCCAAATGTTGTGAAAGTCATAACGGAATTCATGGAGATAGTAGGGCGTTTTCTTATTGTAGAAGGTAGCCTCACAAGTGAGCAGTTTTTGGTGCAATGCTTCCTCGCCATACCCATTACCAACGCCCAGCCAAGGTTGCTCGGCGATGATTTCGGTACCATAGTTCCAAAGAAAAATGCGATGATTCGTTTGCTTGCCGTCGACCATTCCGTCGACGCTGCGCAGTTCGTTTTTCAGGTCTTCAAGGCGTCGTGATGGCCCCGGAAGTATTAGTACCAGGATACCTAAAACGACCACAACAGCACCACCAAATTGAAGCAGCTTTCTTCTCCACTTGGGATTATGGAGGTAAAGTTCTACCAATCGGGCCGTGATCAACAGCGGCACGCCGATGAGATGAATGCGTGCACTCAAGAAAACAATGCCCAAGAGTACCCATAAAACAGCAACTGCAGTGAGCCAGGCTACAACTTTTGGTGCTTTCCAAATCCTGCGTTCCAGGATCAACGCGGCGGCAACCAAGTATAAGCTTTGAAAGTGAATGCCCAGGCGTTCCCCAAGGGCGAAGTCGTTGTAGTTCACCCAGCCCATGGTGGCGATGCTGTACAGAAAAATTAGTGTCCAAGCCGCAGCAGTTGACCAGGCGAAAACGGCAGCAATCTTGCGCCCTAATTGTGCCCCGTTGGGAAGCTCAAGCAAATGGATAAGCACACCCATGAGGCCAAAGGGCAGCACCATCATTACATCTGCCCACCCGGCATTGCGATCGCCACTCCAAAGCACACTAATGATTTCCCAGTCGATGAATGCGGCAAAAAGTAAGGCGGGTACTAAAGTCGGTTTCCAACGGCCAAAGGCTACCATTGCTAAAGCCCAAGCAATAAGCCCGTAGATTGGGCTCAGCCAAACCAAAGCGAGCGGTAAAAGAATCGCTGCGCCATAGCCGGTGAAGCGAAATAGGTTTTGTTGCATGCCTATTTAACGCTCAAAAGTTGTTGCATCGTACGGTCCGATTGTAAAATCTCAGCCGCTGCGAGCACCAATTCATCTTTGGTTAGCCCGCGTTCTAAGGTGCCAACATTGCCGTATCGCTTTGAAACCAAGAACTCCTCAAGGTATTCTTGTATAGCTTCGCGATCCGTCTCTAAAACTTTACCGCGTCGCTCCGCAATAACTTCCTTCCATTGGGCTATATCGTCGGCGGTGACGTAATCTAATTGGTCGGCATCTTCCATAAGACGGTCCAATTGCATTTCGCCAATGCTCGTGAATTCAAATCCTTCTTCTGCCAAGACTTGCAAAAAGGTATTCCAAAGTGCATCATCCATAGTAAAGGCCATGGGCCCCTCTGCGTTTAACTCACTCAAGACGCGAGCGGCAAACTTCAAATCCAATGCTTTTGCATTTAATGCGCTAATGGCTTCGGAATAATACGGCGGAGTAATGAGGGAATCTGGTGCAATGCCGTTGCCATCTACTACAGGTCGTCCCGCCAAAGTTTTGAATTCTTTGATCTCAGCCTTTTGTGTACGCTCGCCATCCTCGCCACGATCATAGTTGACTTTTTGAATGCATCGGCCCGAAGGCGTGTAATATTTGGCCACGGTTACCTTCATCTGGGCACCGAAAGGCAGGGGATGCACTTGCTGAACTAAACCTTTACCAAAACTTGGTTCTCCCAAAATCACGCCGCGGTCAAAATCCTGAATCGCGCCGGCTACAATCTCGGAAGCCGAAGCGCTTTGACCGTCAATCAAAACCGCTAATGGGCCTTCAGGCCAGAGGGCGCGGCCCTGAGTGCGGTACACGTCTTGAACTTTTCCGCCGCGCCCACGCGTTGAGACGACGGTATCCGAGGTGGTCACAAAAAAACTCACAATCTTCACCGCCTCCATGAGCAGGCCGCCGCCATTACCGCGAAGGTCAAGCACCATGGATTTTGCGCCTTGTTGTTTAAGTTCTTTGATGGCCTTCCCAACCTCTGCGCTGGCACGCTCGGTGAAGGCGTCAAGATAAATGTAGCCTGTACCGTCCTCACGAAGTCCATAAAATGGAACGGGGTTTTGAACGATGTCCTCACGATTAAAGGTGAAGCTAGAAGTCGGGGTGTTGTAGCGATCAACCTCGAGCGTCAATTCTGTCCCTGGGGTGCCCTTGAGTAAGGTGCTAACGTCACTCACACGCTTGCCTGTGGCTTCAGTATTATCTATGCTGCGGATTCTATCGCCAACTTGTAGCCCTGCTTTTTCTGCCGGGCCGCCGGGATGAAGACTTGAGATGAAGATTTCATTTTCGACCCTTTGTATTGTGCAGCCTATGCCGCCGTATGCGCCGGTTTGGAGTAATCGGACATCTTCGATTTGATCTTCCGGATAGTACACTGTGTAGGGGTCCAATTCCTTCAGCATACCACGAATGGCACTGCCCACGGCTTGTTCAACCGCTACATCGTCCACGTATTGTGTCTGCACTTCACGAAGAACATTGGTGAAAATTTCGAGTTGTTTACTCGTTTCAAAAGGATCGCCTTTGGAAGCACTCATTAAAAGTGCTGTTGCAATGGCGAAAAGGGAGAGGAGTAGTTTATTCTTCATTGGAATATACCTTGTTGTAGGTGTCGATTAATTCTAAAAACGCCTTTTCCAAGAACGCATAGTTGTTTAATCGATTGCCTAGATATCGAATGGACCAAACTTGACTTTGAGTCGGGCCTTTGATTTTATGCTTGTGAAGTCGATACAATTCTCGCATCTGACGCTTCGTCCGATTGCGGTCCACGGCGCGTTTCAACCCGCGTTTTGGCACAACCATAGCTACCTGACGTTCAATGCCTTCGGGCGTTTCTGCATCCATGTATTTCAATGAAAACGGAAATGCTTTGAGCATCATTCCTTCGGTGAACAAGGCGTCAAAGAGTGCTTTACTAACGAGCTTCTCGTTTTTTGAAAATTTGAATTGCATAAAAAAAGCCCGACTCTATGAGCCGGGCTTGAAATTTACGCTATTTCTTACTTTTTGTTGACCTCTTTGATATAATCGCTGATCGCCTTGGTCATAGAAGGTGCATCTGGAGTCGGAG
>CAYNLA010000048.1:0-11159 GCA_964397915.1 uncultured Polaribacter sp. | reverse complement strand
ATTGGCGTACTCAACATCGACCCGAAGACACCCCCATTGGTGATCGTAAAGGTGCCGCCCGTCATCTCATCTACGGTGATTTTTCCATCACGAACGCGAGTCGCTAATCGGCCGATTTCCTTTTCTACTCCCGCAAAATCCATGGTTTCGGCATTGCGCAATACCGGTACCATCAATCCCTTAGGACCACTAACTGCAATGCTCACGTCCACGTAGTCAAAGCCTACGAGTTCGTTTCCGTCGATCATGCTGTTGGTCGCCGGGTACATTTGAAGGGCGCGAGTGGCTGCCAATGTGAAGAAGCTCATGAAACCAAGTTTCACTCCATGCTTTGCATAGAAGGCGTCTTTGTGTTGATTGCGCAAATCGAAGATTGGCTTCATATCTACCTCGTTAAAGGTGGTCAACATTGCCGTTTCATTCTTCACGCTCACCAAACGGCTCGCCAACTTACGACGTAGGCTGCTCATCTTCTTGCGTGACTGACCGCGTTCACCTGTGCCGCCTGATCCCATAGAAGCAACTGCTTCAATAACATCCGCTTTCGTGATACGACCATCTTTACCCGTTCCTACACTCACTTTAGCACCCGTTTCAGCCATCATTTTCTTCGCTGCAGGAGAAGCTTCCCCTGTGGCATACGTATTGGCTGCAGGAGCTGCTGGTGCTGCAACAGGCTCTGGGTTTGGCGCGCTCGCGGCAGGAGCAGCTGAACCAGCCCCTTCAGGTTTAGCGGCTGCTGTGTCGATCAAACAAACGACTTGGCCCACCTCAACGGTGTCGCCTTCTTCAGCTTTCAATGTGATGATTCCACTTTCCTCCGCTGGAAGCTCCAACGTCGCTTTATCAGAATCTACCTCAGCAATAGTTTGGTCTTTCTCAACCCAATCGCCGTCGCTAACCAACCAGCTTGCGATTTCTACTTCGGTAATGGATTCGCCTGGTGAAGGCACTTTCATTTCTAACATATCCGTAGACTTAAATGCTAAATACTCGTTCAATAGTTTCTCTTTGACGGATGTGGGCCACTTGATGTGATCCACTTGCAGGTGCTGCACTTGGTGCCGGGCTAACCAAGGTTAGCTGCGTATGCATCTGCCATAACATGTAGGTCCAAGCCCCCATGTTTGCCGGTTCTTCTTGTGCCCAAACATGCTTGGTAGCGTTCGGGTATTTTGCCAACTCCGTCTTGATGGCAAGGTCGTCCAATGGGTACAATTGTTCGATGCGAACTAGGGCAACATTCATGGCACCCTGTGCTTCGCGCTCTTCAAGTAATTCATAGTAGAGCTTACCGGAACAGAGCACCACCTTGGTCACTTGATCTGGTTGAACATCGTGGTCCGGTATGATTGGCTGGAAGGAACCTGTGGCCAATTCTTCCACGGTGCTCACCACCTTCGGATGACGCAACAAACTCTTCGGCGTCATCACCACTAATGGGCGGCGGAAATTGCGCTTTTGTTGACGGCGCAACATGTGGAACAAGTTTGCCGGAGTGGTTACGTTCGCAACGGTCATGTTCTCTTGTGCACACATCTGCAAGAAGCGCTCAAGGCGCGCGGAGCTGTGCTCAGCACCCTGACCTTCATAGCCGTGAGGGAGCAACAATACCAATCCATTCTGTAGCTTCCATTTGTCTTCAGCAGCAGAGATGAATTGGTCAATCATGATTTGCGCACCGTTGGCGAAATCGCCAAATTGTGCTTCCCAGATGGTCAAGGTATCCGGAGCTGCCATCGCATATCCGTAGTCGAAGCCCATAACCGCGTATTCACTCAAGAGTGAGTTGTAAATAGCGAATCGGCCCTCTTTACCTGGGTATTCATTCAATAAGCTTACTTCTTCTTCACTATCCTCAACCTTCAAGATGGCGTGACGGTGCGAGAAGGTTCCGCGCTCTACGTCCTCACCGGAAATTCGGATGTTGAAGTCTTCCGCCAACAGGGATCCGTAGGCCAAAAGTTCGGCCGTACCCCAATCTAGCGCGTTGCGTTCAAAAACTTGAGCAGCTCGATCACCTATGAGACGCTCAGTCTTCTTCAAAAACTTCTTGCCCGCTGGAAGTGTAGTGATGAAGCGTGCAATGTCTTTAAGTTTATCGATGTCGAAAGTGGTATCAACCGCCTCGAGCATCTGCCCTGGCTTAGCACCAGGATACTTATGCCACTCCTCTTGCATGAATGGCGTAATAACATTGCGTTCAATTTTTTTACTCTCGTCAAAATCCAACTCCAACATGGCTTTGAACTCCTCTTGCATGGTTTTCACCACTTCTTGAGACGCCAAACCTTCCGACATCAGTTTCTGCGCGTAGATCTCACGTGGATTCGGATGTTTCGAGATGGCCTTGTATAAAATCGGCTGGGTGAAGCGAGGCTCATCCCCCTCGTTGTGACCGTATTTGCGGTAACACAACAAGTCAATGAAAATATCACGCTTGAATCGTTGGCGGTATTCTACAGCCAGTCGGGTCGCATGCACCAAGGCTTCAGGATCATCACCGTTCACGTGAAGTACAGGAGCTAAAACTACTTTGGCGACATCCGTACAATAGGTCGACGAGCGCGCATCCAAGTAGTTTGTGGTAAACCCAACCTGGTTGTTGATCACAATGTGCAACGTACCTCCGGTTTTGTACCCGTCCAATTGCTCCATTTGAACCGTCTCATACACGATTCCTTGTGCAGCAACAGCAGCATCCCCATGAATGAGGATAGGTAGGACCTTTTCACAGTCCATGCCGTAGTCGTTGTTGATTTTAGCACGTGCAATACCCTCGACAACTGGGTCCACTGCTTCTAGGTGCGATGGGTTCGGCGCCAAGTTCATTTTAACTTGCTTGCCGTCCGATGTAGTATGAACAGTGGTGTGACCCAAGTGGTATTTTACATCACCGTCGATCGTAATATCATCAAAGGCCTTGCCTTCAAATTCAGAGAATATCTGCCTGCGTGGCTTTCCAAAGACGTTGGTTAAAACGTTTAATCGGCCACGGTGTGCCATCCCCAATACAAACTCTTCGACCCCGTTGCGCGCAGCGTGATTCACTGCTTCATCTAAAGCTGGAATCAATGATTCTGCACCTTCAATAGAAAAGCGTTTCTGTCCCACAAATTTTGTGTTCAAGAATGACTCAAAGCTAACGGCCTGGTTGAGCTTGTGGAGAATCTGTTGCTTCTCTTGGGTATTGAGGTTGGGCTGATTGTCGTTTTTGTGGATCCAATGCTTGATCCATGTTCTGCGCTCAGGGTCGCGGATGTAATTGTACTCCACGCCAATGCTTTGGCAGTAAATTTTTTCCAGGTGAGTAATAATCTCACGAAGTGTGGCGGGGCCAGTAAGGCCGAGCTCAGTTGCTGCGTTGAACTCAATATCAAGATCCTCTTGGGTCAAGCCGAAGTTTTCTATGGCCAACGAAGGCTCATAGGTACGACGCATGCGTACTGGATTCGTTTTGGTAAAGAGGTGTCCGCGAGAACGGTATCCTTGGATCAAGTTCAATACATGAAATTCCTTGATCACCTCCTCAGGGACGCCGGCACTTTCGAAATCTTCTTCAGAGTAAATTTCTTTAGCAAAATCAAAGCCTTGGAAGAATGCTCTCCAACTGGGCTCAATCTCGTCCGGAGTCTTGAGGTAACGCTCGTACTGCTCGTCGATAAACTCGGCATGTACGCTACCTAAAAATGAGAATCTATCCATGTAGAATCTTTGGAATTTGAGTCAAAAGTACAACAGAAAACGCGGTCACGTATTGGATTATCGCAATAATGATATAGCTATCCTTTATCGGGCCAATTTTACCTCATGAGACCAAAAAAAAGCCCCTGTATCAGGGGCTTCAATTTAATATTCTTCTTCGTTCCAGAGGAAGTCCTCTTCCGACGGATAATCCGGCCAAATCTCTTCGATACTCTCGTAAGTTTCTTCTTCCTCTTCTTCGATAGCTTGAAGGTTTTCAACTACTTCCAGAGGGGCGCCGGTACGGATTGCATAATCAATAAGCTCGTCGCGCGTGGCTGGCCACGGTGCGTCGCTTAGGTAGGATGCTAATTCTAGAGTCCAGTACATATATCAATTCGAACTAAAAATTCACTTATTAAGTCTGCAAAAGTAGTTTTTTACACCACTTATGCAACACCTTTTTAAAAAATGTAAGTGCTTAATAATTAGGCGTCCAGATTCTGTCTTGCGCCCCAGTCTTGAAATCCATCCAGCGGGCCATGACGAATAGGTAATCGGAAAGCCTGTTCAGGAATGCAGGGATGGCCTCGTGAACGGTGGTATTTTCTGCCAATGCAACAACAACGCGTTCTGCTCTCCTACATACTGTGCGAGCAACGTGACATTGAGATGAACTCGCGCAACCGCCCGGCAGAACAAAGTTTTTCAACTCCGGGAGTTGTTCGTTCCAACTGTCTATTTGTTGTTCCAATCGTCCCACAAGGGCATCGTCCCATTTTGGCATCGGAAAAGAGGCCTCTCCGTCTAGAGCGAGATGCGAACCCATTGCAAAAAGTTGGCTTTGTATGGAGTCGGATAGCGGAAATAGCTCTGAAGCATGCGCCACAAGTACGCCTAGGTGGCTGTTCAATTCATCCAAGGTGCCGTAGGCCTCCAGTCGCAGTTCCGCTTTTGAAACGCGCACTCCATTCAGAAGTGATGTTTGGCCCTTATCGCCAGTTTTGGTATAGATTTTCACAGTTTAATATGCTCGTTCCTTACGTCCTTCAACATAATAAATGAAGGAACGGTTCACGACGCGGTTTCCACCCGGGGTTGGATAGTTCCCACTGAAGTACCAATCACCTGGGTTGCTAGGGCAACTTTCGTGGAGGTCTTTGATATCTTGATAGATGATGCTCACCTTGGCTTTTACACCTTCTGGCGTCAGTATTTGTGCAATCTTATCACTGATTTCTTGAGCAGTGAACGGGTCGTAAATCTCCTTAACAAAGTTTTGAACCTCAGCATCTGGCATCTGCTCTTGAGCTTTACATTTTTTATAAACCTCTTGGATGAGATCTTCTTGACCGCGTTCTTTCAACAGTTCAACAGCTGCACGGAATGCCACAAAATCTCCCATTCGTGCCATATCGATTCCGTAACAATCTGGATATCGAATCTGTGGGGCCGAAGAAGCGATGACAATGTGCTTGGGGCCTAATCGGTCAAAAATTTTCAAGATACTTTGGCGCAAAGTCGTTCCGCGGACAATGCTATCGTCAATTACGACCAAGTGATCTTTTGAACTTACCGTGCCGTGGGTAATGTCATATACGTGGCTCACCAGATCATCGCGTGAACTGTCCTCTGTGATGAAGGTGCGTAGTTTTACATCTTTCCATGCTACTTTTTCTACACGAGGCCGTGTATTGAGAATTTCCTGCAGTGCTTCTGGCGTTGGATTTGAAAGTGCCTGAATCTTTTCAAATTTCAGGGCGTTGAAATGATCCTCCATCCCTTTCACCATGCCGTAAAAACTAACCTCAGCAGTATTTGGAATGAATGAAAGCACTGTGTTGTCCACATCGCCTTCCACCATGTCCAATATTTTCGGAATTAGACGACGGCCCAATTCAATTCGCTCGTTGTATATGTCTCTATCGTTGCCACGAGAGAAGTAAATACGCTCGAACGAACATGCATTGTAAGGCAATTGATCCTTAATGGAATCGATACTTACCTCACCAGACTTTTTCACGATGATGGCTGAACCCGGAGGCAATTCTTGAACCGCATCCGTAGGTAGGTTCATCGCCGTTTGGATAACTGGACGCTCCGAGGCCACCACCACAATCTCGTCGTCGTAGTAATAAAAGGCGGGGCGAATCCCTGCCGGATCACGCAATACAAAAGCATCGCCGTGTCCCATCATACCTGCCATTGCATATCCGCCGTCCCATTTTTTGGAAGCGCGGCGAAGAATGTCGGCAACATCAAGTCGTTTTGAGATTTCCTCTGTGGCTTGCTTTTTTGAATACCCCTCCTCCTTGAGTTGGTAGTAAAGATCGTCGTTCGCTTCATCCAAGAAGTGACCGATTTTCTCCATGATCGTAATGGTATCCGCTTTTTCTTTGGGGTGTTGTCCCAACTCAACCAATTCATTGAACAACTCATCCACATTGGTCATGTTGAAGTTCCCGGCTACAATCAAGTTGCGCGTTGGCCAGTTGTTTTGACGAAGGAACGGGTGGCACGCTTCAATGGTATTACCCCCGTAGGTTCCATAGCGCAAGTGTCCTAAATAGACTTCACCTGTAAAAGGAAGATTCTGCTTTAACCAAGGCACATCCTTAAGCTTGTCCAAGTCCCCATTAATGCCCTCTGCAACACGTTTTTGGATTTTACCAAAAATGTCACCAATGCTATTGGTATCGACACTTCTATAACGAGAAATGTAGCGTGTACCGGGATCTGTACCCAGTTTAATGTTGGCTAAACCCGCACCGTCTTGACCACGGTTGCGCTGCTTCTCCATCAGGAGGTACATCTTGTTTAGGCCGTAGAAAGCCGTTCCGTATTTCTCAACGTAGTATTCGAGAGGTTTTCTAAGACGCACAAATGCTATACCGCATTCGTGTTTGATTGGATCACTCATAGAGGGCGTGTGTGAGGGGTCAAAATTATTGAAAATAGCACAGCAATCCCACCCTTTTTCATCTTAGATGAATTGAGTGAGGTCCATGTTCAGCCACTCGAGTGCGGCACCATGCAAAAGCTTGCCTTTTCGCTCGTGACTCCAAGGCATTCCGTTGATCAATTTTCCAGGTTGAAGTTCTCCAAGCGGGAATGGATAATCTGTTCCGAGAGCTACACGATTCTCTCCGACCAATTCCACAATGTATTCGAGCATTTTAGGGTCATGCACCAAGGAATCAAGCCAAAATTTACCCATGTATTCGCGTGGGCTTACATTATTATCAACCGCACATAAATCGGGACGGACATCGAAGCCGTGCTGCACTCGGCCCAGGGTTGCAGGGAATGAACCTCCCCCGTGCGCAAAGGCTACACGCAATTTTGGTAGTCGTTCAAAGACGCCGCCAAAAATCATTGAACAGATCGCCAATGAACTTTCGGCCGGCATACCGACCAACCAAGGAAGCCAATATTTTGGCATTTTCTCCTTGCTCATCATATCCCATGGGTGGACAAAAACAGCCATATCAAGGTCTTGGCACGCCTCGAAAATCGGAAACAACTCCGGGGCATCCAGGTTCCAATCATTGATGTGTGTACCTATTTCAATGCCTTTCAATCCGATTTCCTTGCAGCGACGCAACTCTTGAATGGCGAGATCGGGCGCCTGCATGGGAAGCGTTCCTAGGCCCACAAATCGGTCTGGATACCGGTGACAAATCTCGGCGATGTGGTCATTAATGAATTGGCTCACTTCCAAAGTGTGCTCCGGCTTCGCCCAATAACTGAACATGACCGGAACCGTAGATAGCACTTGGACGTCCACGTGCTGGTGTCCGCATTCCTTAATTCGTGCCTCTGGAGACCAACAATTGTCTTCAATCTCACGGAAGAACTCACCGTCTTTCATCATTCTTGCGCGACACGGAACGTGATGATCAAGATTGATGAAGCCTCCATAACCGAATTTCTCTCGGAAATTCGGAATGTGCTCGGGCAGAATATGGGTATGAATATCTACCGTAAAATTTCTTGAAGTAACCTCACACATACTATACGAATCTTGGGTCTGTTTCCATCACGTGCCCACAGTTAGAGCAAGTTCGGTGTTCCTCCGATCCATAGTATGTTTTAAAGTGAGGAATGAAGTCTTTTTCAACGTCTTTCAGTTCAAAGTACGTATCGTGCAATTTTGTGTTGCAATGGTCACAGAACCACAAAAGTCCATCCGTAAATCCACGTCCTTCGCGAATGCGTTCAACCACAAGGCCAATACTGCCTTCGTGACGAATAGGACTGTGCGGAATTTTTGCAGGAACAGTCATCATGTCGCCGGGACCTAAATGAAGTTCATGTGCTTCACCATCCACCTGAACCTTGACCGTGATATTTCCTTCCAATTGGTAAAAGAATTCCTCGGTCTCGTTGTAATGGTAATCTTTTCGTGCGTTCGGCCCGGCTACAACCATAACGATGTAATCGTCGCTCTCCGGAGTTAGATTTTTATTGGCTACCGGCGGCTTTAGAAGGTCTCTGTTTTCTTCTAGCCACTTCTGAAAATTGAATGGTTTTGGTACCGACATGAGTGTTTGCTTTGGGATGTCAATTTAAGAAAATCGGACCGCATTTCTCCCTGCCTTTGCTTCCTTATATTCGTAGTGCTACAACAGAAGCTATGAAGATCCTGAATTACATCGGAGGTGAATTCCTCGAACCCGTTGATGGGCAAGTGCTTACCAACACTAACCCTGCAACAGGGGAGGCATATGGTACCATCCCAAAATCCAACAAAAAAGACGTTGAATTGGCGGTTGAGGCTGCACAAGAGGCCTTCCCAGCATGGCGCGATTTACCTGCAGCAAAGCGAAGCCAATGGATGATGAAGGTTGCCGATGCCATCGAGGCCCGATTGGATGAGCTCGCGCTAGCGGAAAGTATCGACAACGGAAAACCGTTGAAACTTGCGCAAACAGTGGACATCCCAAGGGCCCGCGACAATTTTAAGTTCTACGCCACTGCTATTCTTCACGATGCCTATGAAACCCACGACATGGGTGCGGGCGGGTTTAACTATACGTTACGTCAACCAATCGGGGTGGCGGGTTGCATTTCCCCATGGAATTTGCCGTTGTATTTGTTTACTTGGAAGATTGCACCAGCGCTTGCTTCGGGCAATACTGTGGTTGCGAAACCTTCGGAGGTTACGCCAGCTACTGCATACTTATTGTGTAAAATATTGGATGAGGTCGGCTTCCCAAAAGGAGTTCTAAACATTGTCCACGGTCTTGGCGCCGAAGTTGGTGCCGCCATCGTGGAACATCCGAATACTCCAGTTATTTCCTTTACGGGAGGGACATCTACCGGGAAGGCGATTTCCGCGGTAGCCGCGCCAATGTTTAAAAAATTGAGCCTTGAATTGGGCGGTAAAAATGCAAATCTCGTTTTTGCCGATTGTGATTTCGAAGACGCAGTGAATACGAGCGTACGTGCTGCATTTGCGAACCAAGGTCAAATCTGCCTTTGTGGATCGCGCATATATGTACAACGCCCCATATATGAAAAATTTAAGGCCGCCTTCGTAGAGCGCGTGAAGGGGCTCACCGTGGGTGACCCTTTGGAGGAAGGTACTCGCACGGGCGCGGTGGTCAGCAAGGATCATTTTGAAAAAGTCCTCTCTTACATCAACTTGGCTCTTGATGAAGGTGGAAATCTTTTAACTGGTGGTAACCCGGTGAATCTCGAAGGCCGATGCAAAGACGGGTTCTTTATTGAACCTACCGTTTTTGAAAATCTCGGCCCTACATGCCGCACGAATCAGGAGGAAATATTTGGCCCCGTGGTAACCTTGACGCCATTCGATACAGAAGAAGAAGCGCTGGCCTTGGCAAACGGCACAGACTACGGCTTGGCAGCCACGGTTTGGACCACAAACCTACATACAGCGCACAGGGTAGCGGCAAAACTTCACGCCGGTATTATCTGGGTGAATTGCTGGTTGCTGCGTGATTTGAGAACTCCTTTCGGTGGCGTTAAAAAGAGTGGCGTGGGGCGCGAGGGCGGTTTCGAAGCACTCCGATTCTTCACAGAACCTAAAAACATCTGCATAAAACTTTAACCTATGGACCACAAAGCCTGGGCAAAATCCCTGCACGAAAGCGCACGTTCCCAAACCCCGAGAGCTCAATTTTCAACGGAGCAAACGTACTCCTTAGACGATGCCTACCACATACAGCATGCGCTCATCGCTGAACGAATTGAAGAAGGGCACGCTATTGTTGGTGTAAAAATGGGATTCACATCAAGAGCAAAAATGGTCCAGATGGGCGTAGACGATATGATCATCGGGCAACTCACCTCGGACATGCACATCTCTAACGAAAGTCCTCTGCACAGCGGCGCCTGCATTCACCCCCGCGCCGAACCAGAGATTGCATTTCGTTTGAGTAAGGATATCGATCGACCGTTGAGTGTGGATGAGGTTTTGGACTATGTGGACGGAGTTGCCGCAGCAGTAGAGGTTATTGATTCCCGATATGAAAACTTCAAATTCTCTTTGGAGGATGTAGTTGCCGATAATTGCAGTTCTTGCGGTTTTGCTGTTGGGCCTTGGTGCCAAATTCCATTGGGCCTTAATGGCCTGGATATGGTCCAATTATTCGATGGCAATGCAGTTGCTGAAGGAAATAGCGACGCCATATTAGACAATCCTTTTGAGGCATTAGCCGCAGCTACACGTTTAGCCCATCAATACAATATTCCACTAAAAGCAGGTATGACGGTTTTAGCTGGTGCTGCAACAGCAGCGCATTTTATCCAGGAAACTAAAGACGTTGAAGTAAAGGTCGATGGCCTTGGAACCGCCGGTTTCAAGGTGGTATAAAAGAAACGAGCCTCACCGGGGTACGGAGAGGCTCGTTGAACAAAACCATGTCGCGTCAAATATGAATTACTCGCTTACACTCAATTTAGTGACGCACAATTTATAAGTTACAAGGACCGTGCCAAAAACACCTTTCTAAGGAATTAAAGTTTGGCTCCAACGCTCAACATGAACTGAGAACGCTCATAGCTCAGCGGAATTCCATTCCAATCCCCTTGATGATTTTGTAATGAGCTGTAATAAGTAAGGTCAACGCTTAGCTTCCATAGATCCACGCCTATTGCAAGATTATATCCCGCACTTGGCGATTCGAATGTTTGGCTGTAGGCTGTATTGCCGATAGCATTGATGAAATGAATCCCACCTTCTGCGCGAGCCGTTTTCAGTAATCGGATACCTAAACCTGCATCGAGTTGCACAAATTGGTTGTCGAAACGGGCGTTCGTAGAAACGCCATCAACTGTGTGTGTTATGAACTGCATGTCCTTTCCGTATAACAGACTGCCCGACGCAAACAATTGGTCACCTAAAAACTGGCGGCCAAAAACACCAAGGTGGTAACCATCGTCTTGAGTTTGACCCTCAAAAATTCCTTGAGCCGAATTCAACGCTTGGTTCAATTCAATACCATTTA
>CAYNLA010000047.1:0-11581 GCA_964397915.1 uncultured Polaribacter sp. | reverse complement strand
ACATAGTGCAATGCGACCGTCAATTCTGCCACTGCAATCGAACTTTCCAGATGGGGAATTTTATCCTTGACGCGCGCAACAACCTCCTGCACCAAGTTATTGGTGAAGGCCTGAAGTTCATGTGGTTCTAAAGCGCGTAAGTCCGTGATCATTGCCACAAAAGTAGTCCAATTTTCAGGGCAAAATGCACCCCTATAAAAAACCCCCGCGGCTGCGCCGCGGGGGTCTGGTAGTCTAAATTTCTTTTTCTCCTACTTGGTCTTAATTCCTAGCATCAAACGCTGAATTCGCTCGAACAGGTAATACATTACCGGTACGATCACAAGCGTTAGGAAGGTAGCGAAGGTCAAACCAAAAATCACGGTCCATGACATTGGACCCCAGAACACCACATTATCTCCACCAAAGAAGATATTAGGATCATTCTCGCTAAAGAGCGTATAGAAGTTGATGTTCATACCTGTGGCCAAAGGAATCAAACCTAAAATGGTTGTGATGGCCGTCAAGAGTACAGGACGAAGACGCGTCTTACCTGCTTCAACAATGACCTCAATGAGTTCTGTAGTTGGTAGTTTGGCATCATCTTCCATTCCCAATTCATCGCGCTTACGCGCTGACAATTGTCGAATGTAATCAATCAATACGATGGCATTGTTTACCACGATACCCGCAAGCGATATGATTCCAATCATGGTCATCATGATCACAAATTCCATTCGGAAGATTACAAGACCAAGGAACACTCCAATAAGCGAGAACACTACGGTTACCAAGATGATAAACGGCGTTGACGCCGAGTTAAACTGGCTTACCAAGATTAGGAAGATGAGGAATACGGCGATCATAAGCGCCCCAGATAGGAAGCTCAATTCTTTCGCTTGTTCCTCTTGCTCTCCCGTGAAATCCACTGTAATGCCTTGAGGAATGGCATATTCCTGCATCGCTGCTTTGATCGAATTCACAACCTCGGTTGGGTTTGCACCTTCAAGCACATTGGACTGAACAGAGATCACTCGTTTTAAATCCTTGCGCTTCACAGAAGAGAAGGTTGAGGTCTTCTTAGCCTTCGCAACGGCGGAAATTGGCACCTGCTTGATTCGACCTGATGCTTGATCACGGAAAGTAATCTTCTGGTTCATCAAATCTTCGACATTATAGCGGTACGCATCCGTCATGCGGAGGTTGATTGGGTAATCGTCCTCACCGTCTTTGAATCTGCTTACTTCTTTCCCAAAGAGGGCGGTACGCATGGCATCTCCAATCTGCGCTGAGCTCAAACCTAAGGCGCGCGCTTTAATACGATCTACCTCGATCGGCATTTCGGGCTTACCGGTCTCTACATCTAGTTTTAATTCCTCGATGCCGGCAATACTTTTTGAATTGATGAACGTTCGAATATCATCCGCCGCCTGTACCAATTCAAAGTAATCGTCACCTGAAATCTCAATATTAACTGGAGGGCCTGTTGGAGGGCCATTGCTATCTTTTGCAACGCTAACAACCACACCAGGATAGCTGCTTAGGGTTGCACGTATTTTATTGAGTACATCGGCACTATTCACACGATTCCCCTCGGTATCAATACGCTCTGCAAATGGGTGAAACTGCACCGTAATTTTCGCCTTATTTGGCGTTTGTGCCATTGACGGACCCGCGTTTGGATCTGATGTTCCTTCACCAACTTGAGCGATGACGGATTCCACCATGTAGTTTTGCTCTTGGCCATTTTCATCGATGAAATTGAATTCATTGACAATTGCCATCACTTCTTTTTCAAGTTCAAGCGTCACATCGTTGGTTTCCTCGATGTCTGTACCAATTGGCATCTGAATGTAGACCATCGCTTGGTTGGGCATATTCTCAGGGAAGAATAAGGTCTTCGGAGGGAATGCTCCCAACAACATACCGGAGAATACGAGCAACAAGAACGTTCCTGCGAAGAACACCAAAGGCTTCTTACCTCTCAACGCATAGGACAAGGTTCCTTTGTATACGTTTTCTAGGGCCGGAAGCGCTTTTCCTTGGAACCACGCGGTTGCTGGAACCACGAAGTAGGCGTAAATCAAGGCAAAACCACCACTATAGATAAACAGATTACCCAATGCCATTACCCCAAATACATATGCAACCAATACACCCAAAACAATTGCGGATATCGCAATAACATTTAGGCGCTTTTTGTTCAATGGCGCTTCCTCAACTTTCATAAGCGCTGCCGTCAAACCCGGGTTAATGACCAAGGCTACAAAGAGCGAGGAAGATAAAACAGTGATCAAGGTCAGCGGTAAATACTTCATGAACTCACCAAAGAGTCCTGGCCAGAAGGCAAGCGGCAAGAAAGCGGCGAGCGTGGTCGCAGTTGAAGCGATAATTGGCAAGGCTACCTCACCAGCACCAAGCTTTGCTGCTTCCACTCGGGAATATCCTTCATCCATAAAGCGGTAAATATTCTCAACCACCACAATTCCATTATCCACGAGCATCCCAAGCGCCAATACCAATGCAAAGAGCACAATCGTATTCAACGTAACACCCATGGCATTGAGGATGACGAAGCTCATTAACATGGACATTGGAATTGCGATTCCCACGAAAAGAGCATTGCGCAACCCTAAAAAGAACATCAATACCAATACCACGAGCAACATCCCGAAGATGATAGAGTTTTCCAAATCTGCCACCTGGGTTTTCGTCTGCTCGGAAGTATCGTTTGTAACCGATATGCTTAGGTTATCTGGAAAGTATTCATCCTTCGCCTCTTCCAATAAGTTGGCGATTTTTTCACTAACAATAATTTGATTTTCTCCTGAACGTTTGAATACATCCAACATTACAACAGATGCTCCATATTGACGTGCATAGGACTGACGCTCAACCTCGTCAAACTCAACCTCAGCAACATCCGCAAGGCGAACCAATTGCATTTTCTCGCTCTTGATGATCACATTGCGCAACTCATCCAATTCACGAATCTCACCAACTACACGTACGTTTCGGCGATACCCATCTACAAGGAGGTTACCTCCAGAGATGGTCATGTTTTCATTTTGAATGGCTCCTGCGATATCACGGAAGCTCAACTCGAGACTTTCTAGCTTTTTGGTGTCCACCAAAACGCGGACTTCTTTATCGTCGATACCACGAATATCTACTTTCGATATCTCCGTCAAATCTTCAATTTTCTCTTCGAGGTACTCACCGTAATCTTTCAGTTGATCAAGTGAAAATTCACCCGACATGTTGATGTTCATGATGGGCATCAACTCAGAGAAATTCAACTCAAAAACATTGGGATCTGCAGGCAAATCAGTCGGGAAATCTGGTTGTCCCATGGCCGCATCTACCTTATCCTTTACCTTTCTGAGGGCTTCGTCTGGAGTCACATCGAAATTGAACTTAACCTGAATGGTGGAATACCCTTCCACTGAAGTAGAGTTGATCTCATTTACACCAGAAATACCATTGATTTCTTTTTCTAGTGGACGTGTAATCAACTTCTCAATATCTACAGGTGAGTTCCCTGGATAGGGCGTACCTACATAGATTTCTGGCGTTACAATTTCTGGAAATGCCTCTGACGGCATCGAGGTGTAGCTGAAAATTCCAGCTGCAAAGATGATGACCGTTAAAACGTATACAGTCATGCGGTTCTTCACCGAGAAGGTTGAAGGACCGAACTGCTTAATTAAACTCTTTTTTTCTTCCATGTCTTGGCAGGATTTTCGGGTTAACCCAATACTACAATTTGGCCCGAACGCACGCTGCGAGAACCCTTATCCACGATCATCAAACCCGCTTCGAGACCGGTTTTGATCTCGGTTTTGTTGTCAAACGTAAGTCCTGTGCTTACCCAAGTTTTTACAACTTCGTAGCGATTGGTATTTGGAATGTTCTTCAACGTGTAGATAAAATCATTTCCTGCTACATCTTGCTGAACTAAACTTGCCGGTACAGCCAATGCATTGTCATTTCTATAATCTTGAAGCGAAACATGGACCATTTGATTAGGCTTCACTGTTCCCGGATCGGCAGGCAAACTCACGTTGATTGAGAATGTGCGGTTGCCTTCTTGAATAAACTGGCCCACCTGAAGTACCTCAGCTGCCACTTCATAGTCCATTGATGTGAATTCTACGTTTGCAGGCGTGCCTACTCGTACTCGGTTTGAATAGCTTTCTGGAACATCCGCCTTGACATAGACCCCAGCGGTGTTTACCAATCGAACGGAAGGAAGTTGAGGCGCTGTTAATTCGCCCACTTTCACAAAAATATCGTCAATGGTTCCTGCGAACGGCGCACGTACTTCGCTCATGGCCATTTGCTCTTTAACCGTTTCGAGTTTCTGTACTAAACCGTCGTAGTTATTCTTTGCCTGTAGGTATTGAATTTCAGAACCAATTTGCTCGTCAATCCAAAGCTTTTGTTGTTTTTTGAATACGGTCTCTGCCAATGAAATGGCTGTTTCCAATTCCTTCAATGAGCTCTGCATCATGTCGGTATCTAGACTAACCAAGAGCTGGCCCTTGCTAACGCGCTGACCTGGCTTTACATGAATGCGCTCGACCTTTCCGCTGTTGAGTGGGAATAGATTGATGCTTTTATCTGCCTCAACGGTTCCGAATACATCAAAAAAGTGAACGAATTGATCCGGCTGAACTTCATAAGCGGTCACTGCATCATAAGAAACAGTTGTGTCCATTGCTGCGATGGCAGCATCATAAAGGGCAATTTGCTCATTCAAAGCATCCACCACATTTTTAGTGCTGTCGCGCTTCCAAGTCAGCGTTTGTAAATCACCTTCAACTGCGGGCTGAGAACAGGCCGCCAAAAAGGCTAGAGGGGCGATGAGGAGTACTTTTTTCATTTTGAAGGTTGTTGTTGGGTCATTAAGTATTCTAATTCTGCTTGTTGGTCCAAGACCGACTGTGCGGCCAAGAACATTGACTGTAGTGCTTGCTGGTACTGCGTTTCACTTTGCGTCAGTGCCGTTGAGGAGCCTACGCCCTCTTCATATTCTCTTCTGCGTTGATTGCGAATGGTTTGAGCCAATTCTGCACTCTCCTTCTGGGCCAAATAATCCGCAATGGCGCGGTAATATTCGTTCACTGTAGAAGCGTGCTGCATGATCAAGGCCTGCTCCATCTGTGCCAAACCGATCTCCGCTTGGTGCTGCTGAATTTTAGCTTCCTGCACTTGAGCGCGTCCGTTTCCTGAAGTGAACAATGGAACACTAATGCTACCGGCCACCAAGCTGCTTGGGATATCTACGGCCGCATCGCCGAAGATGTTGGCCTCGCTGCTCATGTATTGAATGTTGTTTTGGTAGCTCACCCCTAGGGTCGGTAAGTAGCCCAATTTCTTATTGAGCAGTTGCAACTTCGCTCCCTCAACTTGATTCGCCATGCTGCGGTAATCTACCGTCTTCGTCGCATCAAAGTTGATACTCGCAAGGTGCGAGGCTGATGATGCATTAACCACCAGATTTTCCAATTGATCTGCCAATAAAATTTCCGTGTCAACGGGGAAACCCATCTGCAACTTGAGCAACATTTTGGCAACATTCGCCTGGCCTTCGCTGTAGCTTACGGCATTTTTGATGTTGTTGTAGTTGAGCATCATTTGATCCGCATCTGCTTTGCTGACCATTCCTGCTGCGTTCATTTTTTGCATCTCCTCAGCAAGGTTTGCGAGGTAGCCTTCGTTCGCCTTTAAGATTTCCACGCTCTCTGCACTAAGAAGGGCGAGGTGGTATGCTTTTGCAACGTCGCGTTGCAATTCCGAACGTGTTTTCTCAGCACCAATGGCTGCGCCGTCTTTCAATACCTTGGCAGCCATTAAGCCGACAACGTACGAGCCATCGAAAATGAGCTGGTTAACCACAAGTCCACCTTGTGCTTGATAATCCGTTCCAAAAACAAGTTCGTCAAGGGTGCCGTCGCCATTGAAATCGGTCACTAGTGCGCCCAATTCAACATTATAAATGTATTGGCCTGAGGCGGACGCTTGCGGTAAGCCGTACGCCAAATTTTGACGATAGATTTGCTTTGCGCGATCAATCTCTAGCTCAGCGATTTCCATCCCATAGGCGTTGTCCAGTGCGTATTGCTGGGCCTCCTGAAGGGTGAATTTCTGCTGTGCAAAGCCCATGGAGGCAGCAAGCATACTAAAAGTTAGGAGTGTGTGTTTCATGAATTGTTTTGATGTATTCTTTGATTGAGGTATTCAAGTCCCTTGAGCGAGGCAATGCCACGAATGTGGTAGCGTAGCGACGCCTTTCTCAGTTCATTTAGGTTTAATGATTCTTTGGCCACTACCGTCTCATGCACGGCGAGAATATGTCCGTAGTATAAAATGGTGATGTATTCCACGTTGATGTCGTCGCGGTAAATGCCTTCTTTCATACCGCGATGGAGATTCGTCTTTGTGATTTCGCTAACAATCGACTCGCGCTTCGCGTTAATGATTCGCGCGACCTCGGGGTAATACAAATCCAATTGGGCCAGTATCTTATCTTCTTCACCACGAAGCCGTTGCTCCGCAAATTGTTCGAGAGCAAAGAGTTGATCAATGGCATTGCCCTCTATGGACGCCAGATTGCTTTTAAGCTCGGCACCCATTTGACTTGCTGCAAAATCAAATGCCTGCTCCATCAAATCCACTTTGTTGCTAAAATGCTTGTACAAAGTTTTTTTCGAGATGCCACAGTTTTGACTGATCTGATCCATCGTCACCGCCTTCACTCCGTAGCTTTTGAAGAGCTCGAGACTGGGAACAATAATTTTTATTTTTTCAGGATCCATAAGGGCTGGGGCAATAAGCGGAAACGATATAACCAAAAAACGTTTCTTTTGTTTCCCCCTTTGAACAACTTTTGTGCCAAATCTTAGTTTTCACACTTTTTTTTGACTTGTATTCCGCTATAATTCGTGACGATGCAGCATCTTTGTGGTAAAGACGTTAGCAATGAGCATTAAACAACTCCTACACCAACCGCAATTGGGCCAAACAGTAACCGTCAAAGGATGGGTTCGTTCTTTTCGTAGCAATAGATTCATCGCACTGAACGATGGATCATGCCTAGCCACCATCCAATGTGTGGTGGACTTTGAAAAAGAGGATGAAAATGAACTTAAGCGAATCACTACCGGATCGTGCATTGCTGTCACTGGAGAACTCGTTGAAAGCCAAGGCCGCGGCCAAAGTGTAGAAGTTATTGCCCATAGTTTTGAAATCTTAGGCGATGCGCCGGTAGAAGATTACCCGCTACAGCCGAAGAAACACAGTCTAGAGTTCTTGCGTGAAATCGCACACCTTCGCCCACGTACCAACACTTTTGGCGCGGTGTTCCGTTTACGTCATGCCTTGAGTTTCGCTGTACACAGCTACTTTAACAAAGAAGGATTCTTTAACTGGCACAGCCCAATCATCACGGGTTCCGATGCAGAAGGGGCGGGAGAAATGTTCCGCGTAAGCACGCTACCCGCTTCAGGGGGTGCTATTGAAAATGATTTCTTCGGAAAAGAAACCCACCTCACTGTGAGTGGACAGTTGGAAGGAGAATTGGGGGCAATGGGACTAGGTAAGGTCTACACCTTTGGACCAACGTTCCGTGCTGAAAATTCAAACACCACCCGTCACCTTGCCGAGTTCTGGATGATCGAGCCGGAGATGGCATTCTACGACCTAGAGATGAATATGGATTTGGCGGAAGATTTCCTCAAGTACTGCATCAAATACTTACTGGACAACTGTCGTGAAGACCTTGAATTCCTCGATAGTAGATTCCAAGACGAACAAAAAGGCAAGCCGCAAAACGAGCGCGCAGAGCAAGGCTTGATCGAAAAATTAGAATTCGTAGTCAGCAATGACTTCGTTCGATTGAGCTACACCGATGCCATTGAAATTTTGAAGCGCAGCAAGCCGAATCAGAAGAAGAAATTCAAATACCTCATCAACGAATGGGGCGCTGATCTTCAAAGCGAACATGAGCGCTACCTCGTTGAAAAGCACTTTAAAGCTCCAGTAGTTCTATTCGATTACCCAGCCTCAATCAAAGCGTTCTACATGCGCTTGAATGAAGACGGTAAAACCGTACGTGCAATGGACATTCTTTTCCCAGGAATTGGAGAAATAGTTGGTGGTTCTCAACGTGAAGAACGACACGATGTTCTCAAAGAAAAAGTTGCTGCTGTAGGTATACCCGAAGAGGAATTGTGGTGGTACCTCGAAACACGCAAATTCGGAACCTGTGTCCACAGTGGTTTTGGACTTGGTTTTGAGCGTTTGGTCCAATTCTGTACGGGCATGGGCAACATCCGCGATGTCATACCATTCCCACGTACACCGGGTAGTGCAAACTTCTAAAACTCCATCCCTAACCTATGCTTAAGCAGACCCTCGCACAGAAACTTCAACAAAAGCTGAGTCCCCAACAGATTCAGCTCATGAAGCTTGTGCAGCTGCCAACGCAAAGTTTAGAGGCACGTATTAAACAAGAGATCGAAGAAAATCCGGCCCTGCTTGAGGGGCGGGAGAAATCGGAAGATACCTTCGAAAGTGATGTCAATACAGACACTGACGAACGTGAGGTACGCGATAGTTTGGAAGAAGTCAATTGGGACGACTACCTCGGCGACGAAGACACCCCCGATTACCGAACGAAAAGCAACAATTACAGTGCAGACGATGAGCTCTATGAGGCGCCGGTCATTGTGAACGAAAGCTTTCATGAAAGCCTCGTCTCGCAACTTCGACTTCATGGACTCAAACAAGATGAATTGGACCTCGCGACGTACTTGGTTGGCGCCATTGACGACGATGGAATCTTACGCCGATCTTTAGAGGATATTGTTGACGATTTGGCCTTCTCCCAAGGCATATTTACAGACGTACCACATTTAGAAAAAATGTTGGGAATCGTTCAAGAATTGGACCCGCCGGGTGTCGGCGGGCGCGATTTGCGCGAATGTTTGATGCTTCAATTGGAACGGAAGCCAGGTACACCAAAAGTGGAATTGGCGCTGACTATTTTGGACAGCTACTTTGACCAATTTGTAAAGCGACACTACCAAAAACTGATGGATCGCCTCGGCATTGACGAGGACATGCTCAAAGATGCTATTGAGGAGATCGGCCGATTAAATCCCAAACCAGGCGGCTCGTCCAACCTCAGTCGACCCACCGAAAACATCATCCCCGATTACAACCTTCAAATACTCGATGGTGAACTCGAACTTTCACTCAACGGAAAGAATGCTCCCGAACTAAGTCTGAGTCGACAATACCGGGAAATGCTCGAGCATTACAAGGCCAGCAAGGAAAAAAACAAGGCCGAAAAAGAAGCCGCCCTCTTCGTTAAGCAAAAGCTCGATAGTGCAAAATGGTTCATCGACGCCATCGTGCAACGTCAACAAACGTTGATGCTCACCATGCAGTCCATTCTTGAGTACCAACGTGAGTACTTCCTTACCGGGGACGAAACCAAACTGCGCCCCATGATCCTAAAGGATATCGCTGAAGAGATCGGCATGGACATTTCCACCGTTTCGCGCGTTGCCAGCAACAAGTACATTCAGACGCCTTACGGCACCTTCCTGATCAAAGAATTCTTCTCAGAGTCCATGACCAATTCCGATGGAGAAGAGGTCAGTACGCGTGAAATCAAAAAAATTCTCGAGGACACCATCGCTGAGGAAAACAAGCGAAAACCGCTCACTGATGACGCCCTTGCAGTCATTTTGAAGGAAAAAGGTTACCCCATTGCGCGCCGCACAGTCGCTAAATACAGAGAACAATTGGACATTCCAGTGGCTCGGATGCGAAAAGAACTTTGATGGAGAAGTTCTACCGAATAATAGCGCAAATTCTAAGCTACGCCTTTCATCCAGGCATCATGCCTACTTTCGGTACTCTTCTTATTCTCTGGGCGGTACCTGAATCCTATGCCTGGTCTACCATCACCAAAATAACATTTCTGGTTTTCATGGGCACCTACGTGGGACCCTTCTTGGGGATCGTAATTCTGCGGATTTCGGGGATTATTTCGAGTGTACACCTCATCAATCGAGAGGAGCGCATCTACCCATATCTAATCGGAGCGGCGTCGATGATTGCAACAGGAAACCACCTCGAAAAAAGTGGCGTACCTATTGAAATCATCTGGAGTGTTTACTTAAGCGCCCTTGTGGTAATCATTAGCACCATTCTACTTCCCTTTTTCAAAAGCAGCGCTCACGCATCGGGGGCCTTCGCAATGTATGCATTGTACTTAGGTTTGCACCAGCGTTATGGAATAGGTGAAATACCATTTTTGCTTTTGGGGGCCTTCTTAGCAGGCGCAATTTGTTGGGGAAGAATAACCTTGAACCGACACACTCTAAAAGAGCTTCTAAGTGGAGCAATTTTGGGCTTTTTACCCATGTATTTGCTGCTCTCTAAGTGAATCAAATCGTTCACTCATTCCACTTGTGCTTCCCACAATAATTGTGGATATTTACAATTCCTATATTGGACGACAAGAATCAAAGGACATGAAGAACTTATTCAAAACCATTTTTACTGCAGTTGCGCTACTCGCTTTTATGGGCACTGCAAAGGCATCTCACAACGCAGGTGGTGACATTCAGTACGAATACATCAGCTCAACGGGTGGTACGCACAAATACAAAATCATCATGCGTCTCTACCGTGATGTTACAGGGATTACCCTCCCAACCAGCGCGACGGTCTATGCCTGTTCTGCGAACTACTCAACTGTGAGTGCAACTCTATCGGAGCTTTCTCCCGGTACCAGTGGCCAGGGTGTTGTTGCACCAACTCTTTTTGATTGTGTGAGCAGCACGAATGCTGGGGTAACCATTAACGTGGTCACCTACGAAGGGGAAATCACTCTTCCAGGTAATGCACCAGATTGGACCTTTGCATTCAGCACTTGTTGTCGTAACCCATCGGTAGATAATATCAACAACCCTTCGTCTCAAGGGTTCTACATTGAAGCAAAATTGAACAACCAGATTGGTCAGAATACTTCACCTGAATTCGTTTCTGAGCCTGTACGTGCCTTCTGTGTTGGACGTACATTTAACTGGAAACAAAGTACAGTTGAACCAGATGGTGATTCATTGTACTACCGTATTTCTCACGTAAAAGACGGTAGCTCTTGTACGCCTTCAAACATTACTTACGCTACTGGTTGGACTTACGACCAGCCGATCACTACATCTCCTGCGCAATCATTGAGCATGAACGCTGTAACTGGTTTGATTACCTTCAAACCGGCGGCAGTAGAGATCGATGTAATGGCAGTTACCGTAGATGAATACCGTTACGATTCTACGCTCTATGTATGGCGTAAAATTGGTGAAGTAAACCGCGATATGCAGATTGCCATCGCCTCAGCGTGTACACCACAAGCCCAAGCGGGTGTTCAGTTGGATTACCAAGCGCCAGGTATTTACCAAGATCCAGATAACGGCCTACCTACTGTAGATTACAACTGTTTGGATTCTACCGTAACGTTGAAGTTCAAAGTTAAACTTGACTGTTCTTCTATCTCTCCGGATGGTACTGACTTCCGTTTGAC
>CAYNLA010000046.1:9720-11601 GCA_964397915.1 uncultured Polaribacter sp. | reverse complement strand
TGCTTTCACAACGGACGATCTCATTCACATTGAGAATATACATTCCTTCTGTCGTTGGGATAACCAATTTTTTGGGTGCCTCCTTAGATGCTGCAGCTGCAATACTTGCCTGCTGCGCTGGGATTCGTGAAGCCCCTGCCTTTCTAACGGCCTTGACTAAATCTTCGGCATCAATAGGCTTCAGGAGGTAGTCTAACGCCGCATGCTTGATCGCTTGAATGGCAAACTCATCGTGGGCGGTGGTGAAAATCAAACCGGGGAGATCGTCACCTGTCCATTTATCGATCAGGTCAAAGCCAGATTCGCCATTGAGATTGACATCGAGGAATACCAAATCTATGTCCTCCTCCTCCAAGACCTCTAAGGCCTCTCTAACGGAAAGGCAAAGTCCTACGACTTCGACCTCTGGACAAAACAAGTTAAGCTTGCCTTGAAGGCTTTCCAAAACGGGACGTTCATCGTCTAACAATAGGGCACGCATGGGCGGAAAGATTTACTCTAAGGTATGTTTTAAACATCATTTTCAAGCGACAAAATGAGCGAAACCTCCATCCCATTGGGTGAATGCTCATCGCCCAATTGGCGAAAGCTTAAAGAAAAATCTCCACCATGCTTCTTAGATAGCAAATCCAAGCGTTCTTCTATTATGGAAAGTCCATGACTCTTTGTTGATTTTTCTGCAGGATTAAACCCATCTCCGTTGTCTACAACTTTCACACAAACGGACGGACCGTCAAGCCCAAAATGAACTGAAATGCGTCCTTGCCGTCCATCTGATAAACGTGGACGGATGGCATGCTGTACCGCATTTTCAACTAGTGGCTGTACCAACATTGGCGGTACTTTATAATCGTACGGATCTAAATTCTCATCAATAGTGACGGATTTTTCAAAATCCCCGTATCGGAGAATACACAAATCCAGGTACTGCTCAATAAGTTCCTTTTCATCAGCAACCACCATGGCACTGCTTCTAGAACTGTCCAATGTAAGGCGCATCATTTTGGCCAATTTACCCATGTACTGCACGGCATCTTTGGGTTGGTTTTTAAAAATGAAGTTTGAAATCGCATCAAGCGCGTTGAACAGGAAATGTGGATTCATTTGTAGGCGCTTACTGGCCAACTCAGCATCCGCTAATCTTTCTTGAAGATCTAATTTCTCTTGAATACGAATCTTAGCTTGACGTTGACGGTACCAAAGACCTGCAGCGATGAGCACTATGCCAACAGACCAAAATATAGGGCGCTTATACCACCATGCGGAGATTTGATATTCGTAATGCGCATGCATGCCTTGTTCAAAATCCAATCGGTAACTGGTTTGAATATCCAATGTATACTTACCTGGAGCTGGGCGCACAAAGATTACGGGCTGACCGGGATTAAACGAATTCCATGGGTCATTATTGATTCTGTAGCGACCGTATATGCGTGAGGAAGATGATTTTTTATGCAATGTGGTGAACCCGATGGATGCGGGCTCAACTTCGAGGTTTTCAAAAGAAGCAACCGCCAAACCGTTCGCGGAAAAATCAATTTTGATATGGCGCAAAGCATTGGGCCACCCTTGATTGTGGAATGACCATAAGCCCATTGGGGTTGCCACCAAAAGATCCTCACCGATAATAGCAACGTCGTAGTTTCCCGGTCGAAAAGCAGGCAATCCCCGAGACATGCCTAAAGTGAACTTTGGCCCCTCTTCGTTGAATACTTCGAGCCCATCGGCCCCAAATCCATAATAGAGGCCGTTTATTGTGTCTATATCAAAGAAGGATGCTTGTGATTGACGCTCAGGCATGGGTTGAAAATCATCCATAGTCCAAAGACCGGAGAGTAATTGTTCTAAAGCTATGTGACCAAGTGGTGTACGTGCTTTAGG
>CAYNLA010000046.1:0-9620 GCA_964397915.1 uncultured Polaribacter sp. | reverse complement strand
AAGGTCCAAATCCCCGAGGGCCCGCGGGCACGGAGATGGGCCTCATCGCTGTAAGTGATTTTGAGATTGCCATCGGTAATGGTATATAAGGTTCCATATTTACCTTTTACCGCGATAGGATAATTGCTGACAACACCTTCTGTAATTGGAATCTGACCTAGTGTATCAAAGGCGTAAACACTATTTCTTCGAAATGGAACAAAAGTCTTAGACGGTCGAATCTGATCATTTAAAAGCACATATACTCCCGATCCTTGAGTTCCTAAATACAAGCTATCGTTAAAAAATGCTGCGCTTATGACAGGGTCCGCAGGAAAGCCTTGAGCGCGTCCCAAATCTTGTGCCTGCAACGTAGGGACGAGCAGTAGCAATAAAATCCGTGCAAACCATTTCATAACACAATGTTAGGGAAACGAATCGGTTTTCCTAGCGGTGTAACAGTAATGCCTACTACAAAAATCATACTAACAAGTAACGAAGCCGTCAATTAAAGCGTTTATGACTACATCAAAGCTGAAAAACAAAATATTATAGATACCTATTTTGTTGATTAATTTAGCAGCATGAAAAAAATCACCGCAGTAGCCGCAGGACTACTCCTTTTTGCAAGCTGTACGACAGAAGAGCAAAGATTCCAGCAAGAGATCGCCGAAATCGAAGATTATATCGCCTCAACTGGTTTGGACTTCACTCCTACAGGTACTGGATTATACGTTCATGTGGATGTTGAAGGGAACCTTAACCGCATTCCGGACAGTACGAACGAGGTAAGCTTCAAACACATTGGCTATTTATTGGACAGCACTATATTCTCGTCCGGATGGTATGCCTCCGATCATGTTGCCATGCCATTTTTGGTTAAAGGATTTCAGCAGGGTCTTCAAGCACTCGGCGAAGGTGGTGAAGGTGTAATTGTATTCCCTTCAGAATTAGGCTATGGGAAAGCCGGTGCGAGTACAGTACCCAGTTATTCTCCGATCGCTTTCAAAGTAAAGTTGGTAAACTACTATTGAGAATAACTTTTAGTTTTCAACCTTTCTAGGAGTTTTGCGCTAAAGGGGCCAATTTATTGGCAAACCCTTAACCGTGACACTTCCATACGCCTTACTTTTCTACCTCGCTCAAGTCCCGCTTACGGACCTACCTATCCATGATCTGCAGCCCATTATTGGTATGGGGGGCTGGAGCAAAATGGAGGCTCATGCCGTTCAATTATACAGCAGGTACAAAAACGCCTTTGTCAGTATTGAACATTGCCAACTTGCCCCATATTCTGATGTAGCGTTTTCTTTGGGAACCAGCCTCCAACTTCACCCTCTTTGTACTGCTACACTTAGCCCAAATTTTCGACGCACGGCATCTACAGCCGACGTAGTGACTTCCTTAGAATTCGGCTTTAATTCGGCAATCATCTACACACCAAAAGAAAATGCCCTAATTCACCTGAGGTTACAGTACAACAATCATTGGCATATTGAGTTACGTCAACTGATCCTTCTAAATGAACAATGGTCGCTGGTTGGCGGCTGGCGGCCTCACGTCCCGGACCAATCACCCCTACTGGCCGGCATCAACTTTCACCATGAAGAATTTCATGCCCAATACCTTCAGCAAGGTAGAGACTGGAGCATACGTCTTCATTTCCCCTACCGAAAGCACAACCTGAGCATTGGTATAACCAATGCATTGAACCCATTACCGGCCCAATGGAGCGCATTCAATTTACCCTAATGCTTTGTATGCTATGGTTCGATGCATGTGCTCAGAATATTTCATTGGATGAAATTCAACTGGACACATTGACCTTGAATAACATCTCACCCACATTGCTCTGGCAAGCCTACGGCTTGGACAAGAATGTAGTTTTTGAAGTTTGCAACTACCGCGACGCCATGGGCGGGATTTTATCTTATGATGAACTGGAAGCGCTTCCTTCAATTACGGATCCAATCCTTAGCATTCTCAAAAACAATTTGCCTTTGCGTTTGGAAACACACCCCTACAATAGAAGCTTATTACAAGGTCACCTGCGTTCGTTTTCTCCGGAAGGGCTTATAGTAAAATTGGACAATGAGTGGGACGGACAACGTCTAATGATTCGCGGGAACCCCCTCGTGCCGCAGGAACTCGTTGGTTCACATGAATTAAAATGGACATTTGTTGGTGTCAATGCTCAGTTGCTTATGGGACAACAAACCCTAAGTGCTGGACAAGGTCTGCTACTTTCGGCACCCACCTTCCCTTCACCTGCTTCTAAAGAATTTTTTGCCAGAGGATTACGCTCGAGTACGTCAAGACTCGGCAGTCAAAATGGACTTGGATGGAGTCTAAGCAACAAACGTTGGTTGGTAGCAAGCAGTATCAGCCAGCAACAGGTTACTGCGACCGCCACTTACGAAAGCAATGTGGGGTTGATGGGCTTAGCAGCTAAAGATTCGACCATAAGTGCCTTTGGAAAATACTATTTCAAAAACTGGCGTGTTTTTGCAGAAGCCCATCATTCAGAGCAAGTACTGGGCATCAATTTTTGGGAAAACGATGTAATGACAGAGTGGGTCGCTTGGCGTGATGATAACGGCATAAAGACAGGTTGGCTAATGAGCGGCAGAACAATGTCAGGCGAGTGGAACTTTAGCTGGATTACAGGGAAATTTAAGGGCAGGTTGCGACATGGGCCATGGATGGTTCAAGTTGCTCAGCACGGAGACTTTTTTACGGACGATAGGCCTAGTTTTAGAACAGTGGTTCGATTTGAAGACGGCGCCTACCGACTTGAACACCACTGGCACGGCAACACCATGGCATTCCTAAGCCGCTGGGAAGGCAAAAAAAAAGATTTGCAATGGAGCCTAATGTGGACCGCATGCCATTATGGTGGGAAGCCCATCTGGCTAGGTACTCCATATGTGCCAAATTCAATTTCTTCCAAGGCAATCTATTCAGATTACTTTGGCATATGGGCAGTGGTAAGAAAATCAGGAATGTACGTGAGTATGGAAATCGACCTCAGTGAATTTGAGCAACCAGGGTTAAAGGGTCAATGTGGGATTAGCTTAGGATTAGAGGAATTGGCCCCAATGTTCCCAAAAATCCGGATAGCTCTTAGCCACTACCTCCGGGCTCGAAAGAGACAACGGCATGAGGATGGAAATAGGCGCCAATGACATGGCTACTCGATGGTCTTCACGTGTACTTTGCACCTCAGCTAAAGTGGTTAAAGCCTCCGGGTATTCTGTTACTAGAATAGATTCGGAGGTAACATCCGCTGTAATTCCCAACGAACCGGCTAATTCCTTTAAGGCTTGGATGCGATCGCATTCTTTAAATGGAAGGGTCTGCAATCCATGCACTTCAAAAGGCTGGCGTAAGGCAAGCATTGCAGTAATTAATGGCTGTGCGAGATCGGGTGTATTCTCAAGATTGAAGTGGAGATTGGCATAACTCAACGTGGCTTTCTTTCTTAAAATCAAGCCTGCATCTGTAAACTGGGCGCCTACACCTAGCGGTTCAAAGTAATCCAAAACTTTACGATCGCCTTGTAGAGATTCTGACACTACCCCTGGGAACAGAAGATTTGCATTATTGCTTAAGGCCACCGCCTCACACCAAAATCCCATGGCGGACCAGTCCGGTTCTAGTGCAACGGTAAGTGGGTCAATGTGTTGAGCCGCAGCGATATGGAGCGAGTTGGTACTGAGTTCCACTGAGAAGCCCATGGCGGTCATTTGAGCCGCAGTCATTTCAACGTAGCTGCGCGAAGGCAATTGGTCCCAAAAAAGGGTTAAACCTTGTGCCATAGAGGGCGCAATTAGCATCAAGGCTGTGATAAACTGAGAACTGGTAATACTGCCTAAGTGGAGACTGCCGCCCTCAAGTTGGGCACCTTCAATTTCAAAAGGTCCATGTCCGTTATCGCCTTGCGCTTGGACTCGAGCTCCGAGTGCATTCAGCGCTTCAATGAGTGGTTGCATTGGCCGAGCGAGCAATTGGTCCGTGCCCGTCAGCACCTTATGCGCTCCGGGTTGTGCAGCCCAAAACGCCATTGCAAAGCGAAGGGTAGTTCCACCCGCGCCAACATCAATGTGCTCAGTGGTGGCGTTCAACGCCTTACTAAGGTATATGGAGTCTGCACTTTCTGCCTGCTCGCTTATTGAGATTTGCGGGAACTGAGCTTGTAGAATTAGGGCTCGATTTGCCAAACTCTTATTTTTTGGCAAATGGATGGTCCCATTGAAAATTCCTGAATGTTTGGACAATGCCAGCACGCCTTCCATCATTGGACTGCGTTTAATTGATCTAACGCTGTGTAAAATTGGGCCTTTGAAATGGCATGACCCCATGTCGCTTTGCCTAACTTTTCGAGGAGGACAAACTGCACCTCGCCTGAGGAATTCTTTTTGTCCGATTGCATCAGCATCCATAGCACCTCGTAGTATTCAGAGGCAACCATTACCCACGGTTGGGACTCGTTTAGCGCATCACGCAAATCTTTTTGATTGCTAAGCGCAAGGGCGAGGTGTAAGCCTTGAATGACTGCAGCACCATGCGTAATAGGTGTGCCTGCAGCCAGGTGGAAACTTTCCCATGCGTGGCCAAAGGTATGACCCAGGTTGAGGGTTTTGCGACGGCCCGATTCCCGGAAGTCACTCTCAACCACTTCTAGCTTAAAATCTATACTGTCCTTAATATGCTGAGGCAACAAACCTTTCCGATTGATTTGCAAGATTTCAGGCCAAAAGCGGGCAGATAACAAGGAGTGTTTTATCATTTCCCCATGTCCACTTTGCCATTCCAAATCCGAAAGGCTGTCCAAAAAAGCTGGCTCAACAAGTACCGCATTCGCATTGGTAAACGTGCCGACTTGATTTTTTAATCCGTCTATGTTAATCCCGGTTTTCCCACCTACGGAAGCATCGACCATGGACAGCAACGAAGTCGGAACGTTCACAAAGGGGATTCCGCGTTTAAAGGTGCTGGCTACAAATCCACCTAAATCTAGCACCATGCCTCCCCCAAGATTAATGATCAAGCTATTGCGGTCTGCGCCGTATTCCAGCAATACCGACCAAAGTCCTGAGGCTACTTCAATAGATTTACTCTCTTCACCTGGCTCAACTTCGAGTACCTCGTATTGCGGGTCCAATTGGGTTAATTGGCTTACAAACTCAGAAATACAACAGGAAGTATTCGAATCCACCAACAAAAAGGTCTTTGAAGGGGTTAGTTCCTTCAAATAGGCATCCAAAGCAGCAAAGCCATCGGACGAAAAAACGGGTTGTTGGAGGATATTTTCCACATACCAAAAGTACGATTTGAAAGCTATATTTGGAGTCCAATTCACAGGCAGATGATTGACTTCACCAATACGGAGGTAGCTTTCGGTATGAAAACCAACGCCGACCTGCAGCAGAGCAAATTATTGTTCTCAACATTGAGCTCCCCGAACGTTGTTAGCGTGCTCAAAAACCTGACGCTCGCATCACTGGCATTGCGCCTTCCTATCAAAGGAATTGTAAAAGCAACTGTATTCCGCCAATTCTGCGGTGGGGAAACCATTGCCGAATGTCAAAAGCAAATCGACCGTCTCTCTGAAGGGAAGGTCGGAGCAATTCTGGATTATAGTGTTGAAGGCAAAGCCCAAGAATCGGACTTTGATCGCACGCTACAAACTACCCTCGAAACCATCAAATTTGCAAAGGACAATGCCTTTGTTCCCTTTGGCGTTTTTAAACCCACCGGATTGGGAAGCATTGAGATTTATGAAAAGATCAGCCTTGGCAAAACTTTGAGTGCCACCGAAGAGAAAGCCTGGGAGCGCACTCTTGAGCGATTTGCCGCGGTTTTCGAATTGGCCAACGAACTGCAAGTGCCGGTAATGGTAGATGCAGAAGAAAGCTGGATCCAGCAAGCTATAGATGAGGTTGTTATTGGTTTCATGAAAACCTATAACCGCGAGCGCGCATTGGTTTATAATACCGCACAACTTTACCGCCATGATCGATTGGCACACCTTAAAGAAAGCTTGGAATTGGCCAAAAAGGAAAACTTCATCTACGGTGTCAAGATTGTTCGTGGTGCATACATGGAAAAGGAGCGTGAGCGCGCTGCTCGCAAAGGCTACCAAGATCCTATTCAGCCCTCTAAGAAAGCAACAGATGACGATTACAATGCCGCTATTGATCTTATTCTAGACCACCTCGATCACATGGCGGTGGTCATTGGAACGCACAACGAGCAAAGCGTTCAACGCGCTGCAGAGAAAATGAAGGCCAAGAATATTGCCCTCAATGACTCAAGAGTGCACGTGGCGCAGCTCTTCGGAATGAGCGATCACATCAGTTTTAATGCTGCTAATCTCGGCATGAATGTAGCCAAATACCTTCCCTTCGGGCCCGTCAAAGACGTTTTGCCTTACTTGTTTCGCCGTGCAGAAGAAAACACCTCTGTTGAAGGCCAAACCGGGCGTGAACTTAGCTTGATACAGAATGAGGTGAAGCGCAGGAAAAGCGCTTAAAGAAGGGTTTCACTTCGTTTTTGTAAGGGCGCGAATCTACTCTTCTCGGACGACGTCCAAGACGCGTACCGTATCTCCGCAGTTTTCCAGGGTGATGTGGTAATCAATATCCTTGTGCTCGTAGTACAATGCATACTCACCGCAGGGTTCCTTGCGGGGATTACTTTCACCGAACTTGATCTTTCCATCAACCACGGCCCAGTAGTAAATGCTGTCCTTACTAAGGTCCAATACGGGATGTTCCAAAGTAGTGCTATCTATAACTTTAGTGCGGAATATCTTCTTCACTCGGGCACCAGGGCCATAGGCATAATCTAAATCGCGCTCACCAAAGAATACCTTGACTAAGGCTACTCCAAGTCCAATACCTATGATGTAGAATAAAAGTCGTCGTAAAAAAGCCAAATCAATTACTATTTAAAGCCACTCGGGCGGTTAAGGGTTCGTCTATGAATCTATAGGGTGCCAAACAACAACGTATCGTTTGAAAAGGGCAAGTCAAAATGTTCGCCCAAGTGACGCTTCGTCAATAATCCTTTGTACATGTACAATCCAGCGCGGACATTCAAATCATAGTGCAAGCAATCTTCAACACCACCTGTATCTGCCATCACCTGTACTAAAGGGCCTACAATATTGCTCATGGCCACACTAGCAGTATGTCCTACAGCACTCGCCATATTTGGAACCATATAGTGAATGATTCCAAACTTTTCAAAAGTGGGTACGTCATGCGTGGTCAACTCCGACGTCTCAAAACATCCACCACTATCAATGCTAATATCGATGATGACGCTATTGGGCTCCATGCTCGCAATCATATCCTCGGTCACTACCATAGGTGTCCTGCCGTCCACGGGACGCAAAGCACCGATGACTATATCGGCTTTCGCTAGGCGTTTCGACACGACTAATTCTTGAATAACCTCGGTGTGCAACACATTGCCGAAATCCTCATGTGCTGTTCGTAAACGATTGATATTGCTATCCATGAGAATAACCTGGGCTCCCATGCCAAGAGCCGCGCGCACGGCCGAGAGGCCGGCGACGCCGGCGCCCAACACCACCACGCGGGCTGGCGTGACACCAGGAATGGGTCCCATCAATTTTCCTTTTCGCGAGCCGTGGGCGCCGTCCGCGAGTAGGCTTGCGCCTACGCGCGCGGCCATCTGCCCCGCAATTTCACTCATGGCCATTCGAAGTGCACTCTGATCTTCACCATTGCGCACCTCTTCAAGAGCCAGTGCTGTTATTTTTTTATCTGCAAGCGCTTTAAAGTAATCGCGATCTCGCGTTCTAAGTTGGAGGGCGCTAATCAACGTTTGATTGCCCTTCATGAGTGCAATTTCTGCAGGAGTTGGCGGCGCAACTTTAGCGACAATGGCACATTGAAATATGGTAGTTGCCTCTTCTACAATCTCCGCACCTGCATTGGCATACATACGGTCCGAAAAACCTGCCAACTCTCCAGCACCCTTTTCGACTAAAATATGATGGCCATTATTGGTTAAGATTTGCACCGATTCTGGGGTAAGCAAGATGCGATGCTCATTCATCTCGCGTTCTTTAGGCAAACCAATGTGTAGGTTCGTGCCCTTGGTTTCTACCGCCAAGCGTTCTTCTTGTGTTGCCCAAGCCGTTTCAGACCAGCTGATGTACTCACTCATGATTCCATTCTATTTGGTTGGTACTTAGGCTAGGGTAAAAAAGTACCGTACGTTCTGTTTCAGTAGATTTTTGGATGTAGACCACCCCTACTTTGTAGGGTAATAAAGATCGTACTTTTTCTCCCCATTCAATCCACATGGGGCATCCATCTTCTAAGTATTCTTCCAGTCCAACGTCGTAGGCTTCCTCCTCATCTTCGAGGCGGTAGGCGTCGAGGTGATAAAACGTACCATCAGGGCCTTGATGCTCTTCGATGAGGGCAAAGGTTGGCGACGAGCCTCGATCTTCACTACCCCACGCTTCCAAGATTGCGTTACAAAAAGTGGTTTTTCCACTTCCCATGGGTGCCTCCAAGAGATTGACATCGTGTTGTGCATGTTCCAACACATGCATGGCGAGCGCATTCAGGTCAGCCAAAGTAACCTGTTCGAAGCGCCAATGATCATTTTGGAAGGTGGACCGCATACGGAATAATCAGTTCCTCCAAAGATACCCCACCGTGCTGATATGTATTGCGGTAATACTGTGCAAAATGATTGAATCGGTTTGGGTAGACATAGAAATAATCCGATAATCCGAAAATATATTCATCTGCGATGTGCTGCTTCGGTAAACCAACGCGTTCGGGATTTTTAATGACCAAGCTGTGTTTCGCAGGATAACTCATGCCATTTCCACTCTTGTAACGAAGATTGGTGGTGAGCTCTTTGGTTCCCACAACCTTGGCGGGGCGCTGAACATTGATCGTTCCATGGTCCGTGGTGATGATTGCCGTGTAGCCCTGTTCTGCAGCCCACTGCAACATTTTCAAAAGGGGCGAACCTTCAAACCAAGTTTTCGTGAGTCGGCGGTAAGCCGCATCGTCATTGGCCAATTCCCGCACCACTTCGGTATCGGTTTTCGCATGGGACAGCGTATCGACAAAGTTGTAAACTAGGGCGATGCAATCGGCATTTTTCAATTGGTGCATCTGGTCCAGCAGCTTGGTTGCACCGCGAAGGTTGACCACCTTGCGATATTCCAAGCGCTTATCACCCAGCCCAAGTCGGTCAAACTGGGCCTGAAGCAACTCACCTTCGAATTGGTTTTTAGAGCCTTCATCATGCTCCTCAACCCAATAATGCGGAGTTTTCTTTTTGATTACTGCGGGCAACTCTCCTGCAAAGAGCGCATTGCGCGCATACTGTGTTGCTGAAGGCAAAATACTGTTATAAATACCTTCTTTTTTCGTGTGGAAATAAGGCGCTAGAGCCGGCTTGATGGCCAACCATTGGTCATAACGGAGGTTATCCATTACCAAGAAAAACACCTTGTTGCCCTCACGTATTTGAGGTGCAACGACTTTATTTACTAGCTCGTGACTGAGCATTGGGCGATCGTCGTCGCTCGCAAACCATTGCTCATATTCGGAAGAAATGAATCGGCCAAAAAGCTCATT
>CAYNLA010000045.1:0-11971 GCA_964397915.1 uncultured Polaribacter sp. | reverse complement strand
GGATCACGAGTTCAACGATGTCTTTTTTGATTTTCGCCAACATCGCTTCGTCCGTGGGGCCGAAGTCGTCGTGCTGCGTGCTTACTACGATGGCTTCAATGCGCTGTGGTTTGTGGTCATCACCGTATTCGATGGTTACCTGGCTTTTCGAATCCGGACGCAGGTAATCAATCTGGCTGCCGTCGCGACGGAACTCGGCCAATTTCTTTAATATCCTGTGGCTTAAGTCCAATGCCAATGGCATGAAGTTATCTGTTTCATTCGAAGCGTAGCCAAACATCATCCCTTGGTCACCGGCACCTTGGTCCTCGATCGAACCGCGGTCAACACCTTGGTTGATATCTGAGCTTTGCTCATGAATAGCGCTCAAAACGCCACACGAATTTGCTTCGAACATGTATTCGCTCTTTGTGTAGCCAATGCGCTCAATTACGCCACGTGTGATGCTCTGTACATCTAGGTAAGCAGAAGATTTGACTTCGCCGGCTAAGACTACTTGGCCCGTGGTTACTAGGGTTTCAACCGCCACTTTCGACTGCGGGTCGAATGCTAAGAAGTTGTCGATAATGGCATCTGAAATCTGGTCAGCTACTTTATCTGGGTGCCCTTCAGACACACTTTCGGAGGTAAAAAAGTAAGACATCTCTATTCTGTTTAGGGTTGCTCTAAGGTTGGCCGAAAGGAGATGGTTGCTTGCGTAGCGTGCTGCTAAGATCTGTATTTAGCATTTTTTACTGTGGTTGCAAGCAGTCAAATCCTTCCACGCCGTCAAAAGTAGAAAACAAATTGAAATTGTACCCAAGTAGATTGAAATTTTAAAAAAATACGTTCTACTTTTGCTTTGCTATCAAGAAAGACGGAGGGAATGGGCCCAATGATGTCTTGGCAACCCGGAATAGCCGGGTGCCACAACCCACCCAAATGAGGGAATGATACAGTCGTCGACGGTCATCTGTCCAGCTTTCTTGAAGCACCTAACCAAATAAGATGATGACCATAAGCAAAAGAATAAAGGAGCACATTCTTGTCCTTGACGGTGCAATGGGTACCATGATTCAGGCGTATAAGTTTGAAGAAGAGGACTATCGCGGGGAACGCTTTGCGAATTATGCCCATCCATTAAAAGGGAATAATGACCTGCTGTCAATCACGCAACCGCATGCCATCGAGCACATTCATCTCGAGTATTTGCGGGCAGGAGCAGATATACTCGAGACCAATACCTTCAACAGCAACAGCATTAGTATGGAAGATTACCACATGGGTGATCTTGTCGATGAATTAAATGTTGCTGCGGTTCAATGTGCCAAGAAAGCAATTGAAACGTATTACGAAGAAGGTGGAACGGGACCTAAATACATTGCAGGTTCCGTTGGCCCAACGAATAAAACGGCCTCATTAAGTCCAGATGTCAATAACCCTGGTTACCGTGCCGTAAGTTTTGACGATTTGAAGGCTACGTATTTTGAGCAGTGCGTATCGCTTGTAAAAGCAGGAGTTGACGCATTGTTGATCGAGACTGTCTTTGATACGTTGAATGCGAAGGCTGCTTTATTTGCAGCTCAGGATGCCATAGATCTAGAGGGTCGGGAAGTAGCCATTATGCTCAGCGGTACCATTACGGATGCCTCGGGACGCACACTCAGCGGTCAAACTACTGAGGCGTTTTTAATTTCTGTGAGTCATGCACCGTTGTTGAGCATTGGTTTGAATTGTGCACTTGGCGCGAGACAATTGATGCCCTATTTGCAAACGTTAGATGCAAAAGCACCCTTTGCGGTGAGCGCCCACCCCAATGCTGGATTGCCCAATGCATTTGGCGAATATGACGAGACGCCGGCTGAAATGGCTGCCCAGATTAAGGAATATTTAGATCTTAATCTCATCAATATTATTGGCGGCTGCTGTGGCACTTCTCCAGCGCACATAAAGGCAATTGCTGAAGTTGCGAAATCATATACCCCACGCACCTATGTCAACTAATCTGCCTCCAAGACCAATGCGACTCAGCGGGTTGGAACCGTTGATTATTACACCTGAAACTAACTTCGTTAATGTTGGTGAGCGCACTAATGTTACTGGATCTCGTAAGTTTTTACGATTAATCAAAGAGCGGCAGTTTGATGAGGCGCTAGATATTGCTCGCGATCAAGTAGAGGGTGGTGCTCAGATTTTAGATGTCAATATGGATGAAGGGATGATTGACGGGGTAGAGGCAATGACTACCTTCCTTAATCTTATCGCTGCGGAACCTGATATTTCGCGTATTCCAATTATGATCGATTCCTCCAAATGGGAAATCATCGAGGCGGGGTTGAAGTGTGTTCAAGGGAAATCGGTGGTCAATTCGATCTCCTTAAAAGGTGGCGAAGAAGAATTCATACAACAAGCAACCACCATCAAGCGCTTTGGGGCTGCAGTGATTGTTATGGCATTCGATGAGGATGGCCAAGCAGACAGTTATGAACGTCGTATAGAAATCTGTGAACGCTCCTATAAAGTGCTAACCGAGAAGGTGGGATTTCCTCCAGAGGACATCATCTTCGATCCCAATATCTTCCCAGTTGCGACAGGGATGGAAGAGCACCGATTGAACGCATTGGATTTTTTCCGCGCTACGAAATGGATTAAAGAAAACCTCCCCTATGCCAAAGTCAGTGGCGGGGTAAGTAATGTGAGTTTCAGCTTCCGTGGAAACAATACCGTTCGAGAAGCCATGCACGCCTCCTTCCTGTACCACGCCATTCAGCACGGAATGGATATGGGCATTGTCAACCCAACCATGTTAGAGGTTTACGAGGAAGTTGATAAAGATCTAATGACCTATATCGAGGACGTCCTTCTCGATCGCCGTGAAGATGCTACCGAGCGATTGCTCGATTTTGCACAAACCGTTGCAGGTACCGTAAAGGACGAAGCCAAGGTATTGGAATGGCGCAATGAGCCCGTTGCAAAACGTCTTGAACATGCACTCATTAAGGGGATTACTGAATTCATTGATGAGGATGTTGAGGAAGCGCGCCAACAATTCGATCGGCCGTTGCACGTCATTGAAGGCCCTTTGATGGACGGGATGAATGTCGTGGGTGATCTATTTGGTGAGGGGAAAATGTTCTTACCACAAGTAGTGAAGAGTGCCCGGGTTATGAAAAAGGCTGTGGCCTATCTCTTGCCTTATCTAGAGGCAGAAAAAGCAGAAGGCGGAAGTTCTAGCGCTGGAAAGGTGCTGCTCGCCACTGTAAAAGGAGATGTGCATGACATTGGTAAAAACATCGTTGGTGTCGTACTCGCTTGTAACAACTTTGAAATCATTGATCTTGGAGTAATGGTACCGCCGGAGAAGATCCTGCAGGCCGCACAAGAGCACCAAGTGGACATTTTAGGACTCAGTGGATTGATCACGCCGTCACTAGATGAAATGATTCACATCGCGAAAGAAATGGAGCGTCTCGGAATGAACATTCCGTTGCTCATTGGGGGTGCTACTACCTCTAGGGCGCACACGGCGGTGAAGATCGATCCGGAATATAGTGGTGCCGTTATGCACGTTAATGATGCAAGTCGTGCGGTGGGTGTGAGCTCTAAACTTCTATCGGAAGAAGGACCGACGTACATATTGCAAGAAAAGGCCTCCTTAGACAAGGTTCGAGACGGGTATGCTAAGCAACGTGAACGAAAAGCCTTAGTGCCTTTTAAGTTCGCACAAGCCAATGCCCCCAAGTATGTATTTGATTCGACGACTGTTCGAACCCCTAAGTTTATCGGGAGTAAACAGTTGCATGATATTGCCATCGCTGATGTCATCCCATTCATTGATTGGACTCCATTTTTCCAAACTTGGCAACTCTTTGGTAAGTACCCTAGAATCCTGGAAGACAACGTTGTAGGAGTGGAGGCTCAAAAACTCTTTAAAGATGCTCAGGCGATGCTACGCGACATCAAAAAAGGAGCATGGCTCACATTGAAAGCGGCCTATGGTATTTTCCCTGCGAATAGTGCAGGTGAGGAGATTAAGCTTGGTGAAAATGGGGAGTTGGGCAGTTTCTATGCCTTGCGTCAAACGGGTGAGAAGTCAAAGTTCCAAAGCTTGTCAGATTTCATTGCTCCAGAAGGAACCATCCAAGATTACATGGGCTGTTTTGCGGTGACAGCAGGACTAGATATGGAAGGTCCTTTAAAGAACTTTGAGGAGGCTATGGACGATTACAGCGCCTTAATGCTCAAAGCGCTTGCGGACCGATTAGCCGAAGCCCTTGCCGAATATTTGCACCTACGCATTCGTCGAGAATTCTGGGGTTATGCGCCAGAAGAGCAGCTCACGAACGATGAACTTATCGCTGAAAAGTACCGAGGAATACGCCCAGCACCGGGGTATCCAGCATGTCCGGATCACCTCGATAAAGCCAAGATTTTTGAGCTTTTAAAGGCAGAGGAACTAGGGATGTCGTTGACGGAAAGTCTCGCGATGTACCCTGCTGCGAGTGTGAGTGGGTATTACTTCGCTCATCCAGATAGCAAATATTTTGCGGTAGGCAAATTGGCTAAAGATCAAGTCGAGACCTACGCTGCCGCGCGTGGGATAACAGTGGAATTGGCCGAAAAATGGCTTGCTCCAAATTTGAATTATTGATATGAAGATTACAGATATACTGGCCAAGACCAATGGGTGTGAGTTCACCTTCGAAATTTTGCCTCCTTTGAAAGGGCAGAAAGCCCAAGAGATCTTTGACAACATTGATCCTTTGATGGAATTCAAACCGCCGTTCATAGACGTAACCTACCACCGTGAGGAGACTGTCTACAAGCGCTTGGGCAATGGCTTGCTCCAAGAAAAGGTAGTGCGAAAGCGTCCTGGGACTGTGGGGATTTGTGCGGCCATCATGCACCGCTACGATACAGAGACCGTGCCGCATGTGCTATGTGGTGGGTTTTCTAAGGAGGATACAGAAAACTTGCTCATCGACTTAAACTTCTTGGGAATAGAGAATGTGGTAGCACTGCGTGGCGATCAAGCGAAGCACGAGAGTTATTTTACACCGCATCCAGAAGGCAATGCCTTTGCAATTGATTTGGTTAAGCAGATTAAAGAGTTGAACCAAGGGCGTTATTTGGACGATGAGCTTCAGAATACAACGGCCACGAATTTTTGTATTGGTGTGGCAGGGTACCCGGAGAAGCATTTTGAATCCCCGTCGTTAAATATCGACATAGAGCACCTTAAAGCGAAGGTGGAAGCAGGAGCGGATTACATCGTTACGCAGCTCTTCTTTGACAACTCTAAATACTTCGCTTTTGTCGATAAATGTCGGGAAGCAGGAATAACGGTCCCCATCATACCTGGACTGAAGCCCTTATCGACCAAGCGCCAGTTGAGCATATTGCCCCAGATCTTCCATGTGGATATTCCGGATGAATTGGCCATCCAAGCCATCAAGTGCAAGGACAATGCTCAGGTTAAGCAACTGGGTATTGAATGGTGCATTCAGCAAAGTAAGGAATTGAAGGCTGCTGGTGTCCCGGTATTGCATTACTACAGTATGGGCAAGAGTGCCAATATTCAGCAGATTGCCGAGCAAGTATTCTAATTACCTGTCAAATTACGTGTCAAAAAAAAGCGACCCAAGGGTCGCTTTTTTTTGATCCTATAAAAATCGGGCCGCCCAACTGTCTTTGAGCGGTAGAGTGCCTGAACCGCTTTCCTTTAGGGTCTGTGCGGTCGTATTCATCACTAAAGTTTCACCATTGACCACTCCATTGGCAATGGCAGATTTGAGTTCAGTGGTCGTATAGGAGATAAAGCCGTCGTTGGTTTGTGTATGAACGAGCATTCGATTGAAGAAATCGACCCCGTGTTTGGCGCCAAACTCTTGCAATAAATGAACGCTCTTATCAATGCTGCACCCGGTAGCTTGTTGCTGACCTTCGTCTACTGCGATGATAAGGAATTGCTTACCTATCCAGCGATACGAAGCGGCAAGTTGTGCCCCATGCGCCTTCCATTGGCTGATAAACGCCTCCATGATTTCAACCAGCTCAACACTTTGTTCATCGCTCAGTGGTGTAGGCAAGCCATAGAACCACATGCGCGAATTTGGATTCATCGTGTGCATTCCCATGCTTACAAATCTTCAGCTATGGCGATCATCTCCGCGAGGTCGAGCACTTGAACGGCATCTTCTTTTTCGCGGTTTTTAACCCCATCGGTTAGCATAGTATTGCAGAACGGACATCCCGCTACGACAATTTCCGCTCCAGTATCCATGGCTTCATCTGCGCGAACGTGGTTGATTTCTGCTGTTCCTTTTTCAGCCTCTTTAAACATCTGTGCACCCCCAGCTCCGCAGCACAAACCATTTTGTTTGCATCTGCGCATTTCGCGAAGTTCAACATCGAGTTTTTCAAGAAGCGCACGTGGAGCTTCGTATTCGTCGTTGGCGCGGCCGAGGTAACAGGGATCGTGGAAGGTTATTTTCTTTCCTTTAAACTGACCACCTTCAATCTTTAAACGTCCGGCTTTGAGCAGGCCGTTGAGGAATTGGCTGTGGTGTTCAACGGTGTAATTTCCACCAAGTTCAGGGTATTCATTCTTCAATGTATTGAAGCAGTGTGGACAGGTGGTTACGATGTGCTTGACCTCGTAGCCATTGAGCACTTGAATGTTCATCATGGCCTGCATTTGGAACAGGAATTCATTTCCAGCACGCTTTGCTGGATCTCCTGTACATCCTTCTTCAGTACCCAGCACAGCATAGGAGACGCCTACGTGTTGTAGGATTTTAGCGAAGGCTTTGGTGATTTTCTTCGCACGGTCGTCAAAGCTTCCAGCACAGCCTACCCAGAAGAGTACCTCTGGGGCTTTACCTTCAGCAGTCATTTGTGCTAATGTGGGTACGTGAAGTGCAGTCATAGTTGATTATTCTTCAAAAACTTGAATGGTGGTTTCTTTTTCGACCAAGTCGGTGAATTTCCCAACGAAGCGGGTTGCGCGAACAATGTGGTTGTCCACCCAGTGGTAGTTTCCTCCGCGAGGCTTGCCCATGAGCAGCCCGTGCCAATTGAAGCCGTGATCTTTGAGCCATTTTTCGGTCACTGCTCTGTGGTCTTCAGTGCGTGAGGTAAAGAAGGTAATCACATGTCCTTCATTGTACCATTTGTTGAGCGTTTCGAGTGCATCGGGGTAGACTTTCGCTGTTGCCATGCGCTCGGGTTCCTCGTTAGGAATATCGTCACAGATGGTGCCATCAATGTCGATAAGGTAATTCTTGATTTCTTCAGGGAGCATTGGACTGATCTTTTGCCCGTCTTCAGAAGCTTCGCGTAATAGGTTGTCGATGTGTGCGTTTGCGCTTTTTTCCATGTGTTGTGTTTGACGCGTTGAAAGAATTACTGTTTGTTATTTGGGTTGTTTTTTTATTCGTTGATCCAATTGGCTCGATCCATCTGGGAGAATGGCCATGGGGCACCGTTGTTCTCCACATTGCTCATCATGGCATTGAGTTCGCCTGGTGCGCTGCTTTCTTCCATGGTCGCATAGTTGCGCAGCTTCATGATGATGTTGAGCGGGTCGATATCTACGGGACAGGCTTGAACACATGCATTACAGCTGGTGCAAGCCCAAATTTCTTCTTTGCTGATGTAGTCGCCGAGCAGGCTTTTCCCGTCGTCGAGGAAATTGCCTCCGTTGGCATCGATGTTTTTACCCACTTCGTCCAGTCGGTCGCGCGTGTCCATCATGATTTTACGTGGACTGAGCTTTTTACCGGTGATGTTCGCAGGGCACTCGCTTGTACACCGACCACATTCCGTGCAGGTATAGGCGTTCATTAAGTTTACCCAACTTAAATCGGCTACATCCTTTGCTCCGAAGCGCTCTATTGGGGCATTAGCATCAGGGGCGGGAGCCGCAAAGGGATCTGCATTCGGGTCCATCATCAAAGCGACTTCCTTTGTCACTGCGGCATTGTTCTCGAATTGACCTTTGGCCTTGAGGTTTGCGTAGTACGTGTTTGGAAAGGCAAGAATAATGTGAAAATGCTTGGAGTAGGGCAGGTAGTTCAAGAAGGCAAGAATCCCCAAAATATGTGACCACCAAAATGCGCGTTCGGCGATGTGCAGCGCTCCTTCAGATAAACCCGCCCAAACGGGGGCAATGGCATTAGATACGAGGAATGCAGCGTGGCCATCTGGCAGAAGACTTTCTACCGCGTTCATGTTTAGTAGGGCAAACATGAGGACCACTTCAATGTATAGAATGTTGTTCGCGTCGGTGAAGGCCCAGCCTTTCATCTCAGGCTTGTGGAAACGGTCAAGCTTGCTTACGTTGCGACGCCACCAAAATATTACAACGGCCACAACGGTAAGTACCGCTAAGATTTCGAAGAATCCAATAATGACGGGGTAGGCGCTCCCTAAGAACGGAGCAAAGAATCTATGGGTGCCGAAAAGACCATCGACAATGATTTCTAAGACCTCAATGTTGATGATTAGGAAGGCCGCATATACTATGAAGTGGAGTGCCCCAGCGACAGGACGTGCTTGCATCTTACTTTGACCAAAGGCTACACGCAGCATGTTTTTGCGTCGAGCCGAAGGATTGTCGCTGCGATTTTCAGTTTTCCCAAGGTGTATGTTGCGCGCAATAGATTTTACTTTCTTCGCAAAAGTCCAAATGGCGACAATAAGCGCCGCTGCGAAAATCACATTTGGGAGGTAAGCCATTACTCTTCTTTTTTACTGTCGATGTCTCGTTCGATGGCTTCTATTTCCTCTTCTGAATAACGAGTACGTGAGCCAAAGACACTGACGTGTAAGTATTTGTTTGGATTGTATTTGATGTCTAGGAGTAATCGATTTAGATTTTCTGTGGCCTCTTTAAGGTTGCCGTAAACTTCCTCATCATAGATCAGTTTAGAGGCGGCACCGTTGCCTTGTTCCAATTGGGCCAAAAGTCCATCAAAACGGGCGGTGATGCTCTCCATGTTGTTGATCGTCTCTGTAAGCTTTGCATTGGCAAGGCTATCAGAGATGGCTTCAACGCTTTTAATGGTTTTGCTGATATCTTCCCCATTGGCCGCTAATTCTTCACTTAACGAACGGAAATTGGTACTGATGGCATCAAAGTTTTCTTTGTTGTCTCCTAAGTAATCACTGATTTCAGCAGCACTCTGCTGCACACTTTGGAATGTTTTTTCAATGGACTCGAAGGTGGACTTGAAGTTTTGCGAGGTACGTTCGTCGAGGAATCCACTGGCCAATCCAATGACGGTATCTAAGGTGCCGAGAAGTTGTTCCGTACGCGCTTTAATTGGAGCCAACTGCATATTTACCTCTTGCGTCAAATCACGCTCTGTATCCCCAACCAGCGTATCTCCGCTCAATGCCAGTGGTGCACCTTTCTTTGTGTGGAGAGAAATGCTTTTCTCTCCCATGATTGAAGCCGAATAAATCTTGGCGATGGTTCCTTCGGTTATTGGAAATTCATCGGTAACCTGAAGAGTAACCACAAGGTGACCGCTTTGATCAGGGTGAAAGGCAATGTTGTTCACTTGACCAACTTGATATCCGTTAATGGTAACAGGACGCGTGGCGAGCAGGCCTTCGGTATTCTCGTAGATGACATAGAACTTCTTCTGCGCGTTGAAGACGTCTTCACCTTTCATGAAGTTGATTCCCCAATAGAGCAGTAAAAAGCCCAGTACGAATGAGAGTCCTATTTTAAATTCTGTTTTCAAGGTGGAAGTGATTTGTTGCTAAAATACGTTAAGGTGCCCGCTTTTTGGCTTCGTTAAGGTCAATTTTCCGGTCTTTTTCAAAGGCCACAATGTAGGCGTCTGGATACTGCTCAGATGCAGTTACTTTCAACGCCTCGGCCTCTTTAAAGGAACTTATTTTCCCGCAATAATATTTGAATAGCCCGTATTGTTCTTCTTTCCAAACACCTTCAAGGCCTTTGAAGTTCTGTGGTTCGCAGCTAAGATCGTTTCTTGAAACCGCCAATTGTACTGAGAAAAAAAGCACTGAAGGCACATCAAGTGTTACGTTTTCTGGGATTGTAGGCTTTATTTCCTCGATTGGCGTATGGGTTTGGTCGCTGGTGCCCTCAGCTCCTTGGATATCTTTAGGGTCAGGAGTTTCGACGATTGCCATGTCATCAAATACCGATGCGGCAGTAGCGCTTCCTTGAATCAAGGCATCGCGGCTTTCACGTTTGTACTTGTACTCTTTGATGGCGCGGTAAATAGCGCTGGCCAGCAACTCCTTTCCTCTTGCGCTCTGCAAGAAATCCTCTTCACCAGGATTGGTTAAAAATCCGAGTTCAACAAGAACAGCAGGCATGGTAGAGCCACGAAGTACTGCGAGGGGTTGCTGCTTAACTCCACGGTTGCGACGTTTTACTCGGCCCTCAAACTGACGCTGAATTTCGTCTGCGATGCTGATGCTTTGTTCTAAAAAGGCATCTTGGTAGGCGCGCAATGCGATTACTGCTGCTGGATTGGAGGCATCTAGCTTTTCATAGTTGCTCTCCCAGTTGTCTTCTAAAAGACGCGCAGCATTCTCTAGCTGTGCTGTTTTGTTGAGGCGTTGGTCTTTTTCACCCATACCTAAAACGAAACTTTCCGTGCCATAGGCCGAGGAGTTATCGTTTGCGTTACAGTGGATAGAGAGGAACAGGTCTGCGTTTGCTCGGTTGGCAATAACGCCACGTTGGTAGAGCTCAATGAATTCATTCTCCTCGCGGGTAAGAATGACCTTGGTTCCGGGTAAATTTTCTTCAATGTAGTTCTTGACGAGTACGCTCACATCGTAGCTAACATCTTTTTCACGGTCCTTGTAGCGGCCTGTTCCGAGGTTGCCTGGATCCTTTCCACCGTGCCCAGGGTCGATAACGATGATGTTTACCCCCTCATCATCTACGGCGAAAGGGCGTGGATTAAAGGCGGCTGCCACTGTGAAAAGCACAGCGAGTAGGGCGATTTTAAATCCTTTAAAACTTGGGTTCTTCATACCAAGGTGCATCAACATTCGTTTTACCTTTGAAACTTACATGCAAATTACGTACCCGGGTGTATCAGCGTCTTTCCGCACTGTTTTTTTTGCTCACATTTTGTGCACCGTTTTCAACGGTTGGGCAGGATCAACCTATTGAATACACGGCAAAGGATTCAACAACCTCAAATTTGGATGAAGGCATCGTTGAATTGTTCAATGAGGTGCACATCAGTTTTGGTGAAACCAAGCTCTCGGCCGGGTATGCAAAAATCTACTTGGAGGAACAGCGCGTGGAGGCACGCGGCATTCTTGGGGCAGACGGTTCTTGGGAGCAACGACCTGTATTTGAGGACGATGGACGCACTTTTTACTTAAGCGAAATCGCCTACAATTGGGCCTCTCAAAAGGCAAAAATCACCGAGATTTTGACCCAAGAAGGTCAAAACTACCTCAATGGAGATGCCGTCAAGATGGTCGACTCCAATACCATGTACATGGCAGGGACAGGCTTTACCACTTGTTCGCATGAGGAGCCCCACTTTCAGATTAAGACTGGAAAAAGTAAAATTGAAATGGGGGAGCGCATCATTACAGGACCTGCGCACTTCGAATTTTTTGGAATTCCAACCCCCTTGGTTATCCCATACGGCTACTTCCCCACGAATATTGAAAAGCCGAGCATTTCGGGCTTGTTGATGCCAAGTTTTCAAAATAGCCCTTCCCAAGGGGTGGGCATTGTAAATGGCGGTTGGTATTTTCCAATTAGCGATTTCATGGATCTCAGCTTGCGCGGTGACCTCTATTTACGAGGATCTTGGGCCTTAGGTGCTACGTCAAATTACCGTAAGCGTTACAAATACAATGGGAATTTTGCCTACCAGTACCGATATCAAAAGCAAGGATTACCCATCTATGAACCCTTTGGTGGGTATTCTATCACGAAGAATTTCTCTATCCGTTGGTCGCACAATCAAGATGCTAA
>CAYNLA010000044.1:4618-12095 GCA_964397915.1 uncultured Polaribacter sp. | reverse complement strand
TTAGCGCTCTAAATTTCCCTTGGATGTCTAGTATTTACGATACATACGAACCGGTAATTGGTATTGAAGTTCACGTGCAGTTGAGCACGCAGAGCAAGGCGTATTGTGGCGATGCCACTGCCTATGGTGCGTCTCCTAATACACAGGTGAGTCCGATTAGCTTGGGCCATCCTGGCACACTGCCTGTGTTCAATAAGGCAGTGATGAATTACGCCGTGAAGCTCGGAATTGCCTGCGATTGTAAAATTCGTGAGCGCAATGAATTTGCGCGTAAGAACTACTTTTATGCGGATTTACCCAAGGGTTATCAGGTTACTCAAGACACCACACCTATCTGTACGGAGGGATTTGTGCGTATCAAAGATGCTGAGGGTAATGACAAGAAAATCAACCTGACCCGAATCCATATGGAAGAGGATTCAGGTAAAAGTATTCATGATATTGACCCGTTCAATACGCTGGTAGATTTGAACCGCGCCGGTATTCCTCTCTTGGAGATTGTATCGGAGCCAGAAATTAAGAACGGAGAAGAGGCATACAGCTACTTGAGCGAGATCAGAAAATTGGTCCGTTATCTGGAAATTTCGGATGGTAATATGGAAGAGGGTTCACTCCGTGCGGATTTGAACATCTCAGTTCGCAAGAAAGGGACGACCAAATTTGGAACGAAGGTCGAGGTGAAAAACATGAACTCGTTCCGTAACGTACAGAAAGCTATTGACTTTGAAATTATTCGTCAGATTGATTTGATTGAATCGGGCGAAGAAATTCATCAAGAAACCCGTACATACGACGCAGCGAAGAACATCACTATTGGCCTACGTTCAAAGGAAGATGCACACGACTACCGCTACTTCCCAGAGCCTGATTTAGTACCCGTGATGGTGCCACAAAGCTATGTGGACAGCGTGCGTGAGACCATGCCACCCCTGCCCTACGAGCTGTTTGTGAAGTACACGAAAGAATTGGGCCTTAGTGAATATGATGCATTTGTATTGACGGACAGTAAAGCCTTCGCCCTATACTTTGAAGAAGTAATAAAGCATACTTCAAATTACAAGGGTGCAACCAATCTACTTATAGGACCGGTTAAATCGTGGTTGAATGAGCAAAGTGTAGAAATTGAGGAGTTCCCCATTTCGCCTGCTGCTTTAGCTACTATTCAAAATCTAGTCGACGAAGAAAAAATTTCGATCTCTACGGCAACTCAAAAATTGTTCCCTGCCCTACTGGAAGATCCTAAAGCCGATGCGGGTGCGCTTTGCGAGCAAAACGGATGGATTCAACAAGGGGATAGTGACCAGCTGCAAGCATGGGTAGACCAAGCCTTAGCTGCGTATCCTGATAAAATTGAAGAATATCGAGCAGGTAAAAAAGGACTGATCGGGCTCTTTATGGGAGAGGTTATGAAATACAGCCGAGGCAGTGCAGATCCAAAAAAAGCTAGCGCCTTATTACGTGAAAAACTCGATAAATAAGCTCTTATTCTTTGGTTTGCTACTTGGCGGCATTGTCAGCTGTAGTAATCCTGATGAGCACGGAACTTCAATCGCTTTCAATCTTGCGGAGAAAGGTGTGTATTCAGTTCAAATGCGCAATAATTCCGGGGAGTTTGAGATTATTGATACCCTAGAGATTATAGGTAGTGATGTGTTCTCTGTTCGATTTGATACAGCGCGTATTGTCAGCTTTGTACCTCTAGAAGGAGAACTTCCTGTTGTTCACGCAGTTGTGGGCCCTGAATCGAAATCATTGTCGATCAGTACGGAAGGATTCATTTCTGGCGATGCTGAAAATAATTGGCTGGGGATTCAGCGTAAAATGCAACTGGACTTAATTGCATTTACGGACAGTTTAGATGCATTGCGTTCGGCATACGCGGATAGCAGCACTTTTAAAGGCATCTCGAGCTTGAATGATGCATTCATATCCTATGGTGATGCCTATCGCCAAATCATTCTTGATACGCTCGCTCAACGCCCCAATTACCTCTCAAATCTTTTAACGGTTTACCACAGAATAGGACAGCAACCCGTTCTCGACTATGAAGTTGATCGTGCCATTCTGCAAAACGTATATACACAATTGAGTGCCAAATATCCCGGCAGTCCAGATGTCATCACTTTTGCAATGTGGTTAGCGAAGTATGAGGAAATGGTCAATTTCACGCGCAAAGTACAAGAGGCCGCATTAAAATTTCAACCCGGCCATCCGTTCCCTGAACTCACGCTGGAAACCCCGCAAGGCCAGGAAATGCGCATAAAAAAGATGAGTCTCGAAAACAACGTCATCGCAGTTTGGGCTTCTTGGTGTACAGGATGCCGGAATGAACTTATAGCTACCAAAAAGCGAGGAGAAAAGGAAAATTGGATATACCTAAGTGTAGATGGGCTTCCTTCCCAAAGAAGTCCGTTGGCCGATTGGTACAATGCCATCAAGTCCGATGAACTCGGCGGAATACATCTCAGTGACCTCAAAGGAGGCCGCAGCGCTATCATCAGTGCACTAGGCATTGAAGGATTGCCCGTTTATTTCAAGGTAGAAAACGGCATCATTACGCAGCGCCTTACTTCAACGGAAGGATTAAATTAATTGGCTTTCGCTTCAAGGACGAGACGAATGTGCGCCAAATGGTGCTGGCAATGCCACGCATATAATTGGACACTCTCCTTCATGGAGTACAATTTCGCATCCTCCATGTGGTAATAGGACTTCTCCCACCCCATCTCTGTCACGCCATTGAGGAAGCTTACCCATTTCTCATGTAGGCTTGCCAAAAGAATCACACTCAAGAAAGGGTCGGCAGAATAATCTGGCAACACTGCAAAGAGATTTTGGGGGTAGCCAGGAACCTTCGGAGGCTCAGCAGATGTCACCGCTAAACGCTGTCTATTAAAGCCATTCATATGCGAATCGGCTAAATGATGAACTACCTGACGTACAGTCCAACCACCTTCTCTGTACGGTGTATCCCACTGATCATCCGTTAATACTTTGGCGAACTCCATCAATTGCTTAGGCATACGGCCAATAACAGCGATGCACCCTTCAATACGGGCATCCTCAGGATTCGCTTCGATTGTAGGTTTCCCTATGGGGTACTTTAAAAACTCTATATCCATCCCACAAAAATAGGAACAAAAAAAGGCCCCGCCGTGGGCGGGGCCTTAGTATTCGAATCTTTATTAGCGCTCTTATTGAGCGATCAACAAGCGAGTGTAGCTTGACGGTACAGACTTCACACCTACGATGTACAATCCGTTACCTAGCGTGCTTACGTTAAGCGCTATACGCTGCACACCACTTTGTGAAGCTTGGTACTCAGCAGTTCGTACTACACGACCGTTCATATCAAGTATTTCAATGCTGTGATTGCCCGCAGTAAGATTCAATTCTAAGGTTGTTTCATCAACTGCAGGGTTCGGGAACAACTTCATCGTTGACGCTTGACCACCTTCTAAATCACGCTCTGTAATGTTCAAAGGACGCGTCGTTTGAAGCGTAGTAGTCTGGAACGTACCGCGACCGAAAGTACCGGCAAAAATATCACCCTCCATGACATCCATATCATCCGTTGAGCTCTTGTGCGTTCTAAACTGCTTCAATGTGAAGACTGGTACGCGAGCTAGACCGCTGTTATCAGCGCCCCATTGAGGCTGAGTAGTATTGATGTTTTGAGTAGAGAAAATACCGAATTCTGTACCAATGATGGCATAGTTCGAGTTGCCCTTATCAAAGGTTGCAGAATATACTGGGAAGTTACCCAAGTTGCCGTCCTTAACTACGAAAGTTGGTGAAGCACTGGTCGCATTCGACGAGTAGTAAACGAAGTTGGTGTTCCCGTAGTTACCGAGGGTTACCAATACACGATCGTTATCGTTTGGATCTACTGCAATGCTGGTGACGTTTCGGCCCATATAATTATCTACAAGGTCTACCGTAACAGCGGTAGCACCGCTATCTAAGTCTGCAGTTGCATAAGAACGGGCTCCTTGCAAACCTGATATTCTGTACAAACGTCCTGAACTTGTTCCCGCCCAGATGTAGTTTCCATCCGCACTAACTTCCAATGCTTGAACAGTACCTGTTATACTCGCAAGCTTCCACCATTCTGGTGTTTGCATGAAGTCTAATGCACCACGTGTCATCCAAACAGATCCACTAAAACCAACAACAAACATGCTGCTGACTGGATCTTGAATGATGATGCTATCTCCCATTGCCATAGCATTTGGAAGCGCATATTTGAATGGCAAGCCATTGGTGTTAGAACCGGCAACAATCTCAGCACCTGCATCGTAGCTCAAATCTACCTTCGCGATAATTTCAGCGGCAGGGCTTGAGTTGAACACAACAGTGAATTCACCTGTAGAAGCGTTGAAGTTTCCTGTTCCGTCTCCGCTTAAATTACCACTAGCATCGCTGGTCACAAGCATATTTCCACTTTGGACCATGAATGTGGCTGCTACCATATTTGCAGATGCCTGCATAGGAACAATTTTAGACACAAAAGTATCTTGACCCGCATTGGCAAATCCTAAAGAACGTACCGCCTGTTCTACTTTGAATTGAACAGAATCTTCGCTCAAGGCATCCGCACTGTTTTCATACAAATAGAATGGAGTCATCCAAGATCCAATGGCCTGTCCAACGCGTGCATCCCAGAAAGATGAAAACGATTGTCCTTTATTCTCGCTACGACCAATACGGCCTTGTTGGTATTCCGTGAAGTATATTTTTGGCACCAACCAAGAGATAGCGGAATAACCACCGTCACCTGAGAAACCATCAACTGCGCCTAAAGAACGGCCCTCATTTGGCGTATTCCCTGAACCGTCCATTACGAAACTACCGTTATCTTGTGTACCACCAATGACATAGCGATCTTCTGAAATACCAATGTTGTAGAACTGGGTTGTCGCGTAGTTTTTATTTAGTGTTTGCCAAGTCTCTCCAGCGTTATTTGAGAAGTAAATACCTCCATCATTGACCATGTATACTTTAGAGCTATCCGTTGGATGCCAAACGACATCATGGTTATCAGAGTGGATATTGTAAGGACCAAAACCATTCACCTGGTTCCATCCTTGACCTTGCTCCCATTCCCAAACTGTAATACCACCTACGATAACGCGGTTTTTATTGCTTGGATCTACACCAACTGCCAAGTCATATTCGCCCTGACATTGTGAACTACAAAACGGATCAAAATAAGTGGATTTTTGTCCGATTTTGGTCCAAGTTGTTCCTCCATTTGTAGTACGGTACACACCAGCCAAAGCATTTCCAGATGTGATTTGTACAACGTATACGTAATCTGCATCATCAGCAGCTGAAGCGAACATGATACGACCTCCACTTCGTGGAAGACCGGTAGAACCTGCACTTGATTTAGAAATTTCAACCCAAGTAGAGCCTCCATCTGTGGTTTTCATAATTCGACCACCCAAGGTACCCCAAACGTTGCCACCGGCGTCCATGTGAATATCCCAACATGTTCCGTTAGAACCAATCTGACCTTGTAACGGGTTGGTCCAAGTTGTACCACCATCGTTCGTCATGCGAATTCCCGAAGAAGTCGCAGCATATACCTTGTCATTATTGTTTGGATCACAAACTAGCGCCCCCACTGAACTCAAAGAAGAGGTACTTGATAATTGCGTGAAATCATTATCTGTTGCGCCTTTCTTGAAGATACCAGCACCTGGGAAACCAGAAGATGTTGATGCACCGTAACCTGTGGTCCAAGTATTGTACAAGCCCTCACCTGTTCCGTAGTATACGTCGCCATTTTTACTGTAGGCAACAGTCATGACGGCCAAATTTTCTTGGTCTGGATTCACTTCCAACCAAGAAAGACCTCCATTATTGGAGAAATACAAACCACCACTAACGGAACCTACATACATTTCTGACGGGTTAGCTGGGTTGATTGCAAGGCCACGTGTACGACCACCACGGTTATTGGGTCCGCGTTCTCCCCAAGACAAACCGATCGAACTTTCAGGCATGTTCTCCAAGCTCTCAATAGCGCTTTGGATATCTTCCTGAGTGATTTCTCCGGTAATTTGGTTTGCACGCAAACTATGCAAGTAGGCAGCAGCTCCAGCAGCACTTTGTTCTTCCACTACTCGAGGAGTATACTGCGCTTCTTTTGGAAGCAATGCAATTGTGGCGGCGGCTAAAACTGTACCCGCGAGGGCAAATCGTAATCCTTGTTTCATATGTGTGATTAACTCTGTTTTCTTAAAGGTTTAAAAATAGGGCGTAGCATTCATTACCGCAAGGCCTAAGCAATGTGCTTTTCGGCGTGATATGAACTGCGTACTAATGGTCCACTTTCAACAAATCTGAAGCCCATTTCCAGTCCAATTACTTCAAGTTCCTTGAAAACTTCCGGAGTAATAAACTCAACCACAGGCAAATGACGTTTTGTTGGCTGAAGGTATTGACCCAGTGTAATTATATCGACGTTCGCCTCACGCAATTCGCGCATGGCATCGATCACCTCTTCTTTGGTTTCACCTAGTCCGAGCATGATGCCACTTTTTGTGCGGTGAATGCCCTGATCTTTGAGATATTTCAATACCATCAATGAGCGATCAAATTGAGCTTGAATACGCACTTTACGAGTAAGGCGTCGAACGGTCTCCATGTTGTGGCTGACGATCTCAGGATTTGCTTCGATAATTCGGTCCACGTTGTGCAACTCGCCCTTGAAGTCAGGAATGAGGGTTTCCATCGTAGTTTCCGGACTAATCCTGCGGATGGCACGAACCGTTTCGGCCCAAATGATCGAACCACCATCGGCCAAGTCGTCTCGATCCACCGAAGTCAATACTGCATGTTTGATCTTCATGAGTTTCACACTGCGAGCAACCTTTTCAGGTTCTTCCCAGTCTACAGAATTTGGACGTCCTGTTGCAACATTGCAAAAACCACATGAACGTGTACAAATATTACCCAAGATCATAAAGGTAGCAGTACCCGCACCCCAACATTCACCCATGTTAGGACAATGACCACTCTCACAGATGGTGTGCAGCTTGTACTTATCAACGAGCCCGCGCACTTGTTTGTAATTCTCCCCAGTAGGCAGTTTTACACGCAACCATTTCGGCTTTTGGACGCGCTCTTTTGAGATTTTTTCTACTGTATTTGTCGGGTTGTCAACCATATCAAATTAACGCCTTTCGACGTTTTTAGTTCTCAGATTTATGTGTTTTTCGCCAAGATTCTACGGTGTCTTCATTGACTTGGTGGTGTGAACAGTGTGCAACCACTTTACCGTCCTGAAGCATAATTAATTGGGGACTTTCATGCCAAATATTCAATTCCTCTGCAAGGGCCAATGAAATGGGGCGTTGACCTACTACGTCAATGTATACCCATTGCTCATCGCCTCCAGGAACCACACTCAATAAGCGCTTCATTGCGAATAAACTCACACTACAGCGTGTACTGTGCTTGTATATAA
>CAYNLA010000044.1:0-4518 GCA_964397915.1 uncultured Polaribacter sp. | reverse complement strand
AAGCGCTTCATTGCGAATAAACTCACACTACAGCGTGTACTGTGCTTGTATATAAAGGTGGTCCCTTTAAAACGCAGAATACCCGCAACTTCCTCGAAAGACTGCGGGTGTACAAACGGAAATTCCGTGCCGGAGCCCGGTTTATTATCCCTGTTGCGCTGGAACCTCAACATAAGAGTACGAAGGGCATTTTTCTGCCGTTCCACATGAAGAGAGCGCTAAAAATGCGGCTGCAATTACAACCAATGTCAAAACTTTTTTCATCATCAAGACGATTGAGAATCGTTATTTTGCGTGTTGTAAAAGTAACGCACAAGAGCCAAAGTTGTTGCCAAATGTCCACATTCCTTTCCACAATCGAAATTCCACATTGGCAAGCGTTCTTTGATGCCGAGCAAAAAAAGGAATATTGGCAGGAATTAATGGGCCAATTATTCCAAGAGTCCCATGACTTTACCATCTACCCGCCCAAGCAAAGCATCTTCGCTGCTTTTGAATACACGCAGCCTAAGCACTGCAAGTGCATAATCCTCGGTCAGGACCCCTACCATGGACCCAATCAGGCAAATGGTCTTGCTTTCAGCGTTGAAGCAAATCAAAAGATCCCTCCTTCACTACGGAACATTTTCAAAGAGTATCAGGACGACCTTGGCTTTAACGCGCCGGCCAATGGAGATTTGAGCGCCTGGGCGCGCGAGGGGGTTTTTCTGTTAAATACGGCGCTCACCGTTCGCCAAGGAGAAGCGGGGTCTCACAAGCACTTGGGATGGGAAGAATTTGTAGGCAATAGTGTAGATTTTATACTAACGAATACTCCTTCAGTAGGCTTTATCTGTTTTGGAAATCCGGCATTAAAATTGGCGGAAAAACTAGTTCATCGCAACCCCGCTTTCGCTGGAAACATAGTACATACACCACATCCTTCTCCCTTAAGCGCCTATAGAGGATTCTTTGGCTCGAAGCCCTTCACAACTTTTAATAATAAACAAGCTGAAAAGGGCCTAGAAAGTGTAAATTGGGAATTGCCTTCTTCAGCACAAAAGACATTGTTTTAAACTGAATATCAGCACCATAAGATTCATGACTGAGTATATCTTCCCCGTATTGAACCTGCTTCTGTTCGCGTATTTGATTGTTCGAATGCGCAGCAATGGACAATCGGCCACGAATGGCTCCAGTAACGAACTGCCAAAATGGGCTGAAGATCAAATCTCTGAATCAAAATCCATCATCGCGGAATTGAATGCTTCTTTGAAGGCTGTTCAAGAAGAACTAAATGGATTGCAAATTCAATCGGCTACGGAAAAAGCTACTCTAGAAAGTGCCCTGCTAAGCGCTCGCGAAAAACTTGAAAGTGTAGAAGCAATGCACGCGCAACAAAAAGCAGAGGAAGAGAAGTCTAAAGAGGCCATGAAAAATGAGTTTAAGGTCTTAGCCGAATCCATTTTAGAGGAAAAGAAAAAACAATTCAAGACTACCAACTCCGAAGAACTCGATAAACTCTTAGCCCCATTCAAACAAAAGCTTGAGGACTTCGAGAAAACCGTAAAGGATAACCATGAAAAGGAGGTGAAATCCACTTCCGCGCTAATGGAAAACATCAAGTCGCTCAAAGACATGAACGACAAACTCTCTGAGGAAGCAAGCAGCTTGGCAAAAGCTTTGAGAGGCGACAATAAGAAACAAGGAAATTGGGGTGAGTTCGTTTTGGAGCGCGCATTGGAGATGAGCGGGCTGCAGAAAGACAAGGAATATTTCGTTCAAAACAGTGAAACGACTGATGAGGGCCGACGTCTTCAGCCGGATGTCATCATACAGTTACCTGGCAACAAGAAGATTATCATTGACTCCAAAGTTTCATTGGTGGCATGGGACAATTTCATCAATGCTGAAAACGAGGATGATGCAGTTCTCAACATGAAGGCGTTGTCCGCGAGTGTTCAATCGCACATAAAGAACTTGAGTGATAAAGACTACCCGCAGCTTTATGGCGGCGACACGCCGGAGTTTGTGCTGCTTTTCATACCTATCGAGGCGGCCTTCATGGAAGTAACCAAATACGATCAAGCACTCTACGAATATGCGTTCTCGAGAAAAATCATTGTAGTGAGTACTTCAACCCTGCTCGCCACTTTGAAGACCATTGCCATGGCATGGCGTCAAGAGAAGCAGACTAAGAATGTTATGGAGATCGCTGAAGCCGGAGGTAAGTTGTATGATAAGTTTGTAGGACTCAGCGAGGACTTAAAAAAACTCGGCACCCAATTCCAGACTGCTCAGAATACCTACCAAGACACCATGAATAAAATGATGGATGGACGCGGTAATTTGATAACGCAGGTGGAAAAGCTCAAGAAATTGGGCAGTAAAACAAAAAAAGAATTAGATAACCGCATGGTCGACAGAGCCGAATTAGGTGAATTTTCAGACCGTCAAATTGAAGAGCAATCTTCAGAAGAATAATATGGCAAACGACCAACTTATTTATGGGCTTCGCCCCATCCTACAGGCTATACAAGACGAGCAAGCACTAGGGAATGTATTCCTTCAAAAAGGCTTGGGGGGTTCTCTTTACACGCAACTTGAAGGAGTATTGCGTGCCGCAGGCATTTCTCCAAAATACGTGCCCGTCGAAAAATTAAATCGCCTTACAGCCGGTAACCACCAAGGTGCCGTGGCCTACCTAAGTCCGATTGAATTTGCCGATCTTGAAAGTACTATCATGGCTGTTATAGACGCAGGGCGAAAGCCGCTAGTGCTCGCTCTTGATCGAATCACTGACGTTCGAAACTTTGGAGCAATTGCACGAACAGCAGAGAGTGCCGGAGTTGATGCCATAGTCATTCCTAGAAATGATAGCGCTCCAGTAAATGCCGATGCCATTCGCACCTCAACCGGAGCCCTGTTAGAGCTGCCTGTTTGTAAGGTGGGACATATGAAGGATGCCGTATTCCTCGCTCAGAGTCTAGGCTTGAAAATTATTGCTGGTACGGAAAAATCGGAGGAAAATATCTATAGCGCACCCTTCAGTGAGGGCTGTATGTTGATCATGGGTAACGAGGAAACAGGCGTTCACAAAAGCCTATTGCAATTGGCCGATCATAAAGCGAAGATTCCTATGATGGGCACCATCAACAGCCTAAATGTGAGTGTAGCCACAGGGATTTTATTGTACGAAGCCGTAAGACAAAGACAATGATGAAAAGAATTGGACTCCTAGCACTACTCCTCCTAAGCGTTGGCGCCAAGGGCCAATTCAATTGTCAATCGACCAAACATGCGCCGGCCAGCATGCAAATGACCGCGCCCATTGATTACAACTCGCGTTCGGATACAGCAGACCTAGCAGAACTTGATCTGTACATAAACACTACAGATTTTGCGAATAAGCAACTCACTGGGGTTGCTCGATATCAAATAGGCTGTGAGATAAATTTCAACTCGCTCCGTTTTGACTTAATTGGCTACACCGTAGATAGCGTTGTAAGCCCCACCGGCCCCTTAAACTTTACACAAACCGCAAATCACGTCACTGTTCATCAAAGCGCTTATGCTGGTGCAATCCTTCATTGGACTTTTTATTATCACGGTACCACAACTAAGGACGCTAGCGGCTGGGGAGGCATTCACCACGATGGCGCTTACCAATACAACCTTGGAGTGGGCTTTGCGGCGAATCCTCACGTCTATGGGCGTAGCTTGTTTCCATGTTTTGACAATTTCCGGGAGAAATGCACAGTTGAAGAAATGCATATCACAACGCTTCCAGGAAAGGTTGGTGTTAGCAATGGAATATTCGACCGGGTAGACACCCTGAGCAATGGCAATCTTACTTGGGTTTGGAAGGGTAATGCCCCCCTTCGCTCCTATCTGGTCAGTTTAGCCGTCTCCGATTATCATAAACAAAGTTGGACTCACGCCGGAGAGACTTTCGAGTTATACGGACGCGCTCAGGACACCGCCAATATGACCGCGGGCTTCGTGCACCTCAATGATATCTACGATGCCTTTGTGGAAGAGTTTGGCCCCTATGTCTTTGAGAAAGTGGGCTATGCCATGACCATTACCGGAGCCATGGAGCATGCAGGAATGATTCATTTACCACGAACACTTGCAAACGCCAATTTAAGTGGTGAAGATATCATCGCCCATGAGTTGGCTCATATGTGGTTTGGAAACGCTGTGACAACAGAAACTGCCGAAGACATGTGGATCAACGAAGGCTTTGCAGAATTCGGCTCACACTTCTATGAGGAGAAGGTTTATGGACGTCCGCAATACGTTAATACCGTACAAAACAACCAAGCACTCGTACTGAAACAAGCGGCACAAAGCGATGGTGGTCACTTGGCTCTAAGCGGTGTCAACCAAAACCAAACCTACGGCACGCATACCTATCAAAAAGGCGCCATGGTTGCCCACAATTTGAGAGAATTTCTAGGCGATAGCCTTTTCAGCCATGCGGTAAAACAGCTCATTGCCACCAACACATTTGGCAACTACAACGCGAACACCTTC
>CAYNLA010000043.1:0-12402 GCA_964397915.1 uncultured Polaribacter sp. | reverse complement strand
AGGAAGTAGCGTATTGGAATGAGCATTTGCCGAATGCGGAAATCATTCCCATTTCGGCGCTGGAGCAGGCCAATACCCAGTATTTGTTGGACCGATTAATTGCGCTCATCCCACTGTCCCCACCGTACTTTGATAAAGATGCCTTGACGGACAAAACCGAACGCTTCTTTGTAAGCGAAATCGTTCGTGAGCAGATTTTGCTTAACTACAAAAAGGAAATACCCTACAGTGTTGAGGTGGATGTAGAAGAGTTCAAAGAGGACGACGATATCATCCGCATACGTACCGTCATTTATGTGGCGCGTGATACACAGAAGGGAATCATCATTGGGCATAAGGGCTCGAAACTCAAGCAAGTGGGTATAGGTGCCAGAAAACAACTCGAATCTTTCTTCGCCAAGAAAATACATTTAGAAACCTTTGTCAAAGTCAAAAAGAATTGGCGAGACAGCGACCTACACCTGAAAAGGTTCGGTTACAAAAATTAATTACCTTTAAGGAAACAATATCCCTCTTACCAATGCCGCGTTTCCTGCTAGCATTCACGCTACTTTTTTCAGTTTTCTCTTTCGCTCAAACACAAGATTCTTTGGTGCTTCAACCGGGTCCTTTGGACGGTAAAGATGCCATTGTTTGGAGTATCACGCCAGATTCAACATGGGGTTGGAACCAGGAAGCGACCCTAACTGCTTGGACCTATCAAGGTGATCCTTCGTACAAGCGATTCTACATTGAGTTTGATTACTCGAACATCCCAGCCGGGGCGATCATTGATAGCGCATTTATATTTTATAACAACAACCCTTCAGCACCATCGCACGGTGGGTTGCACAGCGGTTCGAATACATTTTGGGTACGCCGAGTAACCTCTGCATGGGATGAGGATTCCATCACTTGGAATAACGCTCCCTCTGATACTACATTGAACCAGGTACAAGTGGGCGCATCTTCTTCCAACACGGCTAATTACAAGATTGATGTGAGCGATTTGGTTGCAGATCAGTTGCAATATGGAAACCACGGCTTCTTTATGCGCTTGGTAACAGAGGCCACCTGGCGTGCAGTAGTCTGTGCATCCTCAGACGCGGCTGATTCGACCAATCACCCAGCCATAAAAATCTACTACACAGAATGCACCCCTGCGGTAGCAGCATATACATATACAGCCACAGGCAATACTGTAAATTTCATCCCGCTATTTAACGCTCCTACAGGAGTGAGCCATCTGTGGGATTTCGGGAATGGAAATTTTTCGACGGCGGACACTCCAACCTATACCTTTTCGACGGGCGGAGTGCATATTGTTTGTCATACTGTTACAACTTCCTGTAGTGCGGATACCGCTTGTCAACAGGTGGTCTTATGCTCCCCGCCTTCAGCATCCTACACACACTCCGTAGATTCGAATCACGTGTGGACTTTTGTACCACAGGATACCACAGGGAGTTCTTATTGGTGGGACTTTGGGGACGGAACGTTCTCGAACAGCATGATAGGCGTCCATACGTATTCCGTCGCGGGATTGTATCCGGTGTGCTTGTCCATGACCAATGATTGTGGGGTAGATACAACATGCTTAGTTTTTGAAGTCACTTTAGTTGGGATGGACGAGTATTGGAATCCAGATTTATCTATTTATCCAAATCCGGTAAACAGCGTATTACACATTGAAAATGGAGCTTCTGAAGAATTGTTGCGATACGAAATCTTTGATATGAGCGGTGTTATGGTCCAATTGGACCCTCAACCATCGACAGAAATCAATGTCGAAAACCTGCCCGCCGGCACCTACCTTTTGAAAATAATTCAGAGGAATAGTACTTCTATAGTGCGTATTGTCAAGAGTTAACGACCTTTGCGCCAAGATTGAAATCGACTTATGAGTAACATCGTTGCCATTGTGGGCCGCCCGAACGTGGGTAAAAGCACACTATTTAATCGCCTGATCCAACGTCGTGATGCCATCGTAGATAGCATTGCCGGGGTGACGCGTGACCGTCATTATGGAAAGAGTGATTGGAACGGAAAAGAGTTTTCAGTCATTGACACCGGTGGATATATCGAAGGGTCGGAGGATGTCTTCGAGGCTGAGATTCGTCGCCAAGTTGAGTTGGCGCTTGAAGAAGCGACAGTTATTCTCTTCGTACTCGACCTACAGGCTGGATTGACGGAGTTTGATAAGATTATTGCCGGCATGCTTCGCAAAACGGAGAAGCCGGTGGTTTACGCTGTGAACAAGGTGGACAATAGCATGCAAGAGCTTGAAGCCGCCGAGTTCTATGGTTTAGGTATTGAAAAATATCACACCATCTCCGCAGTAAACGGTGGAGGTACAGGCGATTTATTGGATGAATTGGTAGAGAACATGGATGAAAATCCAGTGGATGACTATGAAGATCTTCCGAAAATGGCCATCGTAGGTCGTCCTAATGCAGGGAAGAGTTCAATTGTGAACGCCTTGTTTGACGAGGAGCGTAATATCGTAACAGATGTTGCGGGTACAACCAGAGATACCGTAAATACCCGATTCAACAAGTTTGGATTTGATTTCATGTTGTTGGATACAGCTGGACTTCGCAAGAAGGGAAAGGCAATGGAGAATTTGGAATTTTACTCAAACATGCGTTCCATTCGTGCCATCGAACATGCGGATGTATGTATGATGGTCGTGGATGCTACTCGTGGGTTCGAAGCACAAGATCTTTCAATAGTATCTCTTGTAGAGAAGAATAAGAAAGGATTAGTCGTTGTTGTCAATAAATGGGATTTAGTCGAGAAAGAGACCAATACCATTCGCGATGCCGAAGCGTACATCAGAAAGAAATTGGAACCTTTTACAGATTTTCCGATCATCTTTACCAGTGCACTAACCAAACAGCGCGTGTTGAAGGCTTTTGAGGAAGGCGTTAAGGTATACGAGCGTCGTAAGCAACGTATTCCAACAAGCAAGCTTAACGACACGATGTTGGACGTCATTAAGGGGTATCCACCACCAGCAGTTAAAGGGAAATTTGTAAAGATTAAGTTTTGTACGCAGTTACCGACCCGTACACCTCAGTTTGCCTTCTTTGCAAACATGCCTCAATACATTAAAGAGCCATATAAACGATTCTTGGAGAACAAGATGCGCAAGGCCTTTGATTTCCATGGCGCACCGATCGAAATTTTCTTCCGTAAGAAATAATTACAACTGGTAACAGATCACCGCATTACCCTGAACAAGTACCAATACTGGCGGTCCGGACGGGGTTAATCGGCCTGCCTCTGCTTCTGAACCTTCAAAGGTGGTTATTGCAGCTGCAGCGTCTTTTAATTGCGTGATATGTAGCGTGCCTTCTGTATCGTAAACGATTCCAGTACCTCCAGGATATGCTTCTACTCGGTCAATGCTTGCCGGGAAAGAAATAGTATGGGTGGCGGTTTCTCCGCGTACGCTGAGCTTGTCCTCTGACCAATACAGTTTGCCGTAGCTCATAGCTGACATGCCCTTAAGATTGTTTAAGTCATGTTCTAGAATATCGGTAGTTCCATCGAAGCGTTGTACATGAATTTCACTTTCCTCGCCAACACGCATAATACTGATAGGATTTCCGGCAGCTACGATCCAAGGATTTGACGAAGCAGTAAGGGCTGTGGTTTTCACACGTTCTTCACCTCTTCGATTTAATATGTGCGCACGCTCCAGGGTTGAGACAATAACGTAATCTTTTCCATTGCTTTGGTAGAGGGCTGGACTTTGAGTTATGGTGCCGCTCGCGGCATCTGTTTTCCATCCTTCTACAAGTTTACCTTCAACGCTGTAGTTATATAGTTTTGAACCTGCAGGAACCAAAATCCTGTAGTTGCGGTTTTTGTCGTAATCTAAAACTGTGGCACCTAAAAAAGAGGTCTCGGGTAAACTTGCGGGGAAGCCCTCTACTTCTCGACCAAGAATATCCAAGCAGTGCAATAAATCCTTTGTGGTAAAAACAATCTGGAACTTTGCATTTTTAAACATGTCTATCTGCTGAACTTCTCCTTGAATGGGCCCGTCTAATTGGATGTTCCAAAGTTGCTGTCCGTTCTCATCGAGCAAGAAACACTGATGGCTTTCATCTTGAACGAGCACGTTAGTCATTCCACTGCGGTGGTTTTTTATAAAGAATGGACCAGCGACAATTTGTCCAGGCAGCGGGTGTGACCATAAATAGGCGCTTACCGAAACTTCTTCGCCTCTTTGTTGTACGGTTCCATTACCATAGGCAATGCCATCGTTGACTTCAAGGTGTCCTACAAGAAAGGCACGGTCTAAAGTTTCAGGAACAGTTTTGAAGAAACTACCATCTTCTAGGCTATTAAAGTTGAAAGCAATCGTGAAATGTTCGTTTCGATCTAGCGCATTCGCCAAAGATTCTAGAGATTCAATTTCACTCCATGTTTTCTTCATGTCCAATTCACTTGAATACACTTCGAGTAATTGGCCATCTGATGAAAGTAATAACCAATCCTCCCATACCATCCAAGACGCGGTGCCTAGGTCTGAGAAGAGCCAGCCAAATGCAGCACTGAAGAGGAATCGATGATCGTCTTGGAGCACTCCTCTTTGATGTCCTTGAAAAATACTTTGTCCACTGCTCAATCCTTGCAGCGCTAAAAGAACGTTTTGATCGTCCTTTTTGAGCTTTGTTGCCAATACGGTTCCATCACCATAGCCTATGCGTACGGTTCGTCCTTCAAACGAATTGGCAAAAGTCATGGGAGAGACGTTAGCTGCTTCGAGTGTTTTTTGGGCAGATTTTAATCGCTGCTTTCTTCCCCTGTATCCGTTAAATTCACGAAGCCACTCCGCCATATCTCCGGTATTTACACCCAAGGCGTATTTCGTTGAGGCGGCTATAATTTCACTAAAGTCATTGTCACTAGCGCGTTGCTTAAATGTGCTGAGGTATGTATTGGTGCTATCTGCACAGAGTGCCACGGCGGTGGCTATAAGTTTATTCTTTTTCCAGGTCAAATCAATAGAGGACCACTGGGCAAAGTGTTGCGCCCAGGCCCAGTCTTGGTCAAAGAAATATTTACCGGCTTGTTCGAGGTTTTTATGTTGAACGAATAGGTTGGCATCGTCGGACTTCGAAGCATTTTGCCACAATGTTTTAAAACCGTCATCCTCCATTAATGAATACCCTGTGCCACGAAGATTAATGATGTCTTGAATGAGTCCTTCGTTGGGGCTTACTACCCAGCTTGGTCCGTCGTTGTAGGCAAAGAGCGAATCGATTTTGAACGCTTCGTAAGTGCCAATCTTTATGTTTTCGGTAACGTGAATCGATAGATCATTTTCGGTAGTCCAAACCCAATTGTAGGTACTCGCTCCGGACGGCAACAAAGCACCCGTCCAAGTGCCATTAGTCAACTCGGAAAGTGCAGCAACTGGAAGTGCATTTAGGTAGGAAATATTCGCAGTATCGATTATTGCTTTGAAATCCTCGACATCATTAATACGCATGTACAACGGAGCATCCACTGGTAAAAGGGAGGTCGCCTTTGCAGGAGGTTGTGGTTCAGAGCATTGAGTAAATGCAATGGCCAACAAAATGAGGGCACTAAAGGACCGAATGCGCATAAATCTAAATTTGATTAAAGCTACATTTTTAGGCACTCAAGACGGCTGTTGAAACCAGTCAGTTTTTCACAAATCGAAAAGGTTCAATTGACTTGGGAGCAATTGAAAACTTTTGCGGTGGTGTTCCGTAGCTCCAAATGCTTTAATCGCTGCCCGATGACCTTTCGTTGGGTAACCGGCATTTCGGTCCCAACCATAATCCGGATACTTTACGGCAAGTTCTCGCATAAAGTCATCGCGGTATGTCTTTGCAAGGATTGATGCTGCAGCGATGTTCATATAGGTGGCATCACCCTTTACCTGACAATGGTAGGGAATGTCTTCGTAGGGCTTAAACTTATTGCCGTCTACTGCGATAAACTCGGGCCGAATCTTCAACAGGCCTATAGCGCGTTGCATACCAACAATAGAGGCTTGTAGAATATTGATTTCGTCGATTTCTTCAGGTCCCACGTGAACAACAGCCCATGCCAAAGCTTGTTCTTCAATCAGGGGGCGCAAAGCATACCGCTGCTTTTCCGACAGTTGCTTAGAATCATTCAGCACATCGTTCTTAAAGCTGGATGGTAGAATGACTGCCGCCGCAGTTACTGGACCTGCAAGACAGCCACGTCCTGCCTCATCCGTACCAACCTCCAAGATACTTAGGTCACTGTGCTGGAGTTTCATTGTTCTAATTTTTTCAGGGCATCAAAGAATGGCGCAGCACTTCGATTCCAAGTAAAATCGGCCCCATGTTCTAGGCTTTTTTTAGACCAATTAGAACCATCATTTGCCATTTGTTCCAGTGCATCTGCCCACGCTTCTACATCAAAAGTAGGTACGAGCATTCCTGCTTCTCCCACCACCTCAGTTAGTGCGCTATTGTTGGACGAGATGACGGGGGTTCCGCATTGCATAGCTTCTACCACAGGTATTCCAAAACCTTCCATAGCGCTTGGCATGCAGAAAGCGGTTGCTCCTCGGTACAATTCTTCCAGTTCGTTATCCTTGCATCTCCCCAACCATTCAATTTTATCGCGGTACGTGATGCTTTTTAGTTCATTTTGGAATGCAGCATCATTAAAATGCGCTGCACCTGCAATTCTTAAAATGTAGTTGCGCCGTTCTGCATGTGTGCTAAGCCAAAAGTCAAAGGCCTTGATAAGGGTGATCAGGTTTTTACGGGGGGTAAGTGCACCCACAGCACAGAAGTAAGGTCCTTTGAAACTCGAAGGTCCCGGGAAGAAATTTCGTTGAGGGGCATTGAGGGTGATCGCGATTTTACTCGCAGCAACGCCATAGGTCTCTACCAAGTCCTTTGCGCTCCATTGGCTTACAGTGAATAATTGATTTGCCAAACGGGCACCTCTTCGAATATGTTTCCGGTAGTACTTCCCGACATGAGAAGGTACCCATTCCGGATGGTGCTCAAAGTTGAGGTCGTGAATGGTCAACCACTGCTGCACCTTGGTGCGGGCCGGTAGTCCGTCAGGGGACCAATAAAGATGGACTTTAGCGCGCTTTAAAATGGCCGGCACGCCAATGCTATTCCAATACCACCATAGCCACGGGTGACGAGCGGGTGGAAGAATAGTTTTGTGTTTCACATTTGGGGCATTTAGAAAGTCGTGTGCTTTTCTCATGCCTTTAGGAGCGGAGGGGCGGTCCCAAATCAAAAGGAACTGATGTTGCGGATGCGCGGGAATGATTTGTTCGAGCATGCGCAAGGTATAAATCCCCGTGCCCTCGAGCTTGTTTGGCAAAAGCCACCGAACGTTTACCGCAATTAACATCTCTCAAATGTACAAAAGTGCGCCTCTTGAGCGTTAGTAAAGCGGTATATTCGCACTCAACTCGCCAATAGAAAACCATGATCGAGCGCATCCTTCAGTTTTTTAAGGATCCTACGGCTGCAAAGCTGGCTAAGGGGAGCAGTATCGTGCTCCTTTTTAAAGTCATTGGCGCCCTGGGTGGCTATGTGCTTATATGGTCTCTGGCCAACACGGGTGGCGAAAAAGCTGTTGGGGTTTATGAAGTAGCGTACACCATTATTCTCATAGGCTCAACGGTCGGACGTTGGGGATTGGATACCGTCCTCGTTAAGGAGTTGGGTAAAGGTCAAATGGGTGTGCCGCCGTCTCGAGGTCTTTACCTTCATATCTTAGTTCGAGTTCTTGCCCTTACTGCGGTACTTAGTGCATTGATTTTCTTCTTAGCCGGCGCTTTGACGAGCGTTTTCTTTAACGAGACTCCAGTTGGAGTGTTGCGAACAGCTGCGTTAACGGCGATTCCATTCACCTTAATGCTACTCAATGCGGAAGCATATCGCGGCATTCACAAACCCATATTGTTTAGTCTTAATCAACACGGTACAGTTTACCTGATCATGGCCCTTTTGTTGTGGTTCTTACCTATGGAATCCGCTGGATTTACTGCGCAGGGGAGTGCCCAATTTGCACTAGTATTACTGCTCGGAATTAGTGGTTTGTTCGCTTTGGCGTCTACCGCCCATATTTTATTCCTCTCGGAGCGAAAAGGATGGCGAGGAGAAGCACTCAATGGGAATGTCCTGAAGGTGGCAACGCCCATGTTGATTTCATCCGCTTTGTTTTTAGTGATGAGTTGGTCGGATACCTTGATGTTGAGTTATTTTCTAGAAGAGGATGAGGTCGGTGTCTATCGCATTGTTTTTAAGATTGCTACGCTCATCACCTTTGCTCAAGTAGCCTTGAATACCGTAGTAGCACCAATGATTTCCGGAATGCACAATGGAGGGGCAAACATGGCTGCTTTGGCCAATAAAGTGGCCTCGATGAACCTGGTCACAGCAGGTCCGATTTTTTTAGCAATCATTGGACTCGGTCCATTTCTTATTGGTCTTTTTGGTGTGCATAACCCATGGGAAGCGTACCCATGGCTGATCGCGCTGGCCATAGGTCAGCTCGCGAATGCATTTGCAGGCCCAGTCTTGAATATTTTAAACATGACGGGGTATGAAAAAAGCGCTCAAAACACCATGCTGGTTGTAGCAACACTGAACATTGTACTCAATGCCATCCTAATACCATTATTAGGTCCCCAAGGAGCTGCATTAGCTACGGCATTAACAATGCTAGGCTGGAATGGATGGGCAGGGTACTTGGTCTACAAATACCATGGAATAATCACCGTGCCATTTTTGGCGAAAAGAAGTAAGGCATGAGTGGGGTAGCAAACGTGTTTTTGATAGGCGCAGCCAAAGCAGGTACAACTGCGCTTGCCCATATGTTGGGGCAACACCCAAACATAGCCTCCATGGCCATTAAAGAGCCAGGGCACTTTTGTACGGATATTCATCCTTCTGACTTTTCAGAGCGATACCATCGATTGTTGCAATGGGACGAGCCTAATTATTTCAATAAGAAGGACTTGCCACAGCGGCACATTGGATTTGTACAGCAGCGAGGCAACTACCATCGTCTTGTTCATGAAGCCTTGAAATCAAAGCCTCAAGCCACCCATGTTTTGGATGCATCCACAGCATATCTATACAGTAAAACGGCTGCGAAGGAATTGGCCCACTATAACAATAAGGCTAAAGTGATTGTCATATTGCGAGATCCGGTGGACCGCGCTTTCAGTCATTATACCATGGCGCTCAAATATGGTATGGAAAATGCAAGTCCCTTGGAAGCCTTTAAGCGGGAGGCAGCTTTGGAAAGAGCGCAATGGGGAAGGGATGAATGTTTTTTGGAGTTGGGGAAGTACGACCAGCAAATATCTACTTGGATGGACCGATTTTCTTCGAAGCACCTACTCATCCTCTTGAACGACGATTTGAAAAAGACACCACAGAAGGTCATGCAACGCATTACGGAGTTCTTGGACTTACCTACTTTTGCACCGAGCGAAGCCAAAGAGGCGAACATTGGATCGGTACCAAAATACCCGAAGGTCAATGCGATGGGCATGCGTGTATTGGCACCCATACGTGAAAAATTGCCAAAGGAATTGGTCGCCGGTCTAAAGAAGGTTATGCAACAAAAGGCGCCCGACTTGGATCCTGAGGTGGAACATTGGTTAAAGAAATACTACAGTGCACACACAGACCAATTGGAAATGCTCACAAACTTGAATTTAACACACTGGAAATAAAGCTATGGAATACAGCAGTGCGAACTTGATTGCGTTTTTTTACACGAACTGGAAAAAGCTCGTTATCGTCCCATTTTTAGCCATGGTTATTGCTGTGGTTTTTAGTGGACCTCAATTCATTAAGCCGCTTTTTGAAAGTCAGGTGATTCTCTTTCCTTCGACAACCAACTCGGTATCAAAGGCACTTCTACCGCAATCTAACGGTTATGGTGATGAAGATATTTTCGAATATGGTGATGAGCAGCAAGCAGAACAATTGCTCCAAATCCTGAACTCAGGCGAAATTCGGGATTCTGTCATTTCAAAGTTTGATTTGATGAATCATTACGACATCGATCCAGAATCGAGTTATCCTCGAACGAAGCTTTTCAAAGAGTATGAGAGCAAGATTGAGTTTGCCCGTACCCAATTCATGTCCGTCGAAATCAATGTTCTTGATACCGATCCTCAAATGGCAGCAGATATAGCCAATTATATTTCCAAGTTGGTTGACCAGGTGAAGCGACGCGTTTCTCGTGGTCGCGCAGAAATGGGTCTGGAGATTGTGAAGAACGAATACCATAGTCTTAAATCTGAGATTCAGACGATGGAGGACAAAATCACCCAATTGCGTTATAAAGGAGTCCACGATTACGAAAGTCAAAGTGCCGTATTTAACGAACAATACGCAATTGCGCTCGCAGGGGGAGCAAGTCAAAGTCGTATCAAGGAATTGGAGCGCCGATTAGATACTCTGGCGAAGTATGGCGGAAAATATGTGGCTATTCGCGATGAACTTCAGCTACTGAAAGAAGAAGAGGTGAAGTTGAAGACCAAGTTTGACCAAGCAAAGGTTGATGTGAACCAAAATCTTCCAGCCACATTTAAAGTGGATGCTGCACGTCCCGCTGAACGCAAGACCTATCCAAAACGCAGTGTATTAATCTTAGCAATTGGATTTGCCACTTTCATTCTTATGGCGTTTGTATTGATGGTGCAAAGCACGTTGGTAGAATTGCGTAAGGCAGCGGAGTAAGTGCTAGGTCGGGTCGAAATAAGTAACAAATCATTAGCGCTTATTGCTTCTGCTTTGCTTCCGTTAATTGCATTAGCGGTTGTGTTTGAGCAGTGGTATGTATTCTTATTGCCTCCAGCACTTCTTGTCGTTTGGCTTACCCTGTACCGACTCGATTGGGCCATGTGGTTCATTGTCTTTGCGACACCGGTATCCATTACACTTACAGACCTAACCGGGGGCTCGGGCTTATCCATTCCAACGGAGCCCATGCTTGTGTTGGTTACGTTTATAGCCTTGGTTAAAATGGCTCTATTTGGCGAGTACGATAAACGAATCTTGCGGCATCCGATTTCCATTGCCATTTATGTATACCTGGCTTGGATGCTTCTCACAAGCATCACGTCTCAACTTCCATTAGTTAGCCTAAAGCAATCGGCCACGCGCATATGGTTTATTGTGCCTTACTATTTTGTCTTGGCGCACCTCTTTTTGAGAAGTGATCGTAACAAAACAATGTTTTTGTGGCTCTTTCTAATCACACTGACAATAGCGGCAGTCTATACCTTATATATACATAGCCAATATGGATTTTCGAAGAAGACTTCGACTTGGGTAATGTTCCCCTTGTTCAAGGAACATACCTCCTATGGAGCGGTCTTGGCCATGCTCTATCCGGCGGCACTTTATCTTACATTTCGGAAAAGTAGTTGGGGCTATAATGCCGTTGCTGGTGCCTTACTGGCTGTTTTAACGATTGCAACGGTGCTAAGCTACACGCGTGCAGCTTGGCTTTCACTCGTAGGAGCTGGGGCTGTATATATGGTATACCTCTTCCGTTGGTCAAAAACCACCGTTTGGTCGCTTGCAGGTATTGTCCTAATTGTGGCTGCGCTCAATTACTCTTGGATTGCTTCCAAGTTTGAACGCAACACAACCGATAGCTCTGAAGATTTGAATGAACATGTTGCGTCGGTGACCAATGTGAGCACGGATGCATCGAACCTTGAGCGGATCAACAGATGGAATTCGGCAATACGAATGTTCAAGGACCGTCCAATACTCGGACATGGGCCAGGTACTTACATGTTTCTATATGCGCCTTATCAAAAGCCCTCGGAAAAAACCATCATTTCTACGAATGCCGGAAATAGAGGGAATGCCCATAGTGAATATTTGGGTCCCCTGGCGGAGTCTGGGGTTTTTGGGCTGCTTACCCTTTTGGGAATTATCATTTCCATTATCGTTACTTCCGTAAATACCTATGCGCGAACTGATAATCCTGTGTTCAGGTCGCTCATTCGTGTGGCGTTTCTTGGCTTAATCACCTATTATCTGCATGGTTTTTTGAATAATTTCCTTGATATGGATAAGGCAAGTGCTCCTTTTTGGGGTTTTTCCGCTTTGATTGCTTCAATTTCAATTTCGAGTCAAAGAAATTAGCAATTTTTAGAAACTGCCTATATAATACCCTGGCTTGCTCGTTCTTAATCATTCATTTATAGGGGTTTTCGTCATTTCTGAATTCATGCGCTAAAATCGCCCAGTCTCATTCGGGACATGTGTTAATCATTAAATAACACAATAAATTATGCGACTGCCATAAATAATGGGGTTTGTATTTGCATAATAGATGGAATAGTCTCAAATTAGGCGTTGCTTAACATACGTTTAACAGAAAAACAGGTAC
>CAYNLA010000042.1:0-12427 GCA_964397915.1 uncultured Polaribacter sp. | reverse complement strand
CGCTTTACCGCTTCAATGTAGCTGTCTAGCTCGTAGTTCAAACAACATTTGAGCTTGCCACATTGACCAGCCAATTTTTGTGGATTGAGGCTGAGTTGTTGGTAGCGTGCCGCGGCAGTATTTACACTTCGGAAATCACTCAACCACGTAGAACAACAGAGCTCACGGCCACACGAGCCTATACCCCCCAATCGTTGCGCCTCTTGGCGTGCACCAATCTGGCGCATCTCGATACGAACAGAAAATAATTGGGCCAACTCGCGAATCAATTGACGGAAATCTACACGATCATCTGCCGTGTAGTAGAACGTCGCCTTGGAGCCGTCGCCTTGGTATTCTACATCAGAAATCTTCATGCTAAGACCTAGACGCTGAGCGACATCGCGTGAGCGCATCATCGTGTCCTTCTCCATTCCTCGGGCTGCTGCCCAAGTCTCAAGATCCTTTTCCGAGGCTTTGCGGTATACCTTCAATACAGGTTCCTGCTCCTCGATTTTAAAGTTCTTTTTATTCATCTGGAGCTTTACGAGCTCCCCTGTGATAGAGACGTTTCCTATGTCGTGTCCGGAGTGGGCTTCAACTGCTACTGCATCTCCCAGTTGTAATGGGAGTCCGTTCGCATTGTGATAAAACTCTTTGCGCCCGTTTTTAAATCTGACCTCTACCCAATCAAAAGGCTGATCGGTTGAGGGAAGTTCCATATTTGCGAGCCAGTCAAAGACCGGCAATTTTCCACATCCTCCGGTTCCACAAGACCCGTTGCTTTTGCAACCCTTGGGAACGCCGCCACCGCTACTACAATTACTGCATGCCATGGTCGTTATATTTATGTTGTCAAACAAGCACAAGGGGTGTGTTGTTTGCGATACTAAGGTCGTAAATTGAACCCATGATTGAACGAATTGGTCCAAAATTTCTCCTCAGCCTTCTCACGGCTCTAATTCTAGGCCTACAGGCTCAGGCTCAGAGCGATAAAGTGCGCGGCGCGGAGCCCTTTGAGGCTTGGGTAGACCACTTGCCTTACAACAGTTTCTACCATATTGACGTCTTAGGTGACCGAGTTTTTGCGGCAACCGAAAACAGTGTATTGATCATTCGCGGCGGAGAATACGAGCGATTATCTAGAATCAACGGCCTCACTGGATCCAACATCACTGCCCTTCGTGCGGACCAAAGCACCGGAACCGTATGGATCGGTTATGCAAATGGACGATTAGACGTTTGGGAGAACGGCCAACTAAAACCCATCGCAGCCATCGAGGAAACCCCTTCCTACACAGGTTTAAAGCAAATCAATGGATTCGCCTTTTACAATGGGTTCGCCTATGTGGGGACCGATTTTGGCCTGGTGGAATTTGACATCGCCACTCGTTTGGCAGGGCGTACCATGTTGCTCGGTCCGGGTTATTCACCTATTGCCATTCAAAGTTTTGACATCAGTACGGACGGAACGTTGTGCGCGTATTCCCCAAGCAACGCTACAGAATTTTACTTGGGCGATTTGAATGCTACATTGCCCAATTGGACCACCTCCCCCTACCAGTACTTCCCAGATAACAGCAATCCAGACCACATCACTTATTTCCCGATTGAAGAGCGCTTCATTTTTGCATGCGAAGACTTAACCTCCGGCACCTATACCTTGGCCATGGGTGAAGCAGCGGGGAATTGGTCCGTTGAACCCTATTCGTCTCCCTTTCAAAGTGCTGCAGGCTGGCAAGGTATCCAGGACCTCCAAGTCCAGGGCAATGCGCTCATTGTGACGCGCGATTTCAATGTTTTCACAAGGCAGTCGACCGCTAAAAATACATTTGCCGACTCCTTAAACATTTCAGGTGCCCTCTTCGCTCCAGGTGTTCTCCGTCCGACCGCGGCAACGCTCATTGAGAATCAAGGCATCTTCATAGCCAACCTTCGCAGCGGCGTTCTTCGCGTAAATAACAATGGAACAACTTCGCGCTACCATCCCTCTAGCCCATACAGCGCATCGGCCTTCAAGCTCCGGGCGTACGGCAACGGTCGCAACGGCTCCTACTCAAACCCAGGCGGCGATGGCGGACCAACTTTTGGTGGAATTATGTTGCTTCCAGGTGCCCTAAATGAGATTTGGACCAAAGCGTACCTCAATGAGGGTCCGAGTTTTTACAAGAACCAAGAATGGACCTTCAAGGAGACCTCAGCCCTATATGGCGTAAATGACATTGTAGATGCTGCTTTTAGCATGTACGGCACGGGCGCCTCAACCCTCTACCTCAGTTCATGGGGCAAAGGCATCGTTCAACTCGAGGGGATGGCCGATCCCACCTTCTTAGAAGATACCATCGCCCTTTACAATACCACCAATACAGACGGCGCTTTGAAAGGGGTGAACGGCAACGCATCGGACCTTAGAACCGGAGGATTGACCTTTGATGATGATGGGACGTTGTGGGGTGTCCAAAGCTTGGTTTCTACCCCGCTATTTTCGAGAGATGAGGCAGGAAATTGGGCCGCATATTCGCTCAGTCCAGGTGCAGACGGCGTCGCCTTGAAAGACATTGTCCACCACGACGGCATGCTCTTCATCCAAAGCCGCACCAATGGAATTTATGGCTACCGCATCATCGATGGTGCCAAGCGCAACCTGTCCACAGGAATCGGTTCCGGGGACCTCCCATCTGACCATGTCTTGGCGATGGCGGTGGACGACGACGGAGAACTTTGGATAGGAACAGATGAAGGTCTTGTAGTACTCTATAGTCCAGACAATGTCTTTGACGGTGGAAACGCAGATGCGCGACCCATTCTTTTCGAAGAAGATGGCGTAGTTCAAAAACTGCTCGGGGAGACCCCAGTGACGAGCATCTTCGTTGACGGTGCGAACCAAAAATGGTTGGGAACACGAGGTGCAGGCATCTTCTTGGTCAGTGATGATGGTCTTCAAACCCTGCATCATTTCACCTCTGACAACAGCCCGCTATTATCCAACAACATCCAAAGCATTGCCGTTGATCCCACCACAGGTGAGGTGCTTATTGCCACGGATCTTGGCGTAGTGGGGTATCGAGGTACGGCCACGCCTGGATATATGGGGTATTACCCGGAGTTGATGGTCTATCCAAACCCCGTTCGTCCGGGCTACGAGGGTCCAATTTTTGCCCAAGGCTGTCCAGAGAATGCACAAATCAAGATCACCGATGTCAGTGGGGCCTTGGTTTATGAGACCACGGCAGAAGGAGGACAAATGCGTTGGGAAGGTGAAACTCATACTGGTAAAAAGGTGCCGAGCGGGGTGTATTTGATCTATGTCAGCGACGATTTAGGAGAAATTACAGCCATGGGAAAAGTTCTTATCGTCCGATAATCTTCGGTCTTACATTTCGTTATTTTTATACCCTATGGCAGCAACTCCCACTCCCCCAAAAAAGCGCAATTTCCGCAAGCAGGTTATTTGGACCGTATTGGCCATCACCAGTCCAGTTTGGGGACTGACCATCATGTTGTCACTCACGGTCGCAGAGGTTTTTTATCCGCTGCCCAACATTGAGCAGATTGCCAATCCCGATACCAAGCTCGCGACACAAATCATCTCAGAGGACGATGAAGTCTTGGGTACTTTCTACCGTGAAAACAGAACGGCAGCAAATTATGAGGAGCTCACTCCATGGTTAGGAAAAGCCCTCGTGGCAACGGAAGATGAACGATTCTATTCCCACAGCGGTGTAGATGCTGAAGCCTTAGCACGTGCTGTGGCCTTTTTGGGTACCAAAGGTGGTGGTTCCACGCTCACACAACAATTGGCCAAGATGCAATTCTCTGAACCGGCCACCAACCTCATTGAACGCATCATGCAAAAGTTCGGGGAATGGGTCATTGCCATCCGCCTAGAACGACTGTACACCAAGGAAGAAATTATAGCACTGTACCTCAACCAGCTCGACTTCCTCTACCAAGCGGTCGGTATTAATTCTGCTGCACGTACGTATTTCAACAAAAAACCAATAGATCTAAATATTGAAGAGGCCGCAGTTTTTGTTGCCATGGCGAAGAATCCTTCACTCTACAATCCCAAACGCTACCCGGAGCGCACGAAGCTTCGCCGCGACCAAGTTTTCGTTCAAATGGTACGCAATGGAATGCTCACCGAGGAGGAAAAAGACAGCCTCCAACAGATTCCGTTGCAACTGAACTTCCGCCCGCAGAGCCATAATGCGGGCCTAGCGCCGTACTTCCGTGAATACCTACGCGGATACATGAAGGATTGGATCAAGGATTACGAGAAGCGCACCGGCCGCGAGCTTGACCTCTACAGCGGGGGTCTTAAGATCTACACGACCATTAATGCGGAGATGCAAGAAAATGCCGAAGAAGCAGTGCAGGAGCACATGAGTAACCTTCAGCGCATCTTTGACATCATCAAAGAAGACCGCAAGTATGGTCCATTTTACTTTGATCAGGATCCCGCTGGAAACGTACGTGCCATCTTGGACCGAGCGATGAAGAGCACCCAGCGTTACCGCGGCATGAAGAAGAAAGGCGCAAGTGCCGACAGCATACGAGATGTATTCAATACTGCGATCCCGATGACCGTCTTTACTTGGAACGGCGATAAGGATACGGTAATGAGTCCTATGGACAGCATCATGTACTACAAAGGGTTGTATCAGGTGGGCATGATGAGTGTCGAACCACAAACTGGTTTTGTCAAAGCCTGGGTAGGCGGGAACGATTTCCAATACTTCAAATACGACCACGTCAAGCAAGGAAAGCGTCAGGTAGGCTCGACCTTCAAACCTTTCGTCTACGCATCGGCCATCCTCGAAAAGAACTACAGCCCTTGTATGGAAGTACCCAATGCGAAGATCTGTATTGAAAAAGGAGAATATGGTCTTATCGAAGATTGGTGTCCGTCCAATTCTGATGATAAATACGGCGGCACCAAGAGCTTGAAGCATGCCTTGGCCAACTCAATGAATACGGTCACGACCTTCTTGATGAAGCAAGTTGGGCCGCGCCCAGTCATAGACCTAGCCCGAAAAATGGGCATCACGGGAGATATACCTGAGGTGCCTTCCATCGCTTTAGGCACCGTGGACCTAAGCGTCTACGATATGGTCGGATCCTACACCACCTTCGCCAATAAAGGACGCTATGTACAACCCATTATGATTACCCGTATTGAGGATAAGAACGGCGTGGTACTGGAGGAATTTACACCTGAAACGCGTCAAGTGATGAGCGACAAGGATGCCTACGTCATTCTTAAGCTTCTCATGGGAGTTACAGAAGATGGAACCGGTTCTCGCCTGCGTCACGACTACGGAACGAAGTTTTATCGAAACAATGCTGTAACCGGATACCCGTACAAGTTCAGCAACGAGATCGCCGGTAAGACCGGAACAACTCAGAACCAATCGGATGCATGGTTTATGGGCGCTGTACCCAACTTGATTACCGGTGTTTGGACGGGTTGTGATGACCGTGCAGCGCACTTTGGCGGTGGATATGGAACCTATTATGGACAGGGTGCCACTGCGGCATTGCCGATTTGGGCAGTGTACATGAAGAAGAACTACGCAAACCCAAAACTGGGCATCAGTCTCGAGCCGTTCGAGCGTCCTAAGGGCGAGCTAGGAGTCGATGTAGATTGTGTCCCAACTTCATTTGATTTCCCAGGCGAGGGCGACGACTTCGACGAAGATTTTTAACCTATTGTTGATGCAATGCCTTGAGGTATTCCTCGGGCACAATGCTTTCATCGACGGGGAGCACCACGAAGGATATTCCGCTGCTCGATGAAGACATTCTCGCTGCAGCTCGGCGTTGGACTTCTCTGTTGTTTTTTAATGAGGTTTGTGTGCCTTTGAAAAGTCCATAAGCAGCACTTGCCACTGTACCATACACGAAGACGACTAAGCCGATAATAAATCCAGCAAAAGCATCCCAACCGCTTCCGTCGTCCATAGCGATGCCCGTAAGGAAAATCAAGGTTCCCGAAGCAAGTGAAATCAAAGTTCCTCGACCAAAGGCTTTGGCCCCGGCATTGATGGAGGAGGGCAACGGTTCCAACTCTTGTATACTCACCTCCCCGCTGCCACCTACTTGGCTGGGGCCCATGTATAGGTAAGTGAACCCACCCGAAGCAGTTTTACAAAGCGCGTAATAAAAGGTCGCATCTGTATTGATGTTCAAGTACGAGGTCGCTGTATCGAATGAAAAGGTGCTGATCTCCCCAAGATCCGTAACGATTGCCACTACTTCTGTTCCCTCTTCGAGCGCTCCGGATAAATCATAAACCACAGGTAATGACAGCGGACAGGGAGGCACCTCTGCAAAGGACAGCAAAGGAAGAAAAGCGAATAAAACGAGGAACTTTTTCATGGCGACTGATTTTTTCTAAAATAAAAAAAGCCCCGGAGGAATCCGAGGCTTTTACAATTTCTTGATTTAGAACATCTCCATGTCCATTCCACCGCCTTCACCGCGGTTCATTTCGCGTCGTCTTCTTTGGACTTCACCGAAGTTGTAGGTCAAGCCAAATTCAACGACTCGAGACATCCATCGGAATTGACCCTCTTGTGACCAGTTTGGACCAGCGTTTTCATAGTTCCAACCCATGGTGTTGAAAATGTCGCGACAGTTGATCGAGAAGTTCAATCGGTCGTCCATGAAGCCTTGTTTGAAACCACCTCCTACGAAATAGAACGGACGTCCAATGCCTTGGGCATTTACACGCTTGCTACGGTAGTTCCCCATAAGTTGGAGACTCGCGCTCTTCCAAAGTGGGGTGCTTAGCATGGAGTTTAGGCCAAAACCGAAGCCGCTGTTGTTCCAAGCGATGCCATCGACCTCGCCACGAACTTGGCTGTAGAAGTAATTCCCGCCGAGGCTTACAAAAGCCCCTTTGTCGCCTAGCTTACCACGGAAGTTTGCCTCAAAACCCGCATCTTCTCCATCGTTTAAGTTGCGGAAGGTGGTCATGTTAATCCCTGAGCTATCTACGATGTTGTACCAATTGATCATGTTGCTCATGTCTCTGAAATACACATTCGCAGTAATGGTGCTTCCTTTCTTTAAAATATGGGTGTAGCCTGCTTCATAAGCCCCTGTAAATTCGGGCAAGAGGTACGGATTCCCTTGGCGCAGGTTGAACGGGTCCGAGTAGTCGATAAACGGATTCAGCTGTCGGCCACCGGGGCGCTGCACACGTCGGCTGTAGCTGAAGTTCAAATCGCGGCCTCGTGCGATTTCGTAGGTCAAAAACGCGCTTGGGTAGATTTGGAAATAGTTATTGTAGAAGGTGGAATCCTGGGTAATTTGCTTCGCTTCAATGTTGGCTTGTTCCGCTCGAAGACCGAGCTGATAGCCCCATTTGCCTTTCTTAAAACCGTAGTTGGTGTAGGCCGCAAAAATATCTTCGGAATAGAGGAATTCATTTTCGCTCAATGGATCAAGGGTATTTACCCCCGTGTTAATGTCCGTGTTGTAGCGACGGAATCCGTCGAGGTCATCACGCATGATCACCTTCACTCCACTTTCGAGTCGGGTGCTTTCGCCCCACTTCTTGGTATAATCGACTAGCCCATTGATTTCCCACTGATCGCCGTAGCTGTTTGTGTTGTAACGCATCGACGGAGTCTTACCGCCATTGATGCCGAGGGTATCTTGTTCAAAGTCCATCTCGTCGTTGCGCGATCCATCGGTGTACGAGAATCGGACATTCATGAACTCATCCTTGGACGGTTTCCAATCATAAATGGCGTCTAAACTGTTGTTCAAGCGTGTTCCATTTTCCTCGGAATATTGACCAATGGTGTACGCACTAAACGGCGTGGTCCAGTCGGTGATTTTGTCCTCGATACGCGGACGCAAACCTTGATTGACCGTTCCTTGTAGGGTAAAGGTGTGCTTGGTGCTCGGGGTGAAGTCGATGCCGGCTTTAATGTTGTTTCCGTTGCGTCCCCCGAAACCTTCGGCCTCTTGATAGGTGGTGTATTGACCGTCGGCCAATTGGCTGATGCGGTTGGACCAATTCGACCTTGGGTATTTACCCGAGCTGTGTCCTGCGTTAATGAAATAGTTGAAGTTCCCTTTTTTGTAATTCAGGTTGAGGCCTGTGCGAACTCGGTCCGCACCAGAATACGAGGCGTTTACAGAACCATTCAGTCCTTGCAAGGCGCTTTTCTTCAAGACAATGTTGATCATCCCCGCTGTACCGTCCGGATCGTATTTCGCAGAAGGGTTGGTCATTACCTCAATTTTCTCAACGCTGTTTCCCGGAAGCGCCTGGAGTAATGCGCTCAAGTCTTCACCGGTGAAGCGCGAAGGTCGACCGTCGATCATGATGCGCACCGCACTTGAGCCGCGTAAGGTGATATTCCCTTCAAGGTCCAATTCTACGGACGGAATGTTCTCCAAGATGTCTGTAGCAGATCCCGTTTTGCTCAAGATGAGCTTTGACGGGTCGTAGACTTTGCGGTCGATTTCGTTGGTCATGAATTGGCGCTCGGCCTCCACAGTCACCTCATCGAGTTCAATACCCGAAGAAACTAAGAGGACGTTTCCGAGGTCTTGCTCCACGCCGTCGCGCCCCAATCGGATTTCTTGGGTTAGGGTTTTGTATCCCACGTAGGCGAACTCTACCGTGCTTGGACCTAGGGCGATGCCCTCGACCATGAATTGGCCCTTATCGTTGGTCATGCCACCGGTGACTAACTCATCACTGAGCTTGCTCACCACCTTGACCGCAGCATACATAAGTGGCTCTTGGGTTTCTGAATCTACAAGGGTCCCTGAAATCTTGCCAATCTTCGGCATTTTCGAAGGGTCGAAATTCCCGCGGCCAGCACCCGGTTGTTGGGCAAAGGCAGGAATGCTCAGGCTAAGGAAAAGGGCCAATAAGGCGCCTAGGTATGTTTTCGTCATGAGTTAAGGACGTGTATTTGGGTCAAAGGTTTAACGGCACTGCAATAATCGTGCTGCGTTTGGGTCCCCAAATATATAAGACTTATCGCCCCTAAAATGTTGTAAATGTGTGAAAAGGCTACACTACCCTTATACCGACACTGTTCCTCACGCGAATGCGCTTTAAGAGCAGCTGGATCAATAAGAAATTCAATGCAGCGAATACCTCAAAGAACACGACATGCAAATACGGGAAAGATTCGCTCGTAATGATCAAAGGATTGTCGGCGATTGGTGGCTCCATGAGGTACATGTAATTTCCCCCCGTGAGCAAGTTAATGGCCAAAGCAATGAGCGCCATAACCTGTATACGACCGAAGCTACGCAACCAGGCCAGCGGCTTCAGCGGCTGCTGGTGAACGTATATGATGTAGAAGCCAACGGCAATTATTGAAGCATGGTTCACGTAGTAATCGAACACATATATAGGGTTGATGCCGTGGGTAAATTCAGGCGTCAACAAGCTCTGTAGTCCCCCTGCAATTCCTGTGAAGGTGACCAATTCTCCCATCCATTTTTTCCCAGTAAGGAAATACCCGATGACCAATAGTCGCGAGAAGCCACACATGTGAAAGAGCAAACTTCCGCTCCAACTGAACTCTCCTCGAGACACCGAAAGCGCAGTCATTGCCGCATACGCGATAACCAGGACAAGAGCCCAGCCCTGTTCAAAGGCCTTGCGACCGCGAATGCTTAGGTTTCTTCCCATCCATATGGGAAAGGTCATGACGAAAAGGGAAACGGCCCAACCAAACCAGTAGAGCAATGAATCCGGGGTGAGTGCTACGTGTAGTTCCATTTGCAAAAGTGTGCGAGTGTGTTTCTCAGCCGGTTGGGGATTTCGAATATAAAAAAAGGCGGCCAAAAATGACCGCCTCTTGCTAATTTAATGTCTCTTTTGAGATTAGTTGTTCCCCAAAATGATTGGTAGACCATCCGTACCTCCAACAACAATGACCTTACTGTTTGGACTTTCGGCCAATTTCAGTGTGGCGTCAATGCCTTTGTCTTGTAGGATTTTATCCGTTAATGACTGGCTCAACAATCGGTTTGCAACTGCTTTACCTTCTGCCTCGATACGCTGACGCTCCGCTTCTTTTTCAGCACGTGTCAATCGGAATTCGTATTCCAATGCTACCTGCTCCTGCTCTAGCTTGCGCTCGATCGCTTGCTTTAGCTTATCCGGAAGGCCTACGTCGCGAATCAAAACTGCATCCAGTTCAATGTATTTCTCTTGGATACGTGTTGCTGCGAGGTTGAAAATTTCCGTTTGAATGCTATCGCGTTTTGAGCTGTAGAGCTCCTCTGGCAAATACTTACCAATGACCTCACGGGTTGCTGAACGAATTTCAGGAATGACAATGCGCTCGTGGTAATTTTCGCCAATCTCATTGTGCAAGTAACCAATTTTATCCTCGATCGGACGGTAACGGTACGAAAGCTCGGCACGAATGGTCAAACCATTAGCACTTAGCACCTCCATAACGGAACGGTCTTCTTGGATACGCGTGCTGTATACAAACATGCGGTTCCAAGGCGCGATGATCTTCAACCCTTGGTCGTATACTTTATCAACTTTCAGACCTGCAACGAGATCGTACTGTACGCCTGCCTCCCCTGCTTCGATTTTCACAAAAAGACGTGAAGAAAACAAGATGACAAACAAGAATATCCCAAATGCGGGAATGAGCCATTTCGGCACTGATGGATTCATAGAGTGTATTTTTAATTACATGTAGAAAGGTAGCAATTATTGGTCCAAGGCCCATGGGTTGCCATTGTGTCATGGAAAACTTTACGTTTTACCCATTTTCGGCAGATTTGTGTGGATTTTGAGGTGTTTTGGGCCGATTTTGTTGCGATTTTCTCCGAAAATCGCACTTTTCCGTCCAATTCGACAAATCACGAAAACAGCTCCGTCAGGACTTCGAGGCTCTTAAATTTCCCAAATCCGTCCAAATGGATGTTCATGAAACGCTCCAATCCCTCGAGCAAGGACTTTCGCCCAGATTTTGAAATGATCAGGGGCGATTCGAAATCCCAAAGGAATGCACTGCGCAAGTCCGCGCTCGTTTGTTGATCGAGCGAGGGGTGCAATAATGAGGCCTCATTTAAGAAGGCCCCATCCTGAAGATCAAAGAATTGGCCCATGATACCCCCATCCATGTTGGGGCCAAAACCCAGGTAGGAAGTGAGCTTTGCCCAAATACTGAGGTGGAATGCCGCGGGCAAGGGATCGAGCGTATCCAGCGCAAGGCAAGCTGCCTGCACAAACTCAAACTTCGCGACATTTTTAGACTCTTCACGCAATGTCTTTGTAAAGAGCTCCGTCAAAAAAAGTGCAACGGCATTGCGCACCGGGTCGTAAGGAATGGCGGTGTAGGTCATGTCCATTTTCGCTTCCTTGATGCGGTCCAATTTTCCTTCACCTTTATGGGTGTGCACCAACTCAACCAGCGTTAATGGAAGAAGCATGCTCGATCGCACCACACCTCGTTTGCTGCCCACATTATTGATCAAAAATGAAAGGAGACCAAACTCATCCGTGTAGATGCGAACAATACGGCTGCTGTCCCCGTATTTCAGGGACGAAAGAACGATGCCTTTGCTATGATGGTACTGGGACATAGGGTAAAAGTAGCGAAGTCTCGTAGGCCTGTGAACATTTCACAAAATAAGTTGTCTTTAAAACGTACCCTTTGACCCCTCACCTAATTCAAAGGACGAAAAAAACCCGAGCCTGCGGCTCGGGTTTTTTGTTTGTGGTTCTATGTGAAAATTTTCGGGTTCGAAAATTATTCGGTGATTTGGGTTGCTAGGGCTTTGATCTTTAGGTTGCGGTACCAGACATTGTCGCCATGGTCTTGCAGGGCGATGCCGCCTTTTGAATAGGTCCCGTAGCCCGGGAATTGGTGAAATTTAGAAGCAGCCACATCCGCGCGCCACTCCTCGTCGAAGAGATCGCGGTCCACCGTTACGACCCCATTAAGGATCTGAGTGAGGTGGCCGTCTTGGACGATGATTTCGAAGCTGTTCCACTCGCCAGCGAGCTTGGCGGCACCTTCCGGAGCGGCGTTGATATCGTACAAATCTCCAGCGCGGTGCTTGTGTATTGCTGCATCAGGGTGGCCTTCGGTGGAATCGGTCCCGTTGTCGAGGACTTGCATTTCAAGTCCGGTCATCCAACAGTAGGGATACTGCTCGGTATCCTCATGGATGAGGTAGATGATGCCTGAGTTGCCACGGTCGGCGATTTTCCACTCGCCCTTGAAGTGGAAGTTTTCGAATTCCTTCATTGAGCCATCAAGGTCCATGTATACGATGTCTCCACCACCATTGGTTTGCCAATCTTCTTTGTTGCTCGCATCCAAGTGCAGGGCTTCATCGTCGATGACCCACGCTTTGCCGATGACAGTATCGCCATACTTGCGGAAGTTGCCGGTGCATTGGCCGTCGAACATGAGTTCCCAGCCGTCAATGATTT
>CAYNLA010000041.1:0-12564 GCA_964397915.1 uncultured Polaribacter sp. | reverse complement strand
GGATTAACGTTTGTAGACTACCTCATGCAATTGCGCACCACAGTGGCGAGTAATCTCCTTGTGAATACCAACAAAGCGATGACGGAAGTGGCCGCTGAGAGTGGGTTCAACTCCAGTTCTTCCTTCAACCGAGCCTTCCTGAAAATAAAAGGTTGTTCTCCCCGAGAATTCAGAAAAAAACGTAGCATTTAAACACAAAAAAGGCGCCCCGTGGGGCGCCTTTTTTGTTGGAGTTATGCTTCGCCTTCCGGCACGTAGGTCATGACCTTGCGGTTGGTGATCAGGAGGTTCGCGAGCGCTGCAAGCGCGAGTGAACATCCCGCCAAAAGCATTGCATTAATGGGCTCGTGACCGAAGAGGTTCTTGTACAACGGCGTGATGGCAAAAGCCGCCACGATTTGTGGTAGTACGATGAACATGTTGAAGATCCCCATGTACACACCCATGCGATTCGGATCGATGGCCGAGCTCAACATGGCGTACGGCATGGAGAGGATGGATCCCCAGCTGAAGCCGATGAGCACGAAACTCAGACCTAGGTCGGAAGGTTCGTTGGCGTAATACATGTTAAAGAATCCATAGGCACCGGCGAAAAGCGAGGCCATGTGGACGTATTTGCGGTTGATGCGACGACGCGAGGTCCACAGGGTAAGTAACAGGGCAAAGGCCATAGAACTCAAACCGTAGTAGCCCATGTACGAACCAACTTGGTTGGAGGCGTCGTTGAAGGCTTTATCTGCAATTTTATAGGCTTCAATAGCTTCCGGCGTGCTGGTCGCGTATTCAATGGCTTCCGGTTTCGGAGCATCAAAGACGTGGTCCGTGAGGCCTGGATTGGCCATCGACCACATGGTGAAGAAGGCGAACCAAGAGAAGAATTGGACCACTCCTAATTTGCGCATGGTTAGCGGCATTTCGGAGATGTTCTTGACCACTTCCTTGAGCGTATTTGCTAGTCCTGCGTTCTCTTTGCGTTCTGCTCGGAATGCTTCGAGGTCTTCGGGTGGGTACTCGTCTGTGGTGAATACGGTGTATAGAATCGACAAGATGAAAACCATTGCGCCCACTGCAAAGGCGATTTGGACCGACATGGGCACAACTCCTGGGTCCGCCTCATTGCTCACTCCGAGTTTGGAGATGAAGAGCGGCAGGTTTGAGGCCACCCAAGTACTGATTCCAATGATGAGCGTCTGTACGACGAATCCAAAAGAACGTTGGCTGTCAGGGAGTTTGTCAGCAACCAAAGCACGGAACGGCTCCATAGAAATGTTCATCGAAGCGTCGAGAATCCACAAACCACCGGCGGCCATCCATAGAACGCTGCTGTGAGGAATAAAGAATAAGGTAACGGAGGCAAGGATTGCTCCAATAAGGAAGAATGGGCGACGGCGGCCCCAACGCGGGTGCCAAGTATTGTCGCTCATCTGGCCAATTATAGGTTGTATGATAAGCCCTGTTAGAGGCGCGGCCAACCAAAGTAAAGGAAGGCGATGCTCATCGGCACCTAAGGTTTCAAATACGCGGGTCATGAAACCGCTTTGGAGGGCATAACCGAATTGGATACCCAAGAAGCCAAAGCTCATGTTCCAGATTTGCCAAAAACTGAGTCTAGGTTTTTGTTGCATGTCTTGTAGTTTTCGAGTGAGTTCAAAAAACCCGGCGCAAGGGCCGGGTTCATAAGTTACGACGTTCCCAGAATTATTGACATTCAATCTGGACATTCACCGCCTCGGTAACGCGATCGGCACCGGTGGCAAATACCTTCTTCATGGCAATGAATTCTAGGTAATCAATGGTCTTGTTAGCGGGTATGGTAAAGAACTCCGAAGGCACGATCAACTTTTCAAAGTTGCCGTCTCCTAGGTAGTTCATTTGCAACTTTGGATTCGATCCAACGTTGAAAGTGTTCTCAATTTGGCTCGAGCTTCCATCCGTGAAAATCACTTTAGCGTAAATGTAGCAGTCATCAGAAGCTAAGTTCTGCATGCTCGCCTTTTCCTCTCTCCAGTTCTCGTAGCGCAAGGTTACGATATCATCTGCCATCACCTTATTCGGGAAATGGTAGAATGGATTTCGCTCCGTGGCTGGCGGGTCGATAGCAATTACTTGATCCGGAGTTTTAACATCTGGATCACCATAACCTCCGCCGTCTTTTGCTTTAACGAGGAAGTGAATATCCTCGCTGTAAACCGTCGCAGCATCTACTTCATACCAAAGGGTTGGAACCATCTTGAACGAGAACGTTCCGTTGGCATTTGGTGTGAATTTCAATGCGTCATTAGAATTTTTCCAAGGGGCAGAACCTGTACCATTTACAAGCGGGTGACCATCCGGGTGTTCTGCTGGTTTCCATGTCCATAAATACACATCTTCGCCAGCATCAATGGCTTGCTTCAGTAGGTCTTGCGATTGATCCGTCAAGTCCAAACCGGCAGGGTCGAAAATGATTTCCAAAGAATCTGCTGGATTGATGTTCTCGTCCGGCACCGTGGTAATTTGAGCGCTCGCCGAGAGGCCCAGGGTCAATGCAAATAAGGTAGTAATCTTCTTCATTGTGGGCTTATTTACGAGTGAAAGTCAATTCATAAGAAACACTTGGCTTGTCACAGCGCTCGCGGCTGTATACAAAAACCATGTTTTGGTCGATCGTACGGGGCATGTTGCCAAGTGGCAAAATGGTCGTAACGGTGTCCTCAGTCAAGTGAATGGCAGAAGGGTATTGAGGCGAATCATAGCGCCATGTTCCTGAGGTGCCAAAAACGTTAAAGCCTGGGCCTGCAGAGTTTACAGTATAGGTACTGTCGTCATTGAACTGAACCACCCATTTGCTGCTGCTACCTGAATAGAAACCGCTGATATCACGGGTTTCTGGTACCGGTAAGCTAAGGTCGGTTTGGTCAGCGCCGGTGAGTTCCCAAGTGCCGATAATTCCTGCTCCAGCTTCGTATGCGGGGCCAATTGGCCCAACTTCTGGCTTACACGCTCCAAGGGCTAGAAGCGCTGCTGTGGTAATGGTTAGAATCTTTGTTTTCATATGCCTTTACTGCTTAGTTGCAGCCTCCTTCTTCGTTATATACAAATCCTTGCGCGGTTCCCTCAAAGTTCGGGAATTGTAAAATCATTCCAGGACAATCCCAATCCACACCGCGGATTTTCTGAATCTCACCTTGAACTCCTTGACGTTTGAGCTGGAATAATCGGTCTCCTTCAAAAGCCAATTCTAAACGACGCTCGCGCATCACATCCGCAAGAGTCAAGCTGCTCAAATCCGTGAGACCTGCACGCTGACGCAATGCGTTGATCATCACCAATCCTGATCCGTCACTATCACCATTCAATCGAACGTTACACTCTGCGTAGATCAAATACATGTCCGTTAGGTGAAGCAGTGGCACGTCGATGAAGCTAGAGTTGAATTTGCTCACCACATAGAACTCATCTGCTGTTCCTACGTTACGTGCTTCGTACCAAAGTTGTCCGCGCAAATCACTTGTATCGCTAGTTGCAGCAACATACATATCTTGACTCGCTTTCAACGCTGGGTTTGCATTCGGATCATCAGAACGGTAGTTCCAAACAAACCCAGTTCCGCGCTCGTCGATAATGGTATCTGTTGCAGAACTTTCGTTCGTACTTACCAACGTAAAGATGAATTCTGCGGGTAGGTTATCATTCAAGTGGTCGTAGAAACGCTTCGTCAAATCTTGCTCCAACATGTAATTTCCTGAGTTAATTACCTCAGCAGCTTTTGTTTTTGCATTGGTAAAATCACCCATTTCTAAATACACCTTAGCAAGCATCGCCTTCGCGGCCATCTGGTTCGCGAAAATGCCATTTGAAGCAGGCAGGTCCGATTCTGCATCTAGCAAATCTTGAACGATAGAAGCATATACATCCGCAACGGTTGCACGCATTTGTGGGGTTTGTTCTGCAGTAACCTTCAACGGAATACCTAGATGGCTGTTATCCGAAGTGTACCCATAAGGCAAGGCCCAAATGCGTACCACATGGAAATGTGAAATGGCACGGATAAACTTCGCTTCAGCCGAGATGCGTTGAATGGCATCCGGTGTTGCGCCTTCCAAGTCCGCAACTTCCTCCAACAAGGTGTTGGCGCGGTAGATTGCGATGTAGGCATCGCGGTACTGACCGCCAAAAGATCCATTGAAGAACGACGAAGTCCAACGCCAAATCTGCGCGTACTCTCCGTTCAAACCTAGGGGGTCGGCCAGGTTATCGGACATTACTTCAGGGATGTTTTGGAACCAGCCACCGTATGCGTTGGCCGCCACGTCATACACGCTCACCAAGAGCTCTTGAGCATCATTGATATTGAGGATGGCTGAATCTGCGGGGATCTGACTTGAACTGTTCGCTTTGAAGTCCAAAATCTTCTCACAAGATGAGGTCCCGATGGCCAGTGCTGCTGTAGCTAAAATTGCTGCTAACTTTTTCATGATTCGGGCGCTATTAGAAGTTAATGTTTACACCTACGTTGATCGTCTTCTCTTGAGGAGGCGTCAAGTAAGTAATGTTTGGCGACATGTTACGGTCGGTAGCATTCTCGAAATCGCGAGCAATCTCTGGATCCAAACCGATAAACTCTGTCAATGTAATCAAGTTGGTTCCTGTCAAGTTTACACTCATTCCCTTAACGTTCTTGAGTTTATCTTGAGGAACTCTGTACGTCAATTTCACGTTGCGCAAACGTGCATAAGTACCGTCATGCAACCAAAGGTTGGTATTGATCCACTCGGTGTTGGCTCCATAGGTGCGGTAATCGCGACTCAACTTAGGATACGTCGCTACATCTCCTGGCTGTTGCCAACGATCAAATAAGTCGGTACGCATGTTCCAATCGGTCACTACACCCATTTGACGTTTAGAAGAACTATCGTAGATATCTCCACCAATGGTGAATACCCACAAGAAGCTAAACTCAAGGTTTTTGTAGTTGAATGTGTTCGTCAAACCTCCAATTGCGTCGGGCATTACATTACCCACCGCTACACGATCCTGCAAGTCCCAAGTATAGGTCTCTTCACCGTCTTTAGTAAGGTAAACTGGCAAGCCATTTTGAGCGTCTACATGGCTGAATCGTACGAGGTAGTTCGTACCAATTGGCATACCCACAACCACACGGGTATCGTTGGTTCCTCCGCTAACAGCATCTGGAGAGTACTGGCCAATAGATGTGATCTCATTGTAGTTGCGTGCAACATTGAAATCCGTGGTCCAAGTGAAGTTGTCCGTTACGATGTTGCGTGACTTAATGGCGAATTCGATACCGGTATTGTATACGCTACCAACGTTATCCCACCAAGAACCAAAGCCGGTAGACCCTTGAAGGGTTACGTTCAACAACATGTCGTTCGTTTGCTTGTAGTACCATGCCAATTCCCCTGAAATTCGGTCTTGGAACAATCCATATTCCAAACCAACATCATAGGTCGTAGAAGTCTCCCAACGAAGGTTTGCATTCTCACGGATCACCGGGTAGCGGTATGTCTGGCCACCGTAACCGTTGTTTGCTACGTTGTAATATCCAAACCACTGGTAGGAAGGAATTGCCGAGTTACCATTCTTACCTACAGAAGTCTTTAGCTTCAGGTAATTGATGTTTGGCATGTTGGCCAAGAAATCTTCCTCTGAAATGATCCAACCTATAGAAGCAGCTGGGAAGTTCCCGTATTTATTGTTCGGTCCAAACTTTGACGAACCGTCACGGCGAATCAACGCCTCCGCATAGTATTTGCCTTTGTAGTTGTAATTCAAACGAGTAAATGCAGATGCAAAAGCATATTCTTCCATGTAGCTGCGCGGGTCATTGACCCATTGACCGGTCTCACGAATTTGACCTTCCGCTTGGCTGTCGTAGTACCCATCCCAACGTAGAATTCTATTGTACTGGTACTCTGATCCTATCAACCAGTTGATGTGATGATCTGCTCCTAGGTCCTTAATATAATTGGCTGTAGCATTTCCAGAAGTGTTCCAAACGCTGTAAGGGTACATGTTTGCGCGACCTAGTAGGTTGCCTTCCGAGTCTTTATAAGTTGGGTCATAACCTGGCTTCTCCCAGATGTGATCTTCGAAGTGCATGTAATCAAATGCACCTTGACCACGGAAGGTCCAAGCATCACTTGCCTTGTAATCCAAAGTTATGTTGTTGATGGTACGGTCTTCAATTGCCGTCCAATCTTTCAAATCACGCTGTGCAACTGGATTTAGGCTCACGCCGCCTTTCAACCAGTAATCTCCCGCATTTGCAACTAGGTTGCCGTTATCATCGTATTCATCCTCTGCGTAGTAAATAGGATAAATCGGTAGTGCACGAGACATAGCCTCACCAAAACCGCCAGACCATGCTGCATCAATACGGTTATTTACACCGCGCGAGATAGAAGTGCTTACCCCTAACTTCAAATTGCTTGCTAAGTTGTAATCTACATTGAAGCGACCTGAAAGACGCTCGTACGAGTTGCCTTGTAGGTAGCTGTGGTTGTCCGAATAGCTCAATCCCGCATAAAAGTTTCCGCCCTTGAATCCTTTCGAAGCAGAGAAATCATATCCTTGCTTGATGCCTGTGCGTATGGTTTCTTGGACCCAATCGGTTCCTTCAAAAGCTTGCGCCTCTGCCCAGCTCACTCGGTTACCAGGAAGCTGTGGAACACCGACGTTTCCGTCGTTTACCCAAGCCTCTTCATATAATTGAAGGTACTCTTCTTTATTGGCCATATTTGGCAAGGCTGTAGGACCACTTACCCCCAAACGTGAAGAGAAATTATAACTCAGCTTCTTACTCTTACCGCGCTTTGTGGTAATCAGTACAACGCCGTTTGATCCACGCGATCCGTAGATCCCTGTAGCAGCAGCATCTTTTAAGATTTCTACCGACTCAATATCATTTGGGTTAATTGTGGCCAGCGGGTTGGTATTGAAACCTCCACGGTTACCGTTCAAGAAGTAATCCTGAGTAATTGGAATTCCATCTACCACATACAATGGGTCGCCCCCTGCAGAGATAGAAGCAACCCCGCGCACGCGAACCATAGAACCTGATCCTGCAATCCCTGAACCGGTGATCACCTGCACCCCTGCTGCTTTACCTTGAATGGCATTTTCAAACGACGGGGTTGGGATGTCCGTGAGCTCTTTTGTTTTCAAGGAAACCACGGAGCCTGTTAAATCTCTTTTGCGTGCGACACCATATCCAACAACTACAACTTCATCTAGTTGCGTTTTTGCTGGCTTCATGGTTACATTAATGACTTTATTCGAACCCGGAGTAACTGATTTTGTCTGAGTCTCGTAGCCGATGAAAGCGTAGGTAATCGTTTGCTGGCCTTCTTTGCCTGCTAAAGAAAGGGTGTATTGACCATTAAAATCGGTCATCGTGCCTGATCCGTTTTCTAAGGTAATGGCAACCGATGGGAGCGGCTCGTTGTACTCGTCGAAAACGGTACCACTTACAGACTGCGCGTAGGTTGCAAATCCTGAAAAACCGGCTAGGCAAATCATCAAAAATTTCGAAACAATCTTCATCCGATGGTTTGTGTAAAAGGTTATAAAGCCAAAAGTACACTTTAACCTTTTGTAACCGAAGCCCGAATGCAGGGGTGCTTATCGAAATCCGCCCACATTTTAACGCAAATGCTGAAAATTAAGCCGCTTCTGTGTTATGATTTCTTGATTCTGTACAAACGCGCCGGTTTATGAAAGACCCCTTCTTGCTTTTCTTCTGTAGCTTCAACGAGTTTCTCTCTAACGACCTTTTTACGGAAGTTTCGCTTATCTAGCTCTTCTTGTGTAATCGCTTGATGGAGTTGTTGTAATTGATTCAGGGTGAATTTCGGCGGAAGCAATTCATATCCGCTTTTGTTTAATTCAAAATGTCTTTGAAGTTTCCACAATGCCACCTCTACAATTTCATTGTGATCGAAAGCCAATTCAGGAATTTCGCGGATGTCTTGCCACAGTGCTTCCCCTGCAAAACTGGCGGGATTTGGGGTGAAATCTGCCATTTTAACTAGCGCATAATATGCCACCGTTATTACTCGCTCGTCAGGATTTGAACGGTACAGTTCTAGCCACTTTTTATCCTTTGGGTCATTAACGCGTAATGGATCCCCAAAGGTGTGGAACTGCTTCATTGTTACATTACGCAACGTAGCCAATTCCCAAAGAATTCGATCGGCGGCTTTGTCGAGACTTTCCCCTCGGTGAATCAAATCACCTGGAAGGCGCTTTCTTAGTAATCCTTGACCGATATCTTTTTCTTCAATGAGGAGAACATTGAGGTTCTCACCATCGAATCCAAAAATGACACAGTCCACACTGATATTAGGAGCAAACTCAATCTGTTGAGACATAAGCGCTTTGAAACTCTTGCTGAATTAAATACTTGGGACCTTAAATATAAAGCTTAAAAATTAATAAGTGTAACTTTTACACTTAGTTCTTACATTTGCACCATGTCTGATCAAATTAGAAATATTGCAGTTCTTACTTCAGGTGGCGATGCGCCTGGGATGAACGCCGCTATTCGTGCGGTAACACGTACTGCTCTGTACTACAAAAAACGCGTTTTTGGCGTGTATCGTGGGTACGAAGGCATGATTGAAAATGACCTGATTGAACTTGACTCAACGAGTGTAAAACACATTTTAGCCCTTGGAGGAACATTCCTAAAAAGTGCTCGTTCTCAAGAATTCAGAACTCCAGAAGGTCGTGCAAAAGCTGCTCAAAATCTTAAAGACCATAACATTGATGCGTTAGTAGTCATCGGTGGTGACGGTTCTTTTACAGGTGCATTAAAACTCGCCGAGGAACATGGAATAAAGGTCATTGGTGTACCTGGTACTATAGACAACGACCTGTACGGAACTGATTTTACTATTGGCTACGATACCGCAACCAATACGGTTATTGAAAGTGTCGATAAAATCCGTGATACGGCCTCCTCTCACAATAGACTTTTCCTCGTTGAGGTTATGGGTCGGGACACCGGATATATCGCTGCTTCCACGGGTCTAGCTACGGGTGCTTTAAGCATCATTTTACCAGAAAAAAAAGCTACTTACGACGGATTATTTGCCGATTTAAGAAATGCACAAACCTCCAGAAAAACCTCCAACATCATTATGGTAGCGGAAGGAAATCACCTCGGAGACATTTTCGAAATCGCCACTTCTATTCGCAACGAATTCCCAGAAATGGATGTTAAGGTTACCACTTTGGGCCACACCCAACGCGGGGGATCCCCTTCTACCAATGACCGTGTCTTAGCCTCTGTTTTAGGTCACTATGCCGTTAAAGGTTTGCTCGAAGGCAAGCACAAAGTGATGGCAGGAATGATCAATCAAAAAGTCGTCTTCACCACATTGGATGACGCCATTTCTAAAACCACTGAATTGGACGAAGAAATGCTAACCATTGCTAAAATTCTAGCCACATAACACATCAAACTATGAGCACAAAAATTGCTATCAACGGCTTTGGCCGTATTGGACGTTTAACTTTCCGCAACTTGATCGAAAGCGATAAAGTCGAGATCGTAGCGATCAACGACCTAACTGCTGTAGATATGCTTGCACATTTGTTGAAGTACGACAGTGCACACGGTCGTTTCAACGGAACGGTTGAGTATACTGAAAACAGCCTCATCGTTAACGGTAAGGAAATCACTATTTACGCTCAACGCGATCCTGAAACGCTTCCTTGGGGCGAAATAGGTGTTGAGATCGTTGTTGAATCTACTGGATTCTTTACCAATGCTGAAGGCATGGGCAAGCACCTCACCGCTGGTGCTAAAAAAGTAGTTCTTTCCGCACCTGCGAAAGGTGATGTTAAAACAGTTGTTCTTGGTGTGAACGATCACGAAATCACAGAAGAAGATGTGATGTTGAGCAACGCTTCATGTACCACTAACTGTTTGTCTCCAATGGCGAAAGTTTTGGACGAAAACTTTGGCATCGTTCGCGGTTACATGACTACTATTCACGCCTATACTTCTGATCAGCGTATCCAAGACGCTCCTCACTCAGACAAGCGTCGTGCACGTGCTGCTGCAGTAAGTATGATTCCTACTACAACAGGAGCTGCCAAAGCGGTTGCACTAGTATTGCCACAGTTAAAAGGAAAATTGGACGGCTACGCTATGCGCGTTCCTACCATTACTGGATCTGCTACTGATCTAACAGTAGAATTAGAAAAATCGGCTACTGCAGAAGAAATCAACGCTGCAATGAAAGCTGCGGCAGAAGGTCCGTTGAAGGGTATTTTAGAATACACTGAAGACCCAATCGTTAGTGCTGATATTATTGGCAACAAACACAGCAGTATCTTTGATGCAGGCATGACTTCGTCTATGGGCAACATGGTGAAGGTGTTGAGCTGGTATGATAACGAAGCTGGATACTCAGCACGTTTGTCGGATTTAGTTGAGCGTTTAGCTTAAGATTATATTTTTGAGGCCGTGCCCAGCGGGCACGGTTTTACCTTTTCTACGGTATGATACTAATTGCAGAAAGCGGATCTACAAAATGTGATTGGGTTGCATTAAACCCCGATGGAACGGAGCATGTCCGATTCTCCACCATGGGCTTTAATCCCTACTTCCACAGTGCGCCATTCATTCATGAAGAATTGGGCGCAAACGATACTGTAGCTAAGATCAAAGGCAACATAGACTATGTTTATTTCTATGGTGCCGGCGCTTCGAGTGAGAGTTTGAAAGACATCATCAAAGATGGGCTTCAACGAGTCATGCCGCAAGCACACATTAATGTAGATCACGACCTAGTTGCTAGTGCGTATTCTACGTATACTGGCGTTCCCGCTATTACCTGTATCATCGGTACCGGTTCCAACAGTTGTTACTTTGACGGCGAGCAGGTAAGCGAAGAAGTACCTGCATTGGCTTATGTATTGGGTGATGAAGGATCGGCAAGTTTTATTGGGAAACGCCTCGTAGCCGATTTTTTGTACAAGCGTCTTCCAGAAGAAATGGCAGAGGATTTCTACCACACCTACCAATTGGACAAGGACGAAATCATCACCAGTGTATACAACAAGCCTAACCCAAATGTCTACTTGGCTTCATTTAGCCGATTCGCAGGCAAACACATGGAGCACCCCTATGTGAAAATGATTGTTCGTGAGGGTTTTGCAAAGTTCGCTGACATCCACATTGCTTGTTTCGAGAATTGCCGTGAAGTGCCTATTCACTTTGTTGGTTCTGTAGGAGCAATTTTCCATGAGATCTTGGAAGAAGTATTGGCAGAGCGCAATATGACAATGGGGCAAATAATGCGTAAACCAGTAGACGGGCTTATCAAGTACCACATCGAATACCTGAAGGTGTTGGATGCATACCAAACACAATCATGATCAAAGGATTTCTATTTGATTTAGACGGCGTTATTGTAGATACCGCCGTTTTTCATTTTCAAGCATGGCGTAGACTCGCTCAAAAACTAGGAGGAGACTTCACTGAGGCTCAAAACGAAGAACTCAAAGGCGTGAGCCGCGTCGATTCATTAAAAATGATTTTGAATTGGACAGGGGCTACGGTCAGCGCAGAAGAATTCACTGAATTGATGGCCCTGAAAAACGAGTGGTACCTTGAGTTAGTACAGTCGCTTGATGCTTCCCACGGGCTTCCTGGAGCAGTTGAATTTCTGCAATCGGCGCATGCCCAAGGCATTAAGATTGCGCTGGGTTCTGCCTCCAAAAATGCACCCATGATTTTGGATAAAATGGGCTTAACGCCACTTTTTGATGCGATAATTGATGGGAATAATGTGGTAAACGGCAAACCACACCCTGAGGTATTTTTGAAAGGTGCTACAGCTATTGGCTTAAACCCAGAGCAATGTTTGGTCTTCGAAGATTCCATTGCCGGGGTACAAGCGGCAATCACAGGCGGAATGAAGTGTGTAGGAATTGGTACGCCAGACGCTCTTAAAGGGGCGAATATACATTTCAACGCCTTAGGTGAAACAACCCCTGAAAAGCTAGTGGCACGATTTAACGTGTAACCGCTAGAGCGAATGTTTAATAAATACACCGAGGTTCACCCTTGGAAGATCATCGAAAGAGGATGGAGTGAAACAAACCATCCTAAAAGCGAAAGTCTTTTTTCTATAGGCAATGGCCGCATGGGCCAGCGCGCTAATTTCGAAGAAACATATACCGGAAAGAGTCTTCAGGGCTCTTACATAGCCGGAGTTTACTACCCCGATAAAACAAGAGTAGGTTGGTGGAAAAACGGATACCCGGAATACTTCGCCAAAGTATTGAACTCTTGCAATTGGATCGGTATTCAGGTGAAGGTCGACGGAGAGGAATTGGACCTTCATACCGCTACTGAAGTAGCGTCATTCTACCGTGAGCTCGACATGCAAAGCGGATTGCTCAAGCGCTCTTTCGAAGCGACTCTTCCTTCAGGCAAGATCGTTGCTGTTGAGGCGGAGCGTTTGGTGAGCATTGTCCAAGACGAAATTGGCACCATTTCCTACAGCGTTACTCCAAAGAATTTCTCAGGCAAGATTGAATTGTGCT
>CAYNLA010000040.1:0-12944 GCA_964397915.1 uncultured Polaribacter sp. | reverse complement strand
TGGAATCAAGTCTGTGTTCCAGTCGTATTCCATCACTGTAGTGATCCACTGTCCCGCTGTAGAACCGGTTTCTGCAGTCCAAGACTCAGAAGATATTACACGGTTGTTGTAGTCATACACGATATTTCGTTGCATTTTATCTTCTGGTCGATGGGGTGTATGACCAACGAAATCACCAAATGTTGACGCTCTTTTGAAATCAGCGTAAGTTTCAATGGTGCGCCCAAACTTGTCGATCACCTGAGGGCCGGATACCACATATCCATTAAGGTTTGAGGATGCTAAAGCGTAAGACTGTTCAGTTTGTAACTGAATGGCCTTGGCATTGCCATCTACGAATGTGGCTGTCCTTACACCGCTGGTAATTGTTGGCCTAATTGTTAAATCAATGAGTGTAGTACAGGTTTGCTGCGTGCTCGCAATAGTAGGGTTGTTTGTATTGGCCAAATTATGCGTTGTAATAGCACTGGCAGGTTCCCCAGTTAGGTTGTCATACAAGTTGTAAGAATATTCAATTGTAGCAGCACTACCTGATATGTTCAATTCTCTAGGAGCCCAGACTTTCTTCAATCGGTCAAACTCATCGTACTCATAGCGCATCGCATGACCATTTATCCCAACCGTTTGTAATAATTGACCTGTGGCCAAATCGTAGATACTACAATTGCTTTCTCCGAACTGATTGGATACCCCCGTTGTATACTGATGTAAGGTAGCATCATAGGTGTAGTCTACCTGAGTACGCTGAGCCGCATGGTTTTCTGGACCGATGATTCTCGTGATGTTGCCATATGTGTCGTAAAACAACTCATTCTCGGCGTAATCAGAACTGTTCAATTTTGTTTTTATTGTCCCTATTGACTTACCAGAGTTTTTTAAAGTGGTTACCTCGCTTTCGCGAACCAAAGTGCTCAATGAACCATCGTATATGCTATGTTTTTTGAGAACACCAGTTCTACCTGCAGCTAATGTAGGCGTGAAATATTCCATGACAGCAATACGATCCGAAGTATAAGCAGCATTGGAAACCGTCTTTTTTACATAGGTTGTTTCAGGCGACTCATAGGTGAAAATAATATCAAAGGTAAAATTGGGGTTGGTTTCACACGTAGTCGTGTCAAATGGGTTGGTAAAGGCACAAGAGCCTACACCGTCGATTACCCAAATGGTTGCAGGATTTATAAAGCCTTGTGCTTGAAGTGCAGCGCTAGGCATAACTTCATATCCTACCAGTACATTGTCATCATACACTGGTGTTAGATTGGTCAAATCACTGCACGTAATGGTTGTTGGGTGTTCGTGAACCTCAGTGTAGTAAATGGTCTCAACGTTGATTTCTGACGGCGTACCTGCCGTCATCTCAGCTTTATCCTGGTAGCGCACCACATTGAAGTATTTATTATAAAAGAGCACGAACTCTTGTGAATGGTATTTCGAATTTGTAGCGATCTGTGGATAGTTCAGAGCCTCGGAATTAGTCACCGCAGGGAACACAGTTGACTGCTCATCAATAGTAGACCAATTAACCACGTCCCAGACACCAGGACTATTTTCTTTTACTAGACCTTTATACGTACCAGTAACATAAACCGTTCTAAACTCATAGTTGCTGTTTTGTTGAGAAATCATGGTCACCACATTGCTTCCCGATGAATTGTCATGGTAGAAGGCGTAGGTGTTGCGAACAAGGCCTTTCTTGTAATCGAACTCTTTGATTGCATCAAATGTTAGATCGTCAGGTGCAAAGTATTCAATGACCTCAGTCAGGAATTTCTGAGTTGTAGAGGCTTGCGAGCCTGCCTGATTCTGCTGACGAGTTTGTACTCTAGTAAAACCGGCAAATGCTTTTTCACGGCGATTCTGAATACCTCCGTCATATTCGAAATACACGTGCATTTCATCAATACCGTCCACATCCACACCTGTGGGAAACTCGCCAATCATGTCGATGCCATCGTGAATGATGATTTCGCTCATGACCCACTTTCCAGTGGGCATGTCCCAGATCATCTTTTCTGCTAAACGGTGTGTTAATACTTGTGCGTCTCTTACGCCTCTTTTGTGTCCTTCAAAAGCATATTTAACTTCGAAAGAACCTCCTAGGGGGTTACGGACTTTGGTCAAATAATTAGAGCGTACGGTCTTGTTATAGTAAACATGTAGATCTCCATTTTCCTGAACATCCACAAAGTCCACTGCACCGTCCCCATTGATATCCATAAAGCTCGAACGTATCTTGTTGATGGCCATGTTTATACCTCCATCGATGTTGACATCTCCTTTAATAAAGGCAAAGGCTGGGAAACCAACTGTGGCCCCTGCAGTAAGGTTCAGTCCAAAGTTTTGACTTTGATTCATCTGAGCTGTGAGCCCTAAATTTACAGTAGTGCTAGATGCATCTTGATGCAACATAAATGAAGTCCCTGTATTGATATAGACATTCCATTGATTGGTTTGGTCATCAAACTTGACAACATCGATAAGTCCATCGCCATTGAGGTCCATGCCTACGCTATTTGAAAAGGAACCTGAGTTGTTTACGCCTATTCCCGCATTGAAGCTTTTGCCTAAGAATTCAATTTTAAAGGAGGAGTTATTCAGCGCATTTTCTAACGGAGTTGAAAGAGTTGGTGCCTGATTGGTTGACTTGTTTACCGATTCATTACCTGGCAATGTTGTGCTTATCTGTGCAGTGAACGCAGTTCCGGCATTCAATTCTACGTTCCCATTGTTGTATACTCGGTCCTGCAATCCATCACCATTTAGATCAAGAAATTCTGACCTTTGGTATGAATATCCATAGTTCTGGCCAACTCCAAGCTTGCCCTCACCTTGTTTAATGAATCGCTTGTCTTCGTTGGGGAAGTTTTGAGTAGCCGTCATTCCTCCGCTTACAGAAATGCTTTTCGACACACGGCCTGGTAAAACGGTTGTCTTTTTTGCCAAGTGACCACCACTTGAATTGGTATAGAAAATGTTGGCACCATTTAGCCCTTGAACGATGGCATCAGGGTACCCGTCGCCATTCATGTCCTGGAAGCTACAAGCGGCGTTACTATAGAATACACCCGGAAATACAACCGCTTGATTTGCAGAAACACTCGTGAATCCTGCTTTTCCAGTGGCTGTAGCGCTTACATTCATCGTTTTGCTAATGTTTACCCTTGGAGCTGAATACGCCATATATACGCTGGTAGGCAGTGGATCAGCGGTAATTTCTTCTTCTAGCTCTCCAAGCATTCCTGGGGCCGAACTTCCGGAGCGATAATGTCCCATGTAAGAACCAGCTACCGCGTAGTGATCTTTAGCAATATCCGTGGAGAGCACAGACTCTTGATAGGAGCGAAGACCGACAGCATTTTCGCCTCTAACAGGCATCATAGTAAAAAAGCTTGCCTGCCATGGGTCCAAATGAGCTGTATTGGTGGTATCTAACTCTCCTTCGGTCACAGGAGAAGTACGTTGTTTAGCATCCTTGCTAGTGGCTTCCTCCATGTCAGTGGTGGAAATTGGAGATTGTGCATCGTCGCTCCAGGCAAATTGTCCCCACCCCAATTGCATTGTTCCAAATGGGTCATAGGTACCGAAAAACAAGTTTTGTTGAGTCTGAGGAGGAAGTTGATTAATTAGAGCGCTCGAGCTATTGACCACATTGAAACCATTAAGATTTTGCTGGACGTAGTCTAACGCAGCTAAGGCAAAAGGAGATTTCTCTGCGAAAAACTCAATGGTTACAGAACCATTTACTATTTCCGATGCATCGAATGTTCCTGTAGCGGTGCCGGTGTATGACAAGGGGTTTGTGGTGTTCCAAGGAAGTCCTGATGTTTGTTCAATAGTTTTTAACGAATAGCTATTGTTACTAGTGCCGTTCGCGTCCAAATGTAAGACCAGTGCCTTTTTACTGATATATTTCCCCCCGCTCTTAACAACGAAGTACACAACCTGATCAATATCCTCTCCGGAAATATTTCCAAAGACTTGACCTATTTGAGATTTGTTCTCATTCACCTCGGGTAGAATTTCATGATAGCCTGCGGGAACGGTTAATGAAACGGGACCTTCTAATTGTTCCACGCGATTGTAGATACCGTATCCGACTGTAGGGAAAAACTCAATGGGTTCCAAAGAACAGTCGGTTTTGATCTCCACTTTAGGGCGATAGTCTATATTGCCCCAGTTAACATTGGAATGAGCGAACAACTCAAAAGTCATTGTCATGAAATTGTCGACATTTGAGCTAAGTGAGCTATAATTTCCAATAAACGGCTCGCTAAATGGGCTAAATTGGGTTGAATTCTGATCCAGTTGATTGACAAAGGATTGCGACGCAACCAAATTTCCGGTACCATCTCGTTCTTCTACATTTATTCTGTAATAGATGTCATCCGAATATCCAAAAACACCGGTTCTGTTTAGTGTGACTTTGACCTCATCTGTGCTCTCAAATTGAACTCCCTGTGCACCGTTGAGAACAAATTGTGAGTCGTATGTGCTGCTGGAATAATTCGACTCATTCCCGTCGGAATTCAACGCATTTTGATAGGAAACGGTCGGATTCCAGGTGATAAAATCTTCTTGTCCATCCGCTTCTGGTGCGAGACGAAATGTAAGAATGTCGTCTTTTTGAACTGGTATGGTTCCATTGAAATCCCCTGAAGAAGTAGGGATGGTTGTAGGTAATTGAATGAAATTGCTGTTTCTCTGGATAGATACGATTACATTCCCTGTCACCCCTAAATTCAATTGTGGCTGAGATAGTATGTCGACAGTTCCTGTGGCTGGTGCAATCCAGGTTTTTACGACTTCGAAGGATTTTCTATCGTTAGAGGGAACCTCTAAATCAGGATCTACATTTTTCAGTACTGGATTAAGAGTGTTTCCCGAGTGGTTTTCGAACATCAAAGTTCCGTCAGGATCGAGTATGCCAAATTCAACAATCGGACCTCCCACAGTCAATCTCGTGCGATCTAAAATACCATCGCCGTTGTAATCCAATAGGTAGCGATCTGATATACTAGCCGAAATATTGGTATTGGCCCCAAAGCTGAATAGCCCCCCAGGGGCAATAAAGCTTACTCCCGAATTAATAGAAAGACTTTTGTTTTTATAAAGTCCGTCAGCAGCAATTTCTCGCTCAGCACCAAAAGAGACATTGCCATTGGCATCTACTTGCATTGGGCGATATGTGTAGTTACTGTTATTCCAGTTTGATTTTATCATATCGGACAACCCATCACCGTTCACATCTTGAAGCTGATATTGATCGAATGAGCTGCTTTGTGACATTCCCAGGTTTCCGTTTATAGCAAAGGATTTATCAGGAAAAATGTCAATGGGCAATGCTGTAACACCAAAACCTGCCGCACCACCAACGTTGTATCCGTTTGTTCGAGTCGTCTTAACCATAGAAGGTCTTAGAGCAGCTGACAACTGATGGCGCATTTCATTTCCCGGCAATTCAGTTAAAGCAAACCCTCCTTCGGCTTTGTTAAACGGAATGATGACTGGTGTAGCCTCAAAAGCTATTTTTTCATTGCTTTCATACTCAAAAGTGTGAGCGTAGAAATCCGTGGTGCCATGTACTTCAGTTATAGTGTCTAGCCTTGTTTTACCAAAATCACCTTCACTATACCCTAATCGATAGTGCTTTATTTCAGTACTGTTGTACTTAATGACAATCTTTTCCAATAGTAGGTAGTCGACTTGTTTGAATCCGCTGTTCAATGATACACGAGTGTCTGATCTACCTGAATCATCAACTATGAAATTCACAGAGTATGCACCCGGAGTATTGCCGGTACCGGTGTACTGAATTGTTTTCAAGTATTTAATTTCCCCATAACCAGTTATGTCTCCGGTGTTCCCCGTTGATTTTGTTTCATAGGTATATATAATGCTATTATCGAACCGGTCTACAACTTTTCGTAAGTACCAGGTGGTAATATGATTGCCGTATGTAGCTAGTTGAACTCCATTTGCATCGACAGTAGAGCCGTCCAACGTCCCGTAGTAACTCTTGGTGCCGTTGGCGTCAGTTACTACCCAGCAATAGGTGGAAGTTGTGTTCCCAATGCGTTCAATTTTCTGATATGCACTTCGCTGTTTCGAAAAGAACTGTTGTACACCTGTCGTTCGTGAAGGGTAAACTGGGGCATTGTTTACAATTCTCGGTCTATTTGCTTTGTCACCACCTTCTCCATGCAAAGATTCACCATTGAACATGTATACCTCTGTTTGAGTGTTCGCATCAAACGTGGGCACACCGTATCGCGTATCCACACTTATGCTTTGTACTGGGACACTCCAGCCGTAGCCCGCCCAACCTGAGCCTCCTGAGGAAGAGTAGTTCAAAGACACTTGTGGTTGCATACCCTGTCTACCTGGAGGGATAGAAATGGGATAGCTGATGTTGGCATCCCCTTGCTGGTTGGCTGTAGGCGGTTGAATGAGATTGATTCCTGTTGCTGGGTTTGCGGGCTCTAAGTCAGAGATGCTTGTGGGCATAAAAGCACCGGCTTCCGGCATGTCAGGTGTTTTGATCATCGCTGCGAAGTAATCCGTACCACCTTCACCATCGGCTTCCAAGGTATAGCTGGCATGGTTTACTTTGCTCACATGTGCTTGAGCCCATTCTTTCATGTCATAATCAAAGTAAAAGACTTTGACCTCTCTTAGGCGGTTATAACCCACGCTTGGATCTACACCAATGGTGACGTGGGTAATGGAATCTCGTTGACCCAACACACGATAGGCTACAGCACCTCTAGTAAGGTTAGTGAAGCTTGCAGGGATGCTAGCTACTTGGCTTTTACTCAGTGCATAAGCAGGGAGGTTTACCAGGGCAGGAGCTTCTTCTTTACCAAGGTTTGCGTAGTAGCCAGAAGAGAACACAGCATTGAAATCCTGTAAAGCAGCTTCTGTAAGTACCATAGGACTGTTAGGCATAGCAACTCCTGGCTTTGGTGTCAGGCTCACTTGTTTCACGGACACTTGATTTACGCCTTCGGGTAGTGTAAAGAGCACCGTGTTTCTTCCCGCAACAAGTTGGTCAGACATAATGGTCATCGATCCGCGTTGCCATCCTTGCTTAGCTTGCTGAGTTACATTTCCATAGCTGCTTTGCCCGTTGATAACTACCGGGGTGGCATCGGCATCGTCGACTCCCGAGACACTGAAAGAAAGCTCAAAGCTCCTCGCGGCTAGCTCCGCTTCGCTGATGTAGAATTCAAACACATCATCTGAAGGCTTGCCTAAGGCATCATTACTCGACACACCTAAGTAGGCTGTGTGGTCGTCATTCCAACCCATAGGAAGCGACTCTAAATAAGAGTCCCATTTCGCATCCGAATGCTGGACGAAGGTTACAGGATTGAGGATGGTGTTGGTGAGGGCCAACGCATCAGGAGAGATGAATACGAGCGTTAGAAAGACGCCAATGAACTTTTGGAAAAAACTAGAGTTGCGCATATAGCTAGGATATGGTTGTTCAGAAATGAGTATGGTAAGGTGGACTGAGGATTAGCGTTGAGCAGAAATAAGCTTCAAGCTGAACACCCCGTCAGAGGTTAGCACTCGGAAGGTGTAGGTGCCTTCTGCCTTTGGAGCCTCAAAAGAAACGGAGCGCTCGGACCCAGAGAGGGGCTGTTCCTGAATGATTCGGCCTAGGGCATCAACGAGCTGCCAGGTTTTAGGAGTCTCGGTGAAGTCATGCAACTCCACGGTGACCAGTCCGCCTGAAAGTACCGGGTTGGGATACAACTTAAGGCTCGGAGAGAGGGTCTCAAGGTTTGATTTGGATCCCTTTCCGCTTACTGCGACCAGCTCACTGAAGGTTTCATTGCCCTGATCATCTGTAACCACCACAAAGTACTGTCCATTCCCGATAGGAATGTATCGGTCAGAGGAAAGATCCGTTTCAAAAGTTGTCCCAGTTTCAAAAGAATGCACGGAGATCCTACCAAGGCCACCACTTAGAGAGATTCCTGAGTTGTCTAGGGATACGACTGAGTTACAGCTCTGGTCGTTGGAAGACCTTTTGGTGAACATGTAGTTCTTGCCGATCTGCACGTTGGACAGGTCTACTTCGTAACGAATGATTTTGGAGTCCTTGTACACCCAAGGTGAATGATAATAGTGGGTTCCGTCGGTGTAGAAAATGGAATCTGCAATCGCGCCATTGGGTAGTTCGGTTTCGATAAGGATGCGTGTCGCCCAAGTGCGCCATTCGACGGTGGCTTTGAACTTCCACAGGGCTAGAGGGTTTTTTCCTGGACGTATATTAGCACAGTAGCCATTAATGCTGCTGGGGCCGGTAGCACGTTCAGCGAAAATCACAAAGCCTTCTTGTGCCATCCATGTACGTGGCATGGTCCCTTGAACGGCAGGGGTGTCGAGGGCGATCTTAAAGTGACCTCCGGTCTCGGCAATACTTTGACTCTGAAAGAAGGATTGATCGCTGTCCGCACCAAGTCCCATCACTCGTACATAGAAGGCCTTGTCTTTATTAGCGTCCCAGTAATAGGAAGAGTCCTTCGCCCAATAGTCCTTCCAATCGGGCTCAATGCCCTGAAGGATGGGGATGGCGTATTTAATAGAAAGGTAGGAGTTTACCAATCTGCGCTCTGCGCGGTCGATGTAGTAGGGGTAATAAATCACCTCGGCCACACTGAACTTGGAGAGGTCGCCAATGTTTACTTCGGGCGCTGTGTCTTTGGCCATTCTAAAGCCCCGAATGGTTTGAACAGAAACGATCTTTGAGGTGCTGTCGTTAAATGAGATAGCGGTAAACCCACCACCGTGGTAAAGACCAACATCTACCAAGGTTACGTCTCCAATCTGCAACAACGTGTCCTCCATGGGGACTGCGAAGTTTCCTTTGAGCACAAAAAATAGCGAGCTAGAGACGGGAATATTTAAGATGCTGTCCCGTGCTTCTTGCCCCATTTTTAATAGGTCAATGCTGTGATAGTTGGAGATGAGTGCTGTGCTGTCTTTGTCGTCGTACCAAAATTGTTGGCCGCGTACTCCACCTGGAGATTGAGAATACACATAGGATGGAACGAGCAAGAGAATGCAAAGTACACGAAGGAGGCTTCGTAGTTTTAGAGTAGATTCCATAAACGGTTTTTATTGGCAGCTAGAAGTTATTAAACATTTCCTGGAATTCAAATGAAACCTTCCCACAGCCCAATAAAAACTCTTTCTACAACGCTAAACACATGACTGTTGGTGAAGTTGATCGTCAAAAAATTCAACGATGAGTAGACAAAATCGAGTAAGAACAGAGTCTCAATTAAGACATTTTGGTCCTTTATACTTATCTCGATAAAATAACAAAAAGTCATTTTTTCCACTTATAGCAACGATTCTCTTTCAACCAAGCTTTCAAAAGGAGAGGTCGAACCGATGTCGAATGGGAATATCGGGGTGTTGTTTCCCTAAATTGAGCGTAACATAACATGTTATGTTATTCCCTTTTTTTGCAGATTATCATCCTTTGCAATAATATAAAACACTGTATTACTGCGTGTTACAAGGTTCTGTTTCCTGTAACAACCCTCATAACACCTGTTACGCGTAACAGTGTTATGCCCCTTGGAATGGGTAAAATTCCGCACAGGCTGCCTTGCCGCGTAGTTGGATGTTTACCTGCGTTGTACCTACCAAAGCCCCAAGTTTCTGGTCCGATGCCTTCACTGTTTATTCGTGACTTTATAACGCAACAGGGCCTAACATAACATGTTATGTTAGGCCCTGTTTTACCGTTTCTCACCCCACTTCTAACATGTAACCATTTGTATACAAAGGAGTTACAAAACCACGGGTCTTTTCAAAACCGTCCTAACACCTGTTACGCGTAACAGTGTTATGTTATGGGTCATAGGATTCGAAGAAGCTCTATTTGTTCTTACCGTACTTTTTAAGGGTGCGACTCACCCGCATGGCATCGCAGCCTAGCTTTCGAGCAATTTCTGCTTGCGTGTATTCGGGTTTATCCCTTCGAAGTTCTAAAATGGCTCCCTCAAGCTCGGAATAATCTTCTACCTTCAGCTGGTGGCGTTCCTCCCCGTAGCCTAAGAAGTGGAGCCCTAAAAAATTGGTGTCCTTTTTGATCTCTAGCTCAATGACGTTGGAAGCACCGTACTGAAACTCCGCGCTGCGCACCTTTAGCTGTTTGAGGTAGCGGCGGTTTTTTTCGGTGGTGCTCGCACCTAGCGCAAAGAGTGCATCGGCAAATCGTGAGAGTCCTGAAGACCCTGCCAAATCGCCTTTACCCAAGGGCTTGTGTCTAAGCCGCTTGGGGGTGTGCGCCAGCAAGAGTATGGACAGCCCTAGGCGCTCTTTCAACACCTTGAGATCCTTCATTAAAGCATTGGCCTCTTGTGCGTTTTCCAGAGCGTCCTCACTCAAATAGCTCAAGTTGTCCACAATAACAATACGGCAGCCCGTTTTTACCAGGTGTTCTTCTACTTCTGAAAACAGGGCCGTTGATCGTATTTTAAGCTGGGACAACCCCGGGGAGAACCCTGCGCGCATCAGGTTTTGGGAGAACGGATAATGATTTTGGTACTCCTCACTGTAGCGCTTTTCGAACTGCTTATCACTGAGCTCAAAGTCCAGGTACAACACCGGCCGCGGTGGACCCTCCAACCGAAACCCTTCCATAGGTATGCCTCGGGCAATGGCATCGGCTATTTGAACCGCTAAAATTGACTTGCCCACGTTGGTGTCGGCAAAAAATATACAGAGCTCATTTTCAAACCAAAGCTCGTCGAAAAGCATTTTGGGTGCCGGTTGCCGGCTGGCCTCTTCAAGACATTGCTCGGCCGTGCGTATGTGCAATAACTTACTCATAGCGCACCGTTGTTTAGCGCCTGGTTTAAATCCACATACGCTCCCGCAGTCAATGGCTCCTCGGGCCCTACAAAGCGGTATACCCCGATGGCATGGGTAATCTGAGCATCGGCGCGGTACAACTCCCGCAAGCTTTGGTTCAGGCCTTTGCAGGCACATCCCTGCCGGGAGGAAGAAAGATACGCTTGCGCCTTGCTTAGCACCGCCAGATAGCGGTTGATCCGCGACAAACGGACCGTAGTGTTCTCATGATCTCTAAGATGCAGTAGTTTGCTTCGTGCCGCTTCCAGCTCCTGCATCATCTCGGACAGCTCCTTATGTAATGGCAAGGAGCCTGTAAAAGTCGCTCCTGTCATACGGCCTCGCCTTTATCGTGGGTTCCACCTTGAGGGCCGCGTTGTTTGCCAGAGAGCCAGAGGTCCAGTTGGCTCTTACGAAACAGCAACCGTTTTCCTTGCTTAAAATGCGGCACTATCCCTTGGGAGGTGTAGCCGTACAGGGTGTTCTTGGACAACTTCAAATACGCCACGGCTTCCGCCATACTCAGGATGGGGTCCTCTTCAGGCTTGTCCGAAGGCGTTGGAGTTGGGGCCGATTCGTCTTTGGAATGGCGCAATACTTCCACAAGGATTTCTTCAAGTTCCTCGCGGGTGGTTAGGATGATCGATTTCATAGGACATCTGTTTTTTATTGTTCTATGCAAATCTTCATCGTTGTTTCCCCTAAAGGTGGGTCATTGGAGGGTCACTGGGTAGTCCATAATGTTATAATTGTTCCCATTCTTTATTGAAAGTCAAGCGAATAGACTCATCCTCCAGGGACCACAACAAGGGCTTGATACGCTCCATGCGTTTGCGCTGCGCCTTTTTTTCATACTTAAAGAGGTTGCGGTGCTTTTTGTAAATGTTTTCCAAGCTGCCCCCGGTTAAGGCATGAATAAAGCGGGCTTTCACCTTCACATCGCATTGATTAATCTTCGCTTTGCGAAACAAAAAGTAAAATATCAAGGAACGCTCCGCAACAGTGTACGACTCGGGATCAAATATGGTCGTTATGGGCGGCTCAGCGCTCGCCTCTTCGTTGGTTTGGGCAAGAGTGTTTTGGGATTGTTCTTCCTCCTGTTGTTTTAGAAGTTCCTCCCATATAGAATCCAAAAGGAACTTTTGATCCGGACCTAAGGAAAAGAAGGTTAAACCCGATGCCATGGAAGGTGGCAGGAGTTTTTCCCAATGGGGGTTCTTGCTGTTAAAGTAGGCCCAGCACAAGCAAAGGCTCTTGTACGCCGCAAAGGCTAAGGCCTGAGTATTGAGCAGCGGCGCACTATATAACTGGTACAGTAGGTGCCGGTTCAAATCGGGCACCGCATCCAACTCTTCAGGCCATAAGGGCGCCGGCCGCTCATGAATCTTGGCCACCATTACCTCCGCCCAATGCACCAGCAACGGATCGGGGCCCTCTAAAAAGAGGTTCGCAAACCCCAAAAAGGTGGCCGCCACCTCCGTGTCCCCAACGGGGTCTCCATCCAACGCGTTTTCCGACAGCGCATCGCTCAACCACAAAGAGCATATGGCATAAATGTTTAAATCCAACACTTCGGGAGTGGCATTCAAGGCCATAGGGTTGGACACTCGTATAAAGCGTGAAGAATACTGGCTTTGGAGTGTGGAGGTAATCGACTCCAACAATTCCTCCAGAGATTCCATTTGATACGTAATGAGCATAAATTTAAATTTTGCGTTCAAGTAACCGCAAACTACACGCAATTCAAAACCTCATTCCTGTACTGAGACATAATGGTACGAAAAGGGATAATAAATAACGAAAAGCACCTATAGCGCCTTTTTTGGTTCGAAGTTTTTCGAACCCACCTTGCATAACCGCCAGAGGGATATAACATTCCCGTTCTCTAAAGACATGCGTTACTCGAATAGTGCGTTTCCAACAAAGTCACTGGCCGACAATACTACCCAAATAACCGTAAAATCGAAGCCGATCAAACCGGAGGTATTCACCGCTATTTAGGGTTGCTTTTGAACGTTTTGGACCGATTTTGTATGCAAATTGTATGCAAATAATGAAAAAAGCAC
>CAYNLA010000039.1:0-13416 GCA_964397915.1 uncultured Polaribacter sp. | reverse complement strand
GCACTGATTCTGGCTGACATCCGTCTGTGGCAACGCCCATGTAGGTTTCTGCCCAAATATCGCCTTGCGTATCGTAGATCATATCACCGTCAGAGTTGAACGTCCATTCGTCGTCGTAGGCACATGGACGGTCAGTAGCCGCTGTATTGCCAATAGCCCACCAAGTGGTTGACGCATCCGGTGGACCTACCCACAATGAACCCGCTTGTGGAGCGAGCTTCCATGTACGGTCGGTACAATCGGTCATGAATTCAGCAGCACCAGCACAAACGAAGTCTGCATCTTTGAAAATTTCAACTTGACCTTCAGCAGTCGCATGCCCGCCTTGGTTAACTACTGTGTGCTTGATATCGTATACCCCCATTTTAGGGATGAACACCTGTGCCACCTCACCTTCGTAGGTGCCTACACCGTCCACTTCCCACTGGTAGAGGAATGGATCTCCACCGCTTTGAGTGGTGAGCTCGATGGTGTTTGAATCGATGTACGTCATTGAGTAATCTGCTGTTGGCAGAGCGCCCAATTCCGTTTTTCCTGGTACTGTTGGCTCACATGCTACGAGTGCAGCGGTTGCAGCCAGAACTGAAAATAGTTTGAATGCTTTCATTAGTAACCGGTATTTTGAGTTAAAGCGCCTTGAGAGGCATCAATTTCGTTTTGTGGGATTGGCAAGTACTGGTTGTGGCTCTGCCATCCAGTTAAAACATTTGCTGCCTTTCCTGTTCTAACCAAGTCGAAGTAACGGTGACCTTCTGTGGCCAATTCCATTCTACGCTCCTTGTAAATATCCTCCAACAACTGAGTACCTGAAGAACCCAATCCTTGAATACCTACACGAGCACGAACTTGGTTGAGGTAGCTGCGCGCTTGAGCTTCAGACCCCCCGCTGCGCACGAGACCTTCTGCTGCCATAAGAAGCACGTCAGCGTAGCGAATCTCACGTACGTTATTCCCCCAGTTCAGTGCAGGCTCACCATCCGATGGGAATTGGCTCGCCAACGGAGCGTATTTCTTCATGAAGAAACCTGTATTCTGGTACCCTGGTGTATATTCAGCACCGGCGATGTTATCTGCATCGATGATGGTATACTGGTAACGTGGGTCGCCATCCATGAACGATTCTAGATCTTCTGTAATTGGACAGAAGCCCCATCCTGGAGAGTAATCTGGACCATTGTAGTCACGCATTCCACAGAATTGGACACCTACGTTTCCTTCGCTGTGACCAGAACCGAATCGGCCCCAATCGCTCGTAGAATTCTCAGAATACGTGATTTCAAATACACTTTCAGAGCTCCATTCGCCAGTCTTGGTGAAGATGTCGCCGTAGTTAGGCAACAATGAGTACACGCCTGAGTTGATTACGTCTTGACATAGTGTTGCAACCTCATCCATGTTATCATCATCGTCCATCATTAGGTATACACGCGCCAACAAGGCTTGTGCAGCACCCTTCGTTACTCGGCCTAGCTCTGAACCTGGAACAGTCAATGGCAAATCTGGGATGGCTGCTTCCAACTCAGCTACGATGAATGGATAAACTACCTCAGGGCCTACTTGCGTGATGGTGTAGTATTCTGATGGATCCAACGTATTTGTAATCAATGGAATGTTTCCAAAAGAACGGATCAAATCGAAGTAGAATTTGGCACGTAAGAAGTGAACCTCTGCTTTCGTTCTCGTTTTGAACGCAGTTGAAGCATCGTCAATTGCATCAATCTTTTCTAAGAAGAGGTTTGCTCTGTAAATGCCTTTGTAGTTCTTGCGCCAGAAACCTGCTTGTGGCCCCAATGTTGGAGTCCAAGAGAAGTTGTCTGTGGCAACCCATGAAGGCTGATCAGAAGCATCTGAACCTCCTGCGTAGGTATCATCAGAAGCAACATTCATCAGGAAGCGGTACATAGAAAAACCATATTGGTCGTTCCATTGCAACACATCATAAACACTTACGAGTGCCTCGAATGCTTGCGCTTCAGTTTGGTAATAGTTGATTTCCAAATCTCGTCCCACAGGTTTTGTGTTCAAGAAGTCCTTAGAACATCCAACACTCACTACTGCAGCTGCCGCAATAGCGATTAGAGATTTAACTGTTGTTTTCATTGTATTCTTCATCCTTTCCGATTATTTGAAAGTGATATTCAATCCTATACTGTGTACGCGCGCTTGAGGGTAAATACCGCGATCCACACCGAAACCTGCACCAATCTCTGGATCGAAACCAGAGTACTTGGTGAACGTCAACAAGTTTGTACCTGCATAGTAAATACGCATTTTACGCAACATCATTTTATCCGCCGCAGCACCTGTTAGGTTGTAACCAATCTGAAGGTTTTTGATGCGGAAGAAGCTACCGTCTTCAACGTAGAAGTCTGAACTACGAGCGAAGTTTGCATTGTCGTCTTGGAACGTTAAACGCGGGTAGTCATTCGATGTACCCGGACCCGTCCAACGGTCTAGTGCTGCACCCGTCATGTTTGCTGTAGGCAAATCGTAACGGCGCGTTGCATTGTAGATTTGGTTCCCCCAAACTCCTTGTCCAAAGATGTTCAAATCCCAGTTCTTGTAATCCATTGTAAGGGTAATACCCGCCGTCATGTCTGGTGTAGGATTACCAATGAATGTTCTATCATCCGCAGTGATTTCACCGTCACCATTGACATCAACAAATTTGAAATCTCCAGGAACCGCTCCAGGCTGTAAAGTATCACCTTCACCACCCGTGTGTGCATACACATCATCCATGCTTTGGAAAATACCATCCGTTTGGTATCCATAGAAGTAACCGATTGGCAAACCTTCTGTAATACGTGTGATTTCAAGTCCCTGAGGCCCCCATTGTTGACCTGGCAAGTACCCACTCTCGTTACCTAACAATACCACTTCATTTCTCAAGAAACTTACGTTGGCACTCGCTGAGAAGCGGAAGTCTTGAGAGAATGTTTTGTCGTATCCTAATTCAATATCAATACCACGGTTCAACATAGAACCAATGTTTGCTGTAGGCGCGTCATTACCGATGTAATCTGGCAGTGGTGGACGCGTTTTCATATCATTTGTTACACGGTTAAAGAAGTCCACATTCGCTGTCAACCAATCAAATGCGCGGATTTCTGTACCAATGTTGAACTGACTAACGCTTTCCCAACGCAAATCTGGGTTAGCCACCTGAGCTGGCGCTGTACCGTTCACCAAAACTTCGTTTGATCCAAACGTGTACGAACGGCCACCTACAATGGTCGAAGCATATTCCAATGAACCTGCCGCATCGTTACCGTTCAAACCGTAACCTGCCTTCAACTTCAACGTGTTGATGTTATCGTATACCCAGAAGTTTTCTTTGTGAATGTTCCAACCCGCACTCACCGATGGGAAGTACCCCCAACGGTAGTTTGAACCGAAGTTTGAAGATGCATCCGCACGAAGAATCGCTGTAGCAACATACTTGCCTTGGTAGTCGTAGTTCGCACGTCCGAAGTACGATTCGATTGCATAACGCTCCCAGTATCCACCATAAACTTGTTGTGATTCAACGTTACGTGCATAATCAATTGTTGCACCGTCGTATGTGTTCACGGGTACATCGCGCTTGCTACCGCCAATGTAACGGCCGTTCACTTCCTGAGCACTGTGCCCAACGAGTCCATCGAAGTGGTGATCACCAAAATCTTTGGTGTAGGTCAACGTTTGATCCCAAATCCATGTAAATGCACGGTTGAAGTTGCTGTAAACAAGGTTGGTGTCCAATTGGTTGGTTGCATTCAAGTAATGAGAAGGACGGAAACCGTTTCCACCGTAGAATGCGAGGTCGATACCCATACTCGTGCGAGCCTTCAAGCCTTCGGCAATTTCAAACTCAGCAAAAGTGTTGTTTACAATCTTATCAGACCAACCGTAGTTGTTTTCAATCAAGTAAGCAGCAACCGGGTTAACAATTTCAGAAGTCACACGGCTAGAGATGCCATAAATACCACCTGCATCACGAACCAAGTTGTTACGCAATACGCCACCTGAAGTATAAGGCGTTTGAGAAAGTGCCGTTGGATCCGTTTCGTACAATGGAGTAATTGGATCCATGTTCAATGCGCGCCCAAGCGGAGAACCAAACTCTGTGTTCTCTGCAACCGACTGGCTTTCATTGTGTGTGTATGCAGCGTTCCAACCAACGGTGAAGCGATCATTCACTTTGGTGTTTGTATTTAAACGCGCTGAAAGTCTTGAGAAGTTTGATTTGCCTTCTGCAACAATACCGTCTTGCTCGAAGTAACTCACAGAAGAGAAGTAAGATCCTTTATCTGATGCTCCCGAGATGCTGAAATCTGTATTGCGCATTACTGCGTTCTGATTGAAGACGTGGTCTTGCCAATTGGTTCCTTCACCGAAGCTTGCCGCATCAGGATAAGGTAATGACTGACCTGCAGCAACCGCCATCTCATTTTGAATGGTAGCGTACTCACGAGCATTTAATACTGGAAGTTGCTTCCATGCATTCTGTACACCGGTATAGCTGCTAACGGTTACTTCCATGCCTTTGGCACGTGCACCGTTCTTGGTGGTCACAATTATAACACCGTTTGCACCTCGAGCACCGTAGATTGCCGCAGAAGCAGCATCTTTCAAAACTTCGATGGTCTCAATATCACCAGGGTTCAAGTAGTCGATACCCCCACCAATAACAACACCATCTACTACGTATAGCGGATTCGATCCGTTAATAGATGCGGTACCACGAATACGTACTACAGAGGCAGCTCCAGGTTGACCAGAGTTTTGCAATACTTGAACACCCGAAGTACGTCCTTGCAGCGCCGTTTCCAGACGTGGCAATTGTAAGTCTTCTAAGTCTTCAGCCTTTACACTCGAAATGGCACCGGTAACATTTGACTTCTTTTGGGTACCGTAACCAACTACCACCACTTCATCTAACGTAGAAGCAGCTTTATCATAGCTCAAAGCAATGGTAACTTGTTTTTGGTCACCTAAGGCAACCCTTTTATTTACGTAACCAACGAATGATGCGGTGACGGTGCTTCCTGACGGGACGTCTAAGGTCCAACGGCCATCCATATCGGTCATTGCTGTCTGCGATCCTGATTTGACTACTGCACCGGGCAGTGGGGAATTATCAGCCGCATCCACAACGACACCCTTGTACTGCGCTTGCGCGAACGAAGCTAGACCTAGGGCGATGGTCAAGAATAATCCTTTCGAAGTGATTTTTCTCATGATTGTGTTTGATGTGTTTTTAAATAAGTGTACTTAGGACACTCAAAAGTGCATACTTCACATGCAACAAGCAAACATGTATCCCGGACAAATGCAGGACAGAATGCGTCTATTGCAGTTATATACTACGTTTGAGAAGGGTTTTTGTTCAAGACTACAGAGAATTAATCCAAGAATTCATCCATATCACGACGGTCCTTTTTCGTGGGTCTACCCAACCCTTTTTGACGCGTCATGTTGCGTGCGAGCTTTAAGAACGCCTCTTTATCAATCTCTACTTGAGGAGTAACGTCTTTGACATACTCTTCAACCAGCTTCGCCCCAACTCTAGATTTTGGCAGTGCGAGGACTTTAAATTCTTGATCAAAACCATGGCGCTTTATTCGGATCACATCGCCGGGCTTTACCTCCCGAGAGGCTTTGACTGGAGCATCATCGATTTCTACGCGGTTGCCCCTGACCTGCTCACCGGAAAGTGAACGGGTCTTGAATAATCGGACACACCATAAGAATTTGTCGATACGCATGGCTACAAATTTGGCGGTTTTCCCCTAATTTCAACCACTCAAGACTAAATTTCGTCGTAATGAAAAACTCACTCCTCTTTGGCGCGTTGTCGCTAAGCGTACTTTTTGCGTGCCAAACCCCAGCAGAACAACCCATGGAACAAGAACAAACGGCCGTGACCGCAAATCCCTACGATAAAGGATACCAACTGTACACCATTCGTGAAGCATTGACGAGCCCGGAAGCCATTGCGGCTTCTTTAAAGGAAACCAAGGCGTTGGGCTACAATAAGTTGGAAAGCTTTGGCTTCGCAAATGGAACTTTTCTTGGCATGCCCGTTGTAGACTTCGAGAAAGCAGTTTTCGAGGCAGATTTAGGATGTCCCTCTGGCCATTACATGCCCGCGGAATTAGAAACCGATGTAGTGGGTCCAATCGACACCAGCAGCATTAAGGATTTCCTGGATGCTGCAGAAGCCCTCAATCAACATTGGGTAATCGTTCCATGGATGAGTGAGGCGTGGCGCAATGCCGAAGGCTACGGCCACCTCGTAAACTACCTAAAGCTTCTCGGGGCCGCCGCAAAAGAACGCGGTATGGTCGCAGCATGGCACAATCATGATTTTGAATTTCAACCCTTGCATCCCGAAGATCCCGCTTCGCCAAAAGCTTACGAATACCTATTGAGTGAACTCGAAGGCACGAATGTGGTTTTTGAAATGGATGTGCACTGGGTAGCCTTTGCTGGAGAGAATCCAGTAGAATGGATTAACAACTACCCCGGCAGATTCCCCTTGTGGCACGTAAAAGACTTTGCTGCGGATACCGCTACGCAAATCCCCGTAGGTCAAGGCGTCATTCCTTGGGAGGAGATTTTTGCAGCGGCTGAAACCTCAGGCCTCCAGCACTACTACATCGAGCAAGACTTTTGTGCCGCAGACCGCGGCATTCAATGCTTGAAGGAAAGCATTGAGTGGGCCAAGCAACAACCTTATATGGACTAACCTTATTAATCGAACCTATAACATGTACGGAAAACTAAAAGACCACCTCAGCGCACAACTCCAAGAAATCGACGAAGCTGGATTGTTCAAAAGAGAGCGAATCATCACCACAGCTCAAGATGCGGTAATCAAAACCACCGAAGGAGAAGAAGTTTTGAATTTTTGCGCGAACAATTACTTGGGCTTGAGTTCTCATCCCCGTGTATTGGAAGCAGCACACAAGACCCTAGATACGCATGGTTTCGGGATGTCTTCCGTGCGTTTCATCTGTGGTACGCAAGACATTCACAAAGAATTGGAAGCGAAGATTGCGGAATTCCTGCATACGGAGGACACTATTTTGTATGCTGCAGCTTTTGATGCCAACGGTGGGGTCTTTGAACCCCTTCTGACCGCTGAAGACGCGATCATTTCAGACAGCCTAAACCACGCCTCTATTATTGATGGGGTCCGATTGTGTAAGGCCCAACGATTCCGTTATGCCAACAACGACATGGCGGATCTCGAAACGCAACTTAAAGCAGCCGAAGGCGCGCGCTTCAAAATCATCGTTACCGACGGTGTATTCTCGATGGACGGATATGTGGCCCAATTGGACAAGATTTGTGACCTCGCGGATCAATACGACGCCCTTGTGATGGTGGACGAATGTCATGCTACGGGCTTCATCGGCAAGAACGGCCGCGGAACCATCGAACTCAAAAACGTACTAGGACGTGTCGACATCATAACCGGCACCCTTGGCAAAGCTCTTGGTGGCGCAATGGGTGGTTTCACAACCGGTCGTAAGGAGATCATTGAAATGTTACGCCAGAAATCGCGCCCTTATTTGTTCTCCAACTCTCTTGCACCGGCCATCGTTGGCGCTTCTATTGAGGTTTTCAACCTATTAAGCGAGACTACTGAATTGCGCGACCAGCTTGAGTGGAACGTGAACTACTTCAAAAAAGGCGTGGCGGAAGCTGGCTTTGATTTCAAAGACGGTGAAAGTGCTATTGTTCCCATCATGTTGTACGACGCGGCTTTGAGTCAGGAATTTGCAGATCGACTACTTAAAGAGGGCATCTATGTGATTGGATTCTTCTACCCTGTTGTTCCGAATGGACAAGCGCGTATTCGAGTCCAACTTAGTGCGGCCCATACACAGGCACATCTTGATAAAGCGATTGCTGCTTTTACGAAGGTGGGCAAAGAACTTGGCGTGATTAAAGATTAACAACCTTTTGACGTGCTAACGGTTAAAGAAGTGCACTCCTTCTGCCCAAGGAGTGTTACTTTTGACCCCACATTTACCACATAGCTATGCTTATTCAAATCGCCCAATTCCTACTTGGCCTTTCCATCCTTATCGTTTTGCACGAGTTTGGACATTACCTACCTGCACGATGGTTCGATGTGCGTGTTTCCAAGTTTTACCTCTTCTTCGATTATAAGTTTTCACTCATCAAGAAGAAAATTGGAGAAACGGAATGGGGCATCGGTTGGATTCCACTGGGAGGATATGTGAAAATTGAAGGTATGGTGGATGAGAGCATGGATACTGAAAACCTCAGCGAAGAGCCAGAGGAATGGGAGTTCCGGGCTAAACCAGCATGGCAACGTCTGATTATTTTGACCGGCGGGGTTATCATGAATTTCTTGACCGCCTATTTCATTTATGTATTCCTTCTCATGTCCTATGGCAAGGATTATTTGCCAAATGAAAGTCTTGTGCACGGCATTTGGACCAACGAGACTGGGAAGGAAATGGGGCTTGCAGACGGCGATAAAATTCTTCGAATCGGCGACTTCATTCCTGAAAGCTACAGCGAAACGGCAATGGAAATTCTCCTTTCTGAAGGTGAAGACATCGTCGTGGATCGCAACGGCGAAGAAGTAAGGGTTCCAATCACGACAGCGGCATTAACCGATATCGTTGCAAACAAAAGCTTAATGGGAATCATTCGCCCGCGCATGCCGTATGTCGTTGGCGGATTTACTGAAGAATCTGTAGGTAAGGCTGCAGGGATGGAACCCGGTGATAGTTTGGTCGCTTTGAATGGCCAAATGTTGATTTTCTTTGACGAATACGTGAATGCTATTCCAGATCTAGCCGGTGAAGAGGTAGCGCTGACTTATTTCCGCAATGGGAAAGCCGACACCTTACAATTAACGGTTCCTGAAGACGGTAAGATTGGCGTGTACAACACCGGAGAGGTTTTCAAATACTACGAAATCAAAAACAAACCATACACCTTTGCACAAGCATTGGGAGGTGGATTTGAGGAAGTTGGCAACAAGTTGAGCGGCTACATTCGCCAGTTCAAACTCATCTTCAACTTCGAAACCAAAGCCTACAAAGAAGTAGGTGGTTTCTTGATGATTTTACAACAATATGATAGCAGCTGGAATTGGCGCGGATTCTGGGAATTCACGGCGTTCTTAAGCATCATGCTAGGCTTCTTGAACATCTTGCCTATCCCGGCGTTGGATGGCGGCCACGTGGTCTTCACGCTGGTTGAAATGGTCACGGGAAGAAAGCCTTCCATTAAAGTTTTGGAATACGCTCAGATGATCGGGTTCTTCTTGTTGTTAGCGCTCTTGATTTTCGCGAACGGACAGGACATTCTACGCACGTTCTTCGGCGGTTAAGATGGATCAGAGCCAGGCAATATTCGAGTATTTAGGCAGGGTCAAGGATCCGGAAATACCCGTATTGAGCTTGCATGACATGGGGATTTTACGTGGGGTCCAATTGGCCCCCGAAAACCATCCAAAGCGGGAGAAAGCCCTAAGCGACTTTCACCAGCTGCACCCCGATGCACCGGCCAATCATGGTCTTCACGTGTATCAAATCACCATTAGCCCAACCTATGTGGGGTGTCCTGCTATGGATCGCATGGCACAGGACATCAGTGAATCCATGTACGCCAAGCAACTTCCATTTTTCATAGAGGAGCAAATCAAGCCGGCTTGGACTACCGACTGGATTACGGAGGAAGGGATGAAAAAAATGGAGGAATACGGCATTGCGCCACCCATCAAAGGATCGGCAGATAAGCGCACCCTCTTCGCATCCACACCAATGGTAAAATGTCCGCGATGCAAGAGTGCCAAAACCGTTTTAGTAAGTGCTCATGGCTCCACCGCATGTAAGAGTTTGTACAAATGCGAAAGTTGCTTGGAGCCCTTTGAATATTTTAAGTGCCTGTAAAGTGAGGCCCATAGCCTAACTTTGAGGAGCCCAAAAACAGAAACATGCCCAAGAAGACCACCGTTCCTTTTGAAAAAGCGTTCAAACTAATGGCCACGGCCAAGCTCATGGCCGAGCTCTATGAGCGCGAAAAAGAGACCACGTCAAAGTATGTGCACGCGACCAGTCGCGGTCATGAAGCCGCGCAATTGGCCCTTGCACTCCAGCTCGAAGCCAAGGATTTCGTGGCTCCCTATTACCGTGATGATAGCATTCTTTTGGGCATTGGCATGACGCCTAAAGATCTCATGCTTCAGCTATTGGCAAAAATTGACGACCCGTTTTCAGGGGGACGTACGTACTACAGCCATCCCAGTTTGAACGACGCCGATAAGCCTAAAATCCCACACCAAAGTTCGGCAACAGGAATGCAAGCCATTCCCACTGCAGGTGTCGCTATGGGCATACAATACCGAGAACAACAAGGCATTGCCTCAGCAGAAGAATTGGGCGCCATTGCCGTTTGCAGCATAGGCGATAGTGCCATGACGGAAGGTGAAATTTCCGAGGCCCTCCACATGGCTGCACTAAAACAGTTTCCATTGCTCATGTTCGTGCAAGACAATGGCTGGGACATCAGTGCGAACCGTGCAGAAGTGCACCACAGCAATGCAGTGGAGTATGCAAAAGGTTTTACCGGTATTGAGACGCGCGATCTCGATGGAACAGATTTCGAAACCTGTTTTAACGAACTCGAAAAGGTCATTAAAATCATGCGTAAAGAGCGTCGACCGTTCTTGGTGCGTATGGATGTTCCTCTCTTAAACCACCATACCTCTGGGGTCCGCAAGGAATGGTACCGCGACGACCTTGAAGAAGCCGCAAAGCGCGATCCGTATCCCGTACTGTGGAAGCAGTGCTTGGAAGCAGGCATCGCAGAGAAAGATTTAAAACAATGGGAAGCGGAAGCCGCGAAGTTTGTCCAAGCGCAGTACGAAAGCGCATTGGCGATGCCGGACCCGCAACCCGAGGATTTATACACCTACGACTACGCCCCAACACCCATTACTGAAGAACGTGGTGAGCGTGCGCCGAAAGGAGCTGAACCAACGGTCATGGTTGATGCGGCACTCTTTGCCATCAAGGAATTGATGGCGGAACATCCAGAAGCGCTATTATACGGGCAAGATGTCGGGGGCAGATTGGGCGGTGTGTTCCGTGAGGCCGCCACCTTAGCACAAAAATTTGGCGATGGCCGTGTATTCAATACCCCCATTCAAGAAGCATTCATTATCGGATCCACTGTGGGAATGAGCGCGACCGGATTAAAGCCCATTGTCGAAGTACAGTTTGCAGACTACCTCTGGCCGGGAATGAACCAACTCTTCACCGAAGTAAGCCGTAGCTACTACCTGAGCAATGGAAAATGGCCGGTTAGCACCATCATTCGTGTTCCCATCGGCGCCTATGGATCTGGTGGTCCATTCCATAGCTCGAGCGTGGAAAGCGTGGTCACCGCTATTCGTGGTGTGAAAGTTGCCTACCCTAGTACTGGCGCGGATTTAAAAGGCTTGATGAAAGCTGCCTTCTACGATCCAAACCCTGTGGTCATGTTTGAGCACAAGGGCTTGTATTGGAGCAAAATCCCAGGGACAGAAGGGGCAAAAACACCAGAGCCTAGCGCCGATTATGTCGTTCCTTTTGGAAAGGCACGCATGGCGTTGGAGGCGGATGAAGACCAGATCAAGGACGGGCGTGCCGTCGTGGTTATCACCTATGGAATGGGCGTGTATTGGGCGTTAAAAGCGGCCAAAGGTCTTGCGGGCCGTGTTAGTGTGGTCGATCTGCGTACGCTGAGCCCATGGGACAGAGCCGAGGTGATGAAGCAAGCAAAATTGCACGGGCGCGTTTTAGTATTGACTGAAGAAGCGAGCAGTCCAAGCTTTGCACAGAGTATCCAAGGTGCTATTCAAGAATCGTGCTTTGAGGCATTGGATGCGCCGGTCGCCTTGCTCGGTGCTGAGAATATGCCAGCCATCCCGCTGAACAGCACATTGGAGCAGGCCATGCTACCAAATGCAGATAAAGTGGAAGCAAAGCTCAAAGAAATCCTCGCGTATTAAGCGCCGGGTAATCCGCAAAAAATCGGTACTTTAGTCGCTCAAAATCAGTAGTGATGAATACAGTATTTCTAGGGATGATGGGTCCCAACCAAATGATTATCATCTTGGTGGTGGTTTTGTTGCTTTTCGGAGGCCGCAAAATCCCTGAATTGATGCGAGGTCTTGGCCGTGGCGTGAAGGAATTCAAGGACGGCGTTGCTGACGACGAAAAAGCATCAGACGACAAGGAATAATCCCTTTTCCAACCCCAACAACTATGAGTACAACGGCCCAAGCGGTTGAGCAATTTCTATCGAAAATTGAAGCCACCCAAGATTTAAATATTTTCTTGGAAGTGTGGGCTGATGAGGCACGTGAGAGCGCCAAGATCGTGGATGAAAAAATAGCCAATGGAACTGCAGGTAAACTTGCGGGAATGGTCATTGCGCTAAAAGATAACATCTGCTACAAGGGTCATAAAGTCAGTGCTGCTTCTAAAATTTTAGACGGATTTGAGAGCCAATTCTCTGCCACTGTGGTGGACCGATTATTGGCGGAAGATGCCGTATTCATAGGTCGTACAAATTGTGATGAATTTGCCATGGGTTCGGGCAATGAAAACAGTGCTTTTGGTGCTGTGAAGAATCCTTTGGACCCCACGAAAGTTCCAGGCGGTTCATCCGGCGGCTCTGCTGCCGCAGTAGCTGCTGGACTATGTCATGCAGCCCTAGGTTCTGATACCGGTGGCTCCATTCGTCAACCTGCAAGTTTTACCGGAACCGTTGGCTTTAAACCTTCTTACGGCCGAGTGAGTCGTCACGGGTTGATTGCCTACGCGAGCAGCTTTGATCAAATAGGTCCATTCACCGCAAATGTTGCCGATGCAGAAAAAATCATGGAGGTCATTGCCGGCCCTGACGCTTTTGATGCGACTGCGATGCAAGATGCCATGCCCGCAGCTGCGAAGACCGCTCCTAAAAAAGTAGCGTACTTGAAGACTGCTGTAGACAATCCAGCCGTTGACGAGCATGTGAAGAAGGCCTTTTTGGCACAGCTTGAATTGCTCGAGAATGCAGGTGTAGTGGTTGAGCCCGTTGAGTTTGACTTCTTGGATGCGTTGGTGCCGATTTACTATATTTTAACTACCGCCGAGGCAAGTTCAAACCTAGCCCGATTCGATGGCGTACATGCTGGATATAGACATCCGGAAAGCACAGATCTAGAGAGCGTTTACAAGAAAAGTAGAAGCGAAGGGTTTGGCGTAGAAGTACAACGCAGAATCATGCTGGGGACCTTTGTATTGAGCTCGGGATACTACGATTCCTTCTTCGGAAAGGCACAATCTGCACGTAGGTTGGTACAAGAATGGACGGACAATACGCTCGAGCAATACGATGCAATATTGTGTC
>CAYNLA010000038.1:0-13978 GCA_964397915.1 uncultured Polaribacter sp. | reverse complement strand
ATGGCGGCACCGAGTATCCATTTTTTCATGTGAGTTGTTTTTAGGGTTTGCCCTAAAGTAACAAGAAAAGTGGGTCGTTGGTTGATTAAAGCGCCATCATTTTTAGCGCGGCCACAGCGGCCTCTACACCCTTGTTTCCGTGGATGCCTCCTGAGCGGGCGCGGCTTTGCTCAATGGTGTTGTCGGTCAAGACACAGAAGATGGTAGGAGCGTCGTAGCTGAGGTTCAACTCTGTCACACCGTAGGTTACACTTTGACAAACGTAATCGAAGTGTTTGGTTTCGCCCTGGATGACACAGCCAACCATAATGACGGCATCGGGTTCTTCTTGCTCGTGAATGCGCTTGGCGGCAAAGGTGAGTTCGACGGCACCGGGAACATCAACAGAAATGATGTGCTCCGGGTCTACACCATGCTCGACCAAAGTTTTACGTGCACCTTCAGCCAGTCCGTGGGTGATTTCGTGGTTCCACTCAGCACGAATAATGGCAACAACTTTCCCAGCTCCCGAAGGAACTGAGGAGTTGTTTGTACTGTCTAAATGCTGGTGGGCAGTTGCCATGGATTATTTCAAAGCAGCAATAACGCCGGCAATTCCTGAAGCTTGACGGCTGTTTGGGTATTCTGCTTGGATGCGCTCGTATAATTTTACGGCCTTACCATTCTCACCCAATGCTTCATACGCAAGACCTGCTTTCCACATGAAAAGAGGAGTGGTGAAATCATTGTTGGTTGCTTTGTAGGCTTTGTTATAGAAATCTACAGCATCTTCCATCTGGCCCAATTCAACAAATGCATCACCGATAACACCGTTTGCCATTGCAGCGGTAGCAACATCATCTGCACTGTATTGGTCCATTTGATCAATGGCGTTTTCAAAATCACCTTGGTTGTAGTAGGCGATGCCTGCGTAGTAATGTGCACTGTTACCTGAAGGAGTGCCGCTGTATTCGTCCATGATGTCTAAAAGACCGAGGTATGCACCATTGCCATTTAATGCAAGGTCCATTGAATCTGTTTCGAACCATTTGATGGCTTTTGCCATTTCCTTAGCAGCTTCTTCTGCTTTTGGTTTTACAACGTATGTGTTGTAGGCGAATAACACCAATACTACTGCTACCACGGCAGCAACAGCTATACCTACCTGACGCGCGTTGTTCTCGAGGAACTGTTCAGTTCGGGTGAGGGTTTGTTCTACACTATCAAATCCTAGGTTTTCTTCAGTAGCTGGTTGTTGTTTCTTCTTAGCCATAATGCTTTTCAGTTGAGTCCGCCAAAAATAGTATAAATTTTGAACCTTAGAAGCCTATTTTTGTAGCTATGGAAAACCTTTTGGTCAAGCAATTAGAGCTCACACATTTTAAAAATCATCGTTCGTCCAATTGGACTTTTAATCCTAAGGTGAATATCATCTCAGGAAACAATGGCAATGGGAAGACAAATGTGCTGGATGCCTTGCATTTCCTGAGCTTGACGAAAAGTTATCTCAACCTTACGGACGGCCAAACCATCACTCATGGAGAAACCATGGCCCTTGTAAAAGCGAATATTGAGCGCAGGAGCAGTGCCCATTCAGTAGATCTCGGGTTGAAAAAAGGCCAAAAAAAGAAGATTCGAGTCGATGGTAAGGAGATCGAAAGGTTGGCAGATCACATCGGCTATTTGCCTGTGGTGATGATTTCTCCAATGGACCGCGATTTAATTATTGATGCTGCGGAGGTGCGAAGAAAGTGGATGGATACGACCATTTCGCAAAGCGACAATAGCTATTTACGCGCCCTCATGCAATACAATAGGGCGTTGTCACAGCGCAATACTACTCTAAAGTATTTCGCCTCGAACCGAACTTTTGATGCAGAGATGATTGCCCTTTACGACGATCAACTTGTAGATTTTAGTGCGCAAATCCATCAAAGTAGAAGTGAATTTGTTGCTGAGTTAACGCCACTTCTTCAACAGTACTATGAGGTGCTCTCCGGCGGTAAGGAGGTCGTTGGGATTGCTTACAAAAGCGCATTGCTAGGCTCTGATATGGCCCAATTACTGGAGGAAAATCTCGAGAAAGACCGCGTTTTGCAATACACCTCGGCCGGTCCACACCGGGATGATCTGACGTTTAAGTTGGGCGATCATCCCATTAAGAAAATCGGAAGCCAAGGCCAACAAAAGAGTTTTTTGATAGCCCTCAAGCTGGCTCAATTCGAAGTGAGCAAGCGCCATCTAAATATGCCGCCATTGCTGCTTTTAGACGATATTTTTGACAAACTGGACGAGGGAAGAGTTGCGAATCTTTTGCAACTTGTAAATACCGAGGACTTCGGTCAAATTTTTATAACTGATACGCACCCAGAGCGCATGTTGAAGTTGAGTGAAAATTTGAAATTGAACCATACTACTTTTGAAATAGGCGACGATGGCGAAGTACAAACCCTCTAACGAACAGAACATGAGCGAAGCTTTATCGCTGTTCTTGGAGCGATATCGCTTGCGTCGTGGCTTTGATGATACCCTAGTTTTAAATGCTTGGGACGAGGTCCTAGGACCTTCTATTACGAGGCAAACTACTTCAAAGCGCCTTCAAAATAAAGTGCTGATCGTCCAGCTTGAGTCTGCTGTGGTTCGTAAAGAATTACTGATGGTCAAGTCGAAGATCATCAGTTCAATAAATGAGCATGTGGGACGTGAGGCGATCACCGACCTGCATTTATTCTAATCTTCGAGCAAGTCCGGGCGACGTTCTTTGGTGCGTTTGTAAGCTTGTTCTTCCCTCCAAAGATCAATGGCTTTGGTATTGCCACTCAACAATATATCGGGAACCTTGTGACCACGAAAATCTTCAGGTCGCGTGTATACTGGGGGTGCGAGAAGATCATCTTGAAAGCTATCGGTCAATGCGGAAGTTTCATCGTTGAGCACTCCAGGAATTAATCGGATAACAGCATCTGTGATCACTGCCGCTGCGAGTTCCCCGCCAGACAACACGTAATCTCCTATACTAAACTCATGGGTAATCCAGTGGTCGCGAATACGTTGATCAATGCCTTTGTAGTGTCCACAAATGATGATCATATTGCCAAGCATGCTTAGCCCATTTGCATCACGTTGGTCGAAACGTTTTCCATCTGGGGTCATGTACAAAACGGCATCATAATCTCGCTCACTTTGCAACTTCTCGATGCAGGCGACAATGGGTTCACACTGCATGACCATTCCTGCGCCCCCGCCGTATTGATAATCATCTACCTGCTGGTGTTTGCCTGCTCCAAACTCCCGGAGCTGATGGCAATGCACCTCTGCAATGCCCTTGTCCGCAGCACGTTTAAGAATACTGTGAGAAAAGGGACCCTCGAGGAGTTCGGGCATTACGGTGATGATGTCTATTCGCACTATTTATTTTTTAAGTCCAATTTCAACCAAACGCTCATCCAAGTATTCTCCCGCTGTAATGTCGTCAAAAGCTTTCGGACGGCTTTCGCTGATGCATTGAGCAAGTGCATTCAATGGCATCTTACCGACTGGATGCAAGAAGAAAGGAATACTATAACGGGGCGATGCCCATTTTTCCTTAGGTGGATTAACAACGCGGTGGGTTGTCGATTTTAAATAACCGTTGGTGAGCCTTTGCAGCATATCTCCAACGTTTACTACCAAAGCTCCTGGTATGGCCGTTATGCCAACCCATTGGCCTTGCTTGTTCAATACTTCTAGTCCTTCAGCACTCGCACCCATCAGCAAGGTAATGAGGTTAATATCCTCATGCTGTCCAGCGCGGACACTGTCGCCCGGATCTTCAGTGATTGGAGGGTAGTGTATGGCACGTAAAATGCTGTTGCCTCCTTTTACCCAAGGTTGAAAGTAATCAGGGTCTAAATCAAGGTATGTAGCTATTGCACGGAGCATTTCGAGCCCGACATTCTCAAGTTGTTGGTAGGCTTGGACGCACGTTGTAGCGAGTTCTGGACGTTCGGTTACATGAACATTATCGTGGTATTCAGGGCCGTTATATGCAGGTTCAGGTTGTCCAACCTGCCAAAACTCTTTTAAATCTTTTGCAGCGATTCCTTTAGCGTGCTCACGACCAAAGCTCGTGTAGCCTCGCTGTCCGGCGAGCGAACTGATCTCATATAATCTTTTCGTCGCTGTATCTAAACTAAAAAAGGACTCTACTTCGGCGTATAGTTTCGCTTGCATCTCGTCACTGAAACCATGGTTTTGGATGGTGACGAAACCAATTTCTGTATATGCTTTTCCAAGGTCGGCAGCAAACTGCTTGCGTTGGTCTTCTGTGCCCTCGGTCCAATGGGCTAAATCTAAAGTTGGTATTAAAGCCATATCCCTGCGATTAGGTTATCAAATACAAAAATAACTACCTTTTAGCAGTCATTTAAATGACCACCCTACACTCTAGCATAAGTTATGAACCACACCACCGAAAACGAGCGCCTGCTCGACGATTTTCTGCGCGCCCGGGCCATTGAAGAGAAAATGTTAATCTACTTGCGTCAAGGCAAGATATCCAAGTGGTTCAGTTCTTTTGGACAAGAAGCCCTAAGTGTAGCAGCTACACATGCATTGGCCAAAGACGAATACATCTGTACCATGCATCGCAATTTGGGGGTGTTCATTGCTCGCGAGGTGCCCTTACTACGACTATTTGCCCAGTTTCAAGGAAAGCCTGAAGGTTTCACCAAAGGGCGCGACCGCAGTTTTCATTTTGGGAGTCAAGAACATCATATTGTCGGGATGATCAGTCACCTCGGTGCACAGCTTGGATTAGCTTGTGGTTTAGCATTGCGAGAGAAAATGAAAGGCACTGGAAAATGTGTGTTGGCCTTTACAGGCGATGGAGCCACCTCGCAAGGTGATTTTCATGAAGCCTTAAATGTTGCGGCAGTTTGGGATCTCCCGGTGGTGTTTGTAGTGGAACGTAACTATTGGGGATTGAGTACTCCTGAAGAACAACAATTTGTTTTCAAATCCTTCTTAGATAAGGGGCCGGCCTATGGAATGGAGGCCCGTTCGTTTAATGCGAACGACCTAGACAAAGGCGGCAAGGCTTTTGCCGAAGCAGCCGATTTTGCTCGCACACAACAAAAACCCATACTCCTAGAAGCTCGTACGTTCAGGATTCGCGGTCACGAAGAAGCGAGTGGCACTAAATATTATCCTGAAGGAATGATAGATGCAGCCATGGAGGAGGAGCCATTGGCATTGATCAAAAAAGATCTCAAATCCTGGAATTTGACCGAGGCGCAGCTCGAAGAGAAAATGGACCAATTCAAGAGCGAGGTTGATGAAGCCTTTCATGCGGCATTGGCGTTGGAAGGTCCGACCTATAATGCGGCTGAATCAGAGCGCGATTTGTATGCTCCGTCGGATATTCCTGAGTGGATGGGGTCCGGAACTCGTGAAATGCGCATGATTGATGCCATTCACGATGCCTTGGGCGAAGCACTTAAGCAATGGCCAGACCTTGTTCTAATGGGGCAAGACATTGGTGCGTATGGAGGTGTATTCAAAGCAACGGAAGGTTATACCGAGAAGTTTGGCGAGGACCGCGTTCGCAATACCCCATTGTGTGAAAGTGCCATAGTAGGATCTGCTATCGGCTATGCCATGGGTGGAGGTAAAGCGATGATGGAGATGCAGTTCTCGGATTTTGTGAGTACCGGTTTCAATCAAATTGTAAATAATGCAGCCAAGCTCCATTGGCGTTGGGGTCAAGGCGTGGATGTAGTGATTCGGATGCCTACAGGTGCGGGCGTGGCTGCAGGGCCATTCCATTCGCAAAGTACGGAGGCGTGGTTTACCCATACCCCGGGTCTGAAAGTGGTATATCCCGCCTATCCTGGGGAGGCAAAGGCCTTGTTGCTGGCCAGTTTTGCAGATCCAAACCCTGTGATGTTCTTTGAACACAAAGCATTGTACCGAACGCTTAAGGAAGAAGTTCCGGAGGGTTTGATGAGTATGACGTTGGGCAAGGGGGCCGTGGTTAGCGAAGGGTCCGATTTGACCATCATTACTTACGGAATGGGGGTTCACTGGGCCTTAGATGCAATAGAAGCGCTGGAACTAAGTGGGCGAGTAGAGGTCTTCAACCTACGCACATTAGTGCCGTTGGATTTTAACGGTGTGGCACAGAGTGTACGAAAGACCGGGAAGGTAATCGTACTCCAAGAGGATGTCGCTGTTGGAGGTTATGGCGAGCACATTGTTGCCCGTATCACTAAGGAATGTTGGGAATCATTGGACGGACCGGTAACACTTGTTGCTTCCGATCCAACTCCTGTGCCATTCCATCAAGATTTAGAGGAAGGATATTTGGCCAAGAGCAAGCTACATGCAGCGATTGAAGATCTTCTGAGTTACTAAAGGAAAAATGCACATCAAATAAAAACCCCCCGCGGCAGCGCCGCGGGGGGTTCTTTTTGTGCTCAAAAATTGGGCTTACTCCACGATCAATTTCTTAGTGATGCTGAAATCACCTGATTGAACTGTGTAGAAGTATACGCCTGATGCAAAGTTCGTAGCATCCAAGGTGTGGATGTGACGGCCTTGGTTCAAGATGCCCAAGTCTTCGTTAAGAATCAAACGACCTGTGAGGTCTACGATGCTCAAGTTGAACTGAGCTGGCTGTGCAGCCTCAATTGCAATCTTAGTCAATGCGTCCGTTGGGTTCGGGTAGTTTTGGCTTACGCTAAAGTTGTTAAGCGCTATTTCTTCCAAACCAACATTATTCGGGTAAGGCTGACCGAGGTAGTAGAAGTCGATTGAATTCAATACACTGAATGAACCAAAGTCTTCGATAGGGCTGTAGGTCATGTGCAATTGGTGTGTGCCATCGCCGTTGTCGAAAGCCCAATCGGCCACGTTACCCCAAGTTGCATCACCGTAAGTTCCCATAACAGTCATAGGACCTTCCAATGAATCACCGTCTACGTTGTACCCTTGACATCTCCAATCTGGGAACTGGTTATCCGTAGTACCGCTCGCGAAAGTGGTATCCGTTTCGAACCAAGAGAAGAACATCATGTCGCGATCTGCATTCATACTGATGTATGGACGGTTCGCTTCTGGTACAGGACCGTTCGTCGCGTCGAAGTCATAGCTGAAGGTAAATACCTGAGAAATGATGTTACATTCCCAAGTCAAACCTCCATCCGTTGTGAATACGTCTACCAACAAGTTTACACCCGGGAAATACGTGAAATCACCAGCTGTCGTACCACCTGTTGGCGTAGTACCAGTACCAGGGAATACGTGAACGAACATGTGCGGGTTACCGTTTACATCTACGGCTAAATCGTGACCGCGAGTAGAAGAAGTCAAGTGACCGATGTCCCAACCGCCGGTGATCATATCGAAGATATCTACCAAGCTATCGCCAGAACCATTATCTACTAAAAGATCCATGTTTGGACCCATAGCAGCGCTCCAAGTTGAGCCACCATCTGTAGTTTTAATCAAGTACGGGTGAATGACTTTATCCGGTGCGATAGTACTGTCGTATGCTTCGATACTTACGTAACCCGTGGTTTTGTTCGCTGCGAAGAATACTTTTCCATCGCCATAGATTTTACCATTAGTTGGATCATTTGTAACCGGAAGGTAAGCTTTATGTTCGGTGTAGGTCATGGAATCCGTTGTCCAGTCCATGGTTCCTTTCCAAATGATTGCCGTGTCTGTGTATTCCGTATTTAAGTAATCCGGGTGGTCGAAAGAAAGCCCCCAGAAAGTGCCGCCATCCACGTAAGAGTTCTCAAGGGTCAAGTGACCGCCGGTAGAATCTACTGACATGTTAGTGATGGTGTTGTCCATTTTGTGTGTACCCATCAGTGCACCACCCCAAGCGTCATTTGTTCCGGCTAATGTTGGTGCCCAAACAGCCACACTTGCGTTAAGAGGGTTCGTATTACCGCTCTCGTTCAAAATACCGATGTGGGGGTAACGTGCGAATCCTGGATATACATAACCACTCAAGTTCGGGTTGTACAATGGTCCTGCGTTCGCAGTCCAAGTAGCTCCACCGTTGGTTGAGTAATCAAAACGCAATGATCCTGAGCTGTTATCTCCGTTCGAGCTGTAATCTGAGCGGTGAACAAAGGCAATAGTGTTTAGATCTTCATCGGCCCAAATATTTGTCTTAGGGCCGAAACCCGCGCCGTATACGTTCGGCGCAGTACCGATGGCTACTGCAGAGCTCTGTTTGTTCGCGCTTGTTTTGTAAGGTATGCCGTCTACATGAGAGGCAACGAACATTTCAGCGCTTCTCCCGAGGTCTACACGTGCCTCTTGTGCTGTTGCGCCAATGACGCTGAGTCCAGCAAATGCGAGTAGAAGTTTTTTCATATGCTAAGGTGTTTTTGTGTTGAGAGTAAATATAGCAGATTGTCCTTAAAAATCAGGACTTCAGCACAATTTCGCGGTACAAATCTTTCAACATGCCACCAATGGCCAAAGGGCTCAGGTCTGGGAAGGCTGCTTTTGAGGCGGCTTCCAAGTTTAAAACTTGGTTCATGGCAGTTAAAAGTTCCTCTTCTGACGACACTTCAAGGCAACCATCATCATACCAAGGTTGTCCGCCTAAACCTGAGGAGTGAATGGCCCAAAGTCCTGCTTGGCGGGCCTCAAAAATTGTAATGCCAAAAGTTTCATAGGCACTGTAGAGTACAAGGGCGTCAAATTTGGGTAAGAGTTCAAGCACTTCCGGATTTGTCTTTCGCCCGTGGACGAAAATATTGGAATCCTTGCGGCAACGCTCTTCAAGTTCTCTGAGGTCGGGTCCGCCTCCAAAGAAGTGCAGTTCCGCCTTTGCACGGGGAATCTTTCTAAAAACCTCAACAATTTTATCCTGTTGTTTCGTTGCGAAAACCACGTCTGCAACCACGCAAAATTGTTTGGTAAGACGCTCCTCGGCAATTGAGGAGGTAAAAGGGGTGACGATATTGGGTAGCAACCTTGTGGTCGCTTTTGGGGACAAAGCGCGTATTCCTTCCTCGAGTAATGGGCTAATAGGCAGTACTAAATCTACTTTACTAAAATACCATTTGGGTGCCTTTTTGCGCCAGCCTTTGAGCAGGTGTAATCGGTGTTTAAGAAACGCACTGCCATGTTCAGTGTGTAAAGTCTTGATTCGTTTCGATTTCGCATAAAGGAGCAGTGGAAGCAGGTCTGGTGCAAAGCAATGAAAATGAACAACTCTTGGTTTGTGTTGAGCAATTGCTGCAGTAAAAATTGCGAGTTTGGTCGCATTGCTCATCTGTTTTGCACCGTAAATCGTTGTATTTCCGCTGATTTCAGGCTTCCCCGAAAAAGATAGAAACCCAATAACAACAGGATCTACACCTGTTGATTCGATGTGTTTTTGAACAAATATGCCGTTTTGAGGATCTGCTTTATGCGGATACCACTTGGTTACATGCAACACATTGATTTCGTTGTTCATGTGCCTAAGTTACGCTAGTGAAGGGTATTTAAAAAGGCCTTCAGTTGGTCCAATTCTATTGGAGTCAGATGAAGTGCTCGTGCGCTATTATAGGCGTGCAGAACCGTGTCCAAACTGGCGTAGCTGCCATCGTGCATGTACGGAGAGGTAAGCGCGATTCCTCTTAGGCTGGGGATCTTAAAGGCACCACTATCTTCGGAATTGTTGGTGATTTTCATACGGCCGTAATCGGCATCGGTTGGAAGGCCGTTTCGAGTGATTTTGAAGGAACTCAATTGGGCCCCGCTATGGCAAGAACTGCAATGGGTTTTGAAGAGTTGTAATCCTAATTTTTCAGATGCGTCCAACGCCGTTGAATCTCCTGAGAGCCAATGATCATAGGGAGTTCGGTAATTGGTGAGTGAGGCCATGTAATGTGCCATGGCGGTCACAAAGTGGGCATCGGTGATCATGGACGCGCCAAATGCATTTTCAAATGCCTTCTTGTATTTGGGGTTTTCATTTAATGCTTCTACAACTTGGTGCAGTTCCCTGCCAAACTCATGTCGATTATTGATGGGGACAAAGGTGCTAAGCTCTAAGGTGCGCACACCTCCTTCCGCAAAGAAATATGGGTGCCAAGCAAGGTTGTTTAAAGCACTGGTATTGCGTTCGGTAGGATGGCCGTTAATTCCCTCGGATTTGACTTTACCCGGGTCGGAAAAGTAGGCATCGGCCTTGTGGCAACTGGCACAACTTATGGTACTGTCTATACTTAGTTGAGGGTCGTTAAAGAGTTGGGCACCTAAGCCGATTGTAGCCTCGGTAAGAGCGAACCGTTCACCTCCAGTATATATGGGATTACCAGCATAGGCTGGCCCGGTAATGCGCGACTGCCCAGCCGGTGCGTTGCATTGCCACAGGAGGAGGGCCAGGAGGAGTGAATAGAATCGGACCATGGTAGAAAGATAATGCAATATTGCGCATTGAGATGGGAGAATTCTCACGCCATGATTAGTAATTGTACAAAGTACACTATTTTAGGGACGAAACTTAAAACGCACTCTCATGCTCAATACGACAGACTACATTGTGGTCGCATTATACTTTGTAGCGGTCTTTGTGATCGCTTTCATGAGCGGTTCCAAAAAAAGTGAAAATGGCGAAGCAGCAGATTACTTCCTCGGTGGGCGTAACCTTGGCTGGTTCGTGATTGGCGCATCGCTGTTCGCTTCAAACATTGGCTCGGAACATTTGGTTGGTCTTGCAGGACAAGGAGCCTCAGGAGAATTGGTTGCAGGTCAATTTGAACTTCTCGCATCGCTAATCCTCATTTTACTGGGTTGGGTATTTGTACCTTTTTACCTCCGCTCGGGCGTCTTTACCATGCCGGAGTTTTTAGAGAAACGCTACAATGGATGGGCAAGAACCTATCTATCGTATGTCTCGATTATAGCTTATGTATTGACTAAGATATCTGTGACCATTTTTGCAGGTGCCATCGTTTTTACGGCCTTGTTGGGTATTGACTTTTGGACAGGGGCAATCTTTATCGTAGTGGCGACTGGGATTTATACCGTTTTTGGCGGCTTCAAGGCTGTGGTATATACGGATTTGATGCAGATGTTCGTCCTGGTTGGCGGATCCATTATTCTCACCATTTACGGATTGAATCATTTGGGTGGTGTGCAGGAGTTGGTTGCCTATACCACCGAGGATCATTGGAGCCTATGGCGCCCAATGAGCGACACCAACTATCCTTGGACGGGAATCATGTTTGGCGCACCTATTCTCGGGGTTTGGTATTGGTGTACGGACCAATTCATCGTTCAGCGAGTACTCGCCGCGAAAGACATTGATACCGCACGTAAAGGAGCGTTATTCGGGGGGTACTTAAAACTACTCCCGCTGTTCATTTTTATGATGCCCGGGGTAGTTGCCTTTGCGCTCGCAGAGAAAAATCCTGAGCTACTTTCTTTTGGTTCGAATGGTTATGATGCTGCCTTGCCGCTCATGGTCAAAACTGTATTGCCGACAGGATTGAAAGGTCTTGTTGTGGCGGGATTATTGGCAGCCTTAATGTCCTCGTTGAGCTCTGTATTTAACTCAACATCGACCTTGATCACGTTTGATGTTTACAAGAAATACCGTCCAGAAGCCTCGGATCGGGAATTGGTGAATGCTGGTCGTATTTCAACGGTAGTGTTAGTAGGTTTTGGTATTGCTTGGATTCCTATGATGCAGGCAATCGAAGGCGGTTTGTTTCAGCAGTTGCAATCTATTCAGGCCTATATTTCACCACCAATCGCGGCGGCTTTCTTGTTGGGTATATTCTTCAAAAAAATCAATTCTGCGGGGGCAAAATGGGCGCTCCTTACGGGTGCACTTTTAGGAGTGGGCCGATTATCCATGGAAGTTGCCGGTGGGAACTATCAAGGCTTCTTAGGCTGGTATGTGGGAATGAACTTCTTACATTTTGCATTGCTGCTGTTCGCAATTTGTTCCGCAGTATTAATTCTTGTGAGTTTAGCGAAGCCGGAAGCGGAATCGTATGACGATGCGACTTTGGTTTGGAGTAAAGAAAACGTAGTTCCTATGAGCAGTACCACCAGAGCACTTACATTTTTACTTGTCCTCTGCGTTGTGACCCTGTGGGTTGTGTTCTAGACGAAATGATTTGGAAAATAGGGAAGGCCACTGCCATTGTGTAGGGGCCTTTTTTTTATGACTTTTTTCTCCAAGCCTATTGCAGATGTGAACGGAATAACTATATATTTGCGGCCCTTAAATGGTGATTGTAGCTCAGCTGGTTAGAGCGCCGGATTGTGGTTCCGGAGGTCGCGGGTTCGAACCCCGTCTTTCACCCTTCAAAAGCCCTGCGGATTCCGCGGGGCTTTTTTTTAGAATCTTTTTTTAGGTCTATGGTATTTCAGGCCTTGAATGCGTCGTACACCGTCAACGATTAGAACGGTGCCTATTCCTCCTAAAATCACCAGACTTTCAACTTGATAATTTACCCACGGATTGGAGTTGAATAAAAGCGCAGTTCCTGCTGAGACAAAAATTACACCAGCAGCAATCTCAATGCTACCGATTACCGCATGAGGTCTTATTCTTAGCTCATTAGGAGAAGTTTCATCAAAATTGTAAATGTGTATTGATGAATTATTTGCGGTTTTACCATTGAGTATAAAACAACAAGAAACGAGTATTAAGGAATATAAGAACTTCATAAAGAGGGCGAACAATGTCTTTGAAAGATTGTTCTTAAAGGTAACTTTAATTTCTTAATCCCTTGATTAACCTAAAATTAATGGGTAAAAATAAAGTTCCGTAAGTACATTTTATACCTTTGTAAAAAATAATCCTAACTATGAAGTTTGACGTAGCCCTTGGTACCTCTATTGTCGTAATTGCCTTTGACGGAGAGAAATTAGTTACCCTAGTTGGCAAGAAATCGGAAGAGCCCTATCGAGGGGCGCCCATGTTGCCAAGTAATTGGGTAAGTGCTTCTGAAAGCGTTGAAGATATTGCCAAGCGATTGGCCATTAAGATTTTGGGGATGGACAAGGTCTACCTCGAGCAGCTTAATGCGTTCGCTAAGGTTTACCGTAATCCGATGGGCCGTGTTGTGAATATTGCCCATTATGCTTTGGTGAATTGGGACCTCGTGAAGAATGTCAAGGTGGATGGATACGAATGGTTAGATCTTAATTCGGCGCCAGAGATGATTTTCGATCATAATGAGATTCTAGAGATGGCCTACGAGCGATTAAAGCGCCGTGTAAAGCACCGTCCTATTGGCTTTGTATTGCTTCCAAAACAATTTACGTTTAACATGATTCACGCCTTGTACGAACAGTGTTTAGGCAAGGAACTTGACAAACGGAACTTCCGCAAGAAGTTCATGCGCAGCCAACTACTCGTCGAAGTAGGGGAAAGCATCTTTGAAGCTCCCGGTAATAAGAAGCCGAGCCGATTATTTGAGTTCGATCAAAAGGAATACGATAAACTCACCTTAAAAGGGTACGATTTCAAATTCTAAAATAAAAAGCCCCGCTTCAAGCGGGGCTTTTTTTATTGCTGTGAGTAATCCTGCCAGCTTGTTTCCTTGTAAATGTTATCACCAAAATATTTAGCGACCTTAAGAAAAGCTTCAGGCTCTTGGTAACCAGGGACGGGACTCAGCATTTCAAACTTCCCATTCATAAATACGACCGTAGGGTAGCTCATCTTGCCATTTAATAACGCTGCTGCGAGTTCGTGATATCCACGGCTGCCTTGCGGGATGAACTCGAAGGTGTTCCCAAGCATTTCGATGGACTCTTTTTGCTCCGCGTCAAACTTCACATTGTAATAATGCGCGTTCATGTATGCGGCCACCTCTTCATTCTGGAATGTTGCCTTATCCATGCGTTTGCACCAGCCGCACCAATCGGTATAAACGTCGACGAAAATCTTTTTCGGATTCTCATCGTTTAACGTCAACGCATAGGCCTCTTCAATACTCATCCATTGGATTTTCTCTTGAGCTAGAACTAGGGTGGAGCTAAG
>CAYNLA010000037.1:11238-13985 GCA_964397915.1 uncultured Polaribacter sp. | reverse complement strand
CTCTACAGTGCGATGGAGGATTTCAAGATCGATATCATGATAGATTCTGGCCCTAGTGCACGCAGTGTTCAGATCGGTCTGAATCCGTTTACACTAATTGGTGCTACGACGCGTTCAGGACTGCTTACAGCGCCGCTAAGGGCACGTTTTGGTATCAATGCACGTCTGGAGTACTACGATGTAGAATTGCTAAGTACAATTGTGGACCGCTCGGCAGAGATTCTCGATGTGCCCGCTGAATATGAAGCATGTATTCGTATTGCTAGCCGTTCGCGAGGTACGCCACGTATTGCGAATGCGTTGTTGCGACGCGTGCGCGATTTTGCCATGGTAAAAGGTAATGGCAGTATCGATGTAGCTATTGCAGAGTTTGGTTTGAATGCACTCAACGTGGATAGTAGTGGTTTGGACGAAATGGACAATAAAATTCTTAATGTCTTGATCGATAATTTCGCTGGCGGACCCGTGGGATTGAATACACTTAGTACGGCAATTGGCGAGCAGAGTGAGACTATCGAAGAGGTTTATGAACCTTACCTTATCAAGGAAGGATTTATGATGCGAACGCCAAGGGGAAGAATGGTTACCGAGAAGGCGTACCACCACCTAGGGAAGAACAACAAAAACAAAGGGTCGACCGGATCCCTTTTTTAATTCATGGACCGCTCAAGGGCCACAGCCATAGTTAAACAACTAGCGAAGGAGCAGGGCTTCATGGCATGTGGAATTTCCAAAGCTGATTTTTTAGAGGAGGAGGCGACTGGTTTAGAGCAGTGGCTCAAACACGGCTATCATGGCGATATGAAGTGGATGGAAAACCATTTCGATGAACGCCTCGACCCCAGAAAGTTGATGCCCGGTGCAAAATCAGTTATTAGCGTACTCTTGAATTATTTTCCTGAGGAAACGCAGGAAACGGGGACCCCGAAGATTTCAAAATATGCCTATGGCCGCGATTATCATAAAGTCATCCGCGGAAAACTAAAGCGAATGCTTCAAGGAATACACGAGGAAATCGGGGAGGTGCATGGGCGTGGTTTTGTAGATAGTGCTCCTGTAATGGATCGGGCGTGGGCCAGAAGGAGTGGTTTGGGATGGATAGGTAAGCACAGCTTGTTGCTGAGTAAAAAGTCGGGTAGCTTCTACTTTATTGGTGAATTGATAGTGGATTTGGAGCTTGATCCAGACGGGCCAAGTACAGATCACTGCGGCAGTTGCACCGCTTGCATGGATGCTTGTCCGACCCAGGCGATCGTTGCGCCTACGGTTGTAGATAGCAATAAATGCATTAGTTATTTAACCATTGAATATAAGAAGGCATTACCCATTGAATTTCAGGATAAAATGGATCAATGGGTATATGGATGCGATGTGTGTCAAGATGTATGTCCCTGGAATCGATTTTCTAAGCCGACTGATGAACCCGATTTTACATTGCGGGAGTCTGTAGGTAAGCATAGCTGGGAGGAATGGGAAGAAATCACCCACGAACTTTGGGATGAAATCATGCAAGGCTCTGCCATCCGCAGAACTGGCTACGAAGGGTTTAAGCGCAATTTGAAATTCGCTAAGAAGCCAGAGTAGTAGCTATGCCAATTAATTAACGGGTACCTCGATTACCTGGAGAATACGGTAGCTATCCGGATGGAACACATAGACCACAACAGCGCTATTGTCCTTTACCCAAGCATTGTTCCAAGCAAGTGTATACGTTCCACTTAAGGTATCTCCGGGTACCATCGGACTCATGCCGAAATCTTCGCCCCACGTGTCGGTTACATAGTCGCGCAATACATTCATGTGAACGTAATCGGAATCTCTTGTGTCGTCCGGCATTAATTGCGGACTCACAATATTGCTCTCTTTTATGAGGACTGCGATGCTTAAATCTTTAAGGATGGAAACTTGTGGGTATCCTTCAGCTGAAACACTCAATTCACCCGCATTCACAGTGGCGGTAGCTTCAAGTGCGATGCGCAATGTGCTGTCCATAGCTTCTGCGCTCAATGTGGGCCAATTCGCGTAGTTAGACCAATGCCCATTTCCTGAAGCTGTCCAATTCTCACGGTTTACCATTCCGACCGGTAAAAAGTTGGTGCCAAAGAAGTTCTGAATGGCTTTGCCCTCTTGAGTTGTAAAGTCAGTCGGGTAGTCGGTATTGGTGCCTGTAAAGTTACCTGGCCCTGCGTGTATAGCTAGGCCGATGATACGGTCGTCGCCAAAGGCATCCACTAGGTTTTTAATTTCTTTTGAGGCCTTAGGGCAATTCTTACAACGGTGTCCAGTGAAATCCTCAATGAGCACATTGCGTTGTTGCGAAGAACTTGTGGTATCAATAGTGCCTCCTTTGAACGGTTGGTCAATAACATCACACTGTGGAAGTGCGAATAGGAGTGCTAGGGCCGAAACAAGTGCTATTACTTTTTTCATGCTTAAAAGCTTGTGGTGAGTGAGAAACTAACCCCATTCGATGGTGGAACTACGCGACATACACCACCAACACAGAAAATTCCGCGTTGTTGGCGTCCATAAGATAGCTGGAAACGACTAGTACCTTCGGTATAAACAATCGAAGCGAGCGGGTAATGCAATCGCTGGGTCTCGTCCGGATTACCGTAGTTATAGATGTCTTGAACGCTGAAGAACCAATGCGGTGCTATGCTATATTCTAGTAGCGCCATGGCCATGCTGCCGCGATCATCTTGAGTGTTGAGCCACTGCAATTCGTTGCGCAGGTAATGCCCTTT
>CAYNLA010000037.1:0-11138 GCA_964397915.1 uncultured Polaribacter sp. | reverse complement strand
CGCGATCATCTTGAGTGTTGAGCCACTGCAATTCGTTGCGCAGGTAATGCCCTTTTTTGATTTTGTGCAAGCCCTCGTAAATAAAGACATTGGCATCGAGTAGCTTTTGATTATCAAAATTGTTTAAGATTGCTTCGTCCCCTAATCCGTCTTCAAGTACACTGCGGTTGTAGAATAGGTTCAAGTAGGTCATGGTGTATTTGAACTCACGACTCACTTTTCGGCTCACCTTAATATTGAGGTCGTGGAAGTAAGGGATTTCACCACGGAGGTTTACATCGCTGTAGTAGCCTTGAATGGTACGGAGGGTATCATTACTTGGATCTACATAGTTTTTATTGATGCTCTGGGCAAGTGAATAGTTCACACTTAGTAGCGTGCCGTATTTCCCGCCCAGCTTTGTGTTGCGTTTGAATCGGTAATTGGCTTCCAATTGGATGCCCTCTTCGCCATTGATTTGAGTCGCGTACTGGTACAATGCGGGTAGCGCATAGGTGTGGACCTGCGCCGTTGGGCTCAAGTAATTGATCAACATATCGATGGTTGTCCCATTGCGGTCACTGCGGAAACTCATATTGTCGATGCGCTTTGCGCCAAGAATTAGACCTAGGCCATTCTTACTGTAACTCAAATGTGTGATGAAGCCATTTCCATCCTTGTAGATGTAGCCATTGTCAGCACTAGGGTCATTTGCTTTGTAAGCCCATTCCGCATCAAAAGCCCACGGTCCAGTGATAAGTTGCGTGCGAAAACCACCTGTTGCCACATTTTCTGGTAGCACTAAAAACGGATCATTACCGCGTTGATATTTACTTACGAAGCTTCCTCCTAGGGTCCAAGAAATGTTTTTATCAGTCAGCACTGTTGAGCGCTCGCTCAAGTTCAGCTCGGCATCAAATCCACGTACTACGCCAGGGCTTTTTTCAAAATAGAATCGCTGACGGCCTAAGATCCCTTTAAGGTATACTCCTTTAGCGGGATTAAATTTTAATCGGACACCGTCCATGGCATTATCATAGCCAAGACCGCGCTCTTCATAGGAACGAAATACCATTCCCGATCCGAACTGCTCGTAGAAGCTACCAACGGTTACGTCGATATTATCTTGTTTGAATCGCAGAAATCTATACGTAATACCTTCCCCGCGATAGCCTTCTGGAAAACCGAGCATAACATTTTGGTAGTTCTCATAACGAAGACCACCAGAAAAATCACCATCGGAATAAATGAAATTGGCATAACCTTGACCCAAGAAGCGCTCATCAGGATAGAACTCTCCGGTAGGATCAATATTTTCATCACGCAGGTACCATTGACCGTCGAGTTGGAAATTTCCATGAAGCTGTCCACCGTGCTGTTCTTGCGCCCAGGTTGGCACCATTGATAGCAAGGCTGCTCCGAAAAGTAAATGCTTTACCATCATTAGTGACTTGGTGTGCGGCCAGCAGCAACTTCTTCAACTACCTCTGCCAAGTGTTCTTCGTCTCCAGGAGAGTAGCCGCTATGTTTCCATACAACCTCGCCTTTGCTGTTTAATACGAGTGTAAAAGGCACATTTACAATGCCTAGGTTGCGTTTGAGATCTTGATTCTCGTCCAATAATACATTGTATTCCCAACCTTGCCCTTCTACCAAAGGTGCCACTCGAGATGAATTTCGAGTATCATCGATGCTAACGGCCAATACTTTAAGGTTGAACTCATCCTCAAGGTCGATGGCATAGTCCATGAAGGCATTCAATTCCTTGATACATGGCTTACACCAAGTAGCCCAGAAGCTAATAACTGTCGGTCCATCGTGATTGACTTGAGAAAGAATATCAACTTGTTTGCCATCCAATGTCTTAAGGGTAGTGGAAGGAATTTCTTGGGCAAAGGCAACTACAGATAATGCGGTAATTGCAAGGGCAGTGAATAGGTTCTTCATGTAAAAAAAAGTATTTCAAAAAAAAACGGGGGACCGAAGTCCCCCGTAAAAATAACTAAATATGTGCTTAGTGAGCAACGTTCAAGCGCAAGGTCTTGCTTACGCCATTCACATTAACGTTCACGAAGTACAAACCAGCACTTAGGCTTTCAGTATTCAAGTTGATTTTCTGAACACCAGCATCTAAAGTTTGTGCATCAACTAGAACTGTTTGTCCCATGGCATTAACCATGTTGATAGCAACCTCAGAACGATCCATCAATTCGATCTCAACACCTGCAACATCATTTGCTGGATTAGGGAAGATTGCGATGTACTTCGCAAAGTTTTCCATTTCATCAACACTTGAAGTAGTGTATTCAGCGTAAGTAGCTTGCAATACCTCTCCATTGCTCATGTCTTGCAACCACACAATGATGTCCATGTTGTTTGCGCCTACCCAGAAATCGAAAGATCCTTGAGCTGGAGCGCTATTTACAGAGATAGTAGAGTTTGCGTAGTGTGTGTACGTGTTTCCTGCAGTCATCGTACCCATGGCATGGCCGTTTGAGCCGTCCATGAATTTACGGAATACGTGGTAGAAGGTAGTTTCACCATTTGTCTGTACGTTGTGTGAAATTTCTTTCTCAATCATTGCCATGTGCAAAGACACGTTGCTACCTAAATTACCTAGCGCCTCAGCAGTAACATCACACTGAATGTAGGTACCCGTAGCACTCCATTCAGCACTTAGCTCTGCCAATGCAGGAATACCCATTACTGCGTCGATAGCACCTTGGCTGGTCGCGATGTTTGCACCTGAGTATATTACATCTGGCACACCACTAATTCCATATAGACCGCGACGAGCAGCTCCTTCTGAATTGTAGGCAGGGTCATTACCTGGAGAAGGCCAGTTCATTTGGTATTTCACACTAACGAGTTGCGTACCTGAGGTGTTTGCATCATTAGCATCTAACAGCTGCTTATAGCCTGGGTTAAAGCTTGCACATGGTGGACAAGTTGAAGAAGTGAATTCTTCAGCTAATACTACACGGTCGGCTGTTGCAGTTACTACTTCAATTGCTGCACTTAGCGTATCGTTGCTATTGTTTTGGTCGTTACCACCGTTCAATGCAGACGCCCAAACATCCAATGTGTAGTTACCCGTAGAACCTGGGTTCCAGTTGGTGTTGTGTGAGAAGTTGTAGGTAGCGTAAGGTGCGATAGAAAGTCCTGTTAGGTTATCGGTTACTGCTGTGCCACCATTAACAGAATAGTTCAATGTCAAAGAAGAAATAGTAGTTCCCCCGTAGTTGGTGATTGTACCTTCAATAGTGAAAGGCGCATTGTTCAAACCAACTGTACTGAACATGTCCAAAGACTCAACAGCAACGTCAAAGTTGTAAGGCGCGAAGATGGCAAAGTCATCGATGCCCAAACCGTACAACCAACCGCCACCATCTTGGTAGTTAAATGCGAACTGAACGTTGCTGTTTCCACAAGCAGCGCTAATATCGATCCACTGAGATGTCCAATCAGCCGCTGGATTGATATCCGCCAACGAAGTCCAAGAAGAACCGCCATTAGTGGTATATAAGAATTCAGCCGCTTCAGTTGCACCACTGTAGGTAGCGCCGTAGAAGAAGCTCTTAAATGTAGCGTGGAGCGTTGAGTAGTTACTCAAATCCATTGTATCTGTAATCAAGTACTCATCGGCCTTGTTACAGTTACAGTCGTCATCGTTTGTTGCAACAATGTTAGAACCTGGATTAGTGATGGTAAAGTACTGAGAGCTTACTGAAGAAGCTGAACCAGCTTGGAAGCCACCGTCAGTGGCATTCGTTACTTGCGTCCATCCGGATGGTATTCCGTTGTTGAAGTTTTCCGAATAAATCGTGCTTTGGCCCTGTGCAAATGCAGTTGTTGCGGCGAACAAGGCGGCTAAGGATAGTAGTAGTTTTTTCATGCATTTGTGTTTTTGAAAGTGGAAATTTAATAAAAAAACACATGTAAAAACTCATGTGTGAGTTGTGAAATGCGTTCTTTATATTTGAGGGATAAATTAGAACCCATGAGAAACCTCCTTATCCTATTAGTTTTTTCGATCTTCTCTTTGAATATTTCTGCCCAATCCTTGACCGTGGTTGAGCAAGACACAGTTGTAGAAGTGAATTCTACTTCCGTTGCCGATTATGGCTTCCACATCAAAGTGAAAAACACGAGCTCTGAAGATTTAGAGGTATACGTTCGTCGCGCTTACAACAGCCCGACTTGCGCATACGATAGCGCATACTTCTGCTGGGATTACTGTTACGGTGCAGATGTAGATCAGAGCATCGGTTATGTGAGTATCCTATCTGGTGATGAGAAAAATGACTTCAGTGGTCACGTCTACTCGCCTACATCGAGTGCAACCTGTACAGACAGCACACGTTATGTATTCTACAACGGTAAAGACCCAAGTGATAGTCTAAGCGTTTGGGTCCAGATTAGTGCTGGTCCTACCATGGGAACTGTTGATGTTCAAATTTCAACAGATAAGATTTATCCAAATCCTGCTCGTAATTACATTACCGTTGAAACGGCAAAATCTACGCAACTGTACATCTACAACACGCTTGGCGCGCTTGTGAAAACAAAAGCACTTAATCCGGGTAAGAATGCAGTTTCTGTAGCCGAACTCAGCAATGGTGTTTACCTCTACAGTTTGGATGGCGCTTCTTTCAAAAAGTTGATTGTTAGACATTAAGACATTATATCGGTAAAAGGCCGCGCCATGCGCGGCTTTTTTTCGTTTTAGCGCATACCAAAAGCGGGAAGCATTCGTTTAAAATAGGTTCAGATCGTTCGTAACTATGATTTATTACGTCAAAGGAGATTATGTCATTAAAACTGCTACGCAAGTCGTTGTGGATTGTAATGGAGTAGGGTATGATGTTCAAATCTCCCTCAATACCTATGCAGATATCGAGCCTTTAGCCGGAGGAATGCTATATACCTACCATCTTGTTCGCGAGGATGCACAGCAACTCTATGGATTCAGCACGCAAAGAGAAAAGGCACTTTTTGAATTATTGATTAGTGTTAGTGGTGTTGGGGCGAATACGGCCCGAGTAATTCTGAGCTCTTTAGCTCCAAACGAAGTCGAGCAAGCCATAATGAGCGAAGATGCCCACACGCTTCAAGGTGTCAAGGGTATAGGAGCCAAGACGGCTCAACGTATTGTGATTGATTTAAGAGACAAGGTGGCTAAAACCGCCATTGCAGGAGAAGGAGCAGTGGCAATGAATGGAGGAGCAAGAGCGGAAGCCCATGCCGCGTTGACCACACTAGGAATAACTGCGAAGCAAACAGAGAATATTCTGAACAAATTGCTCAAGTCAAATCCCAATGCCAGCACGGAAGAATTGGTTCGTCAAGCACTTCAAATGCTCTAATGAAAAGCACTCCTGGAATATTCTTTAAGGTCGGATTGATGGTAGTGGCATTGCTGCTTTCTATGCCCTCCTTTGCTCAAGATAATTCGGATACTACCACTACACAAGGCAATACGGGAGCGGTTTCTTTACCGGATCCCGCCAATTATCAACGGGAGATTATATACGATCCTATTTCTGGTAATTACCTCGTTTACAAGCGGTACGGTGATGTCTTGTTCTTAACGCCAGAAGTGTGGACTACCGATCAGTACAGGCAATACATGTACGACCAGCAAATGCAGGATTACTTTGGAAGTAAGAGTGCCTTGTACAATGCAAGTGGAGATAGTCCTCGCGATGATGTCGGATTAGTGCCCCAGATTCAGACAGGAAATGAGGCCTTAGGTCAAGTCTTTGGAAGTGATGTAGTTGAAATTCGCCCGCAAGGGATGGCGGAGATTCGTTTTGGCGGAAAATATCAGTACGTTCAAAACCCGGGTATCCCTGTTCGAAACCAAAAGACCTTTGCTTTTGATTTTGGCCAGCGCATTCAAATGAATGTTAAGGGGAAAATCGGAGACCGCTTAGAATTGGGAATCAACTACGATACCGAGGCCACCTTTGCCTTTGATAACAAGATGAAACTCGACTTTGAAGGGGAGGAGGATGATATCGTCAAGCGATTGGAGATGGGTAACATTAACATGCCCCTCAACAGCAGCCTTATCACCGGTGCACAAAGTCTTTTTGGACTTAAGGGGCAATTCCAATTTGGAAATACCATGGTCACAACGGTGTTTTCAGAGCAGCGTTCGCAAAGCCAAAGTATTAACGTGCAAAGCGGCGGGACCACTACCGAATTTTACATTCAGGGCGATGAGTACGAGGCGAACAGGCACTATTTCTTGAGCCAATTTTTCCGTGATCATTACGAAGAATACCTGGAGCATTTGCCGCTGATCACCTCGCCAGTGCAAATCACGAAGGTTGAGGTTTGGGTAACAAATGAGCGCAGTGCAACCCAGAATTTGCGCAATATCGTTGCGTTCATGGATTTGGGTGCGGATGAGCGCTATGCATTCCGAAACGATACCTCGGGCTTGCCGGGGGTGAGCATCTTCCCTGGGGGAAACGTAAACCTAGATGGCTTCCCAAACAATGCCAACAACCGATTAGATCCGCTGGTTATAGAATCAGATATTCCTGGGGTTAGAGATATTGCCACGGCTAATCAGGATTTGAGTAGCGCTGGATTCTTAGAAGCGAAGGAATACGTTGAATTGGCCAATGCAAGAAAATTAGAACCCAATCAATACAATGTCCACCCACAGTTGGGATACATTACCCTCAACCAGTCTTTGAATCAAGACGAAGTACTTGCCGTAGCCTTCCAATACACCGCGGCGGGGAGAACCTTTCAAGTTGGGGAGTTTTCGAACGACGGGGTGACTCCGCCAAAAACATTGATCCTAAAACTCTTAAAGAGTACCGTATTGGACGTACGGATGCCAACTTGGGATTTGATGATGAAAAACATCTACGCCCTGAACGCCTACCAATTGGACCGCGAAGATTTCTACATGGACATCTTGTACATGAATGATGAAACGGGAGTTCCTATTCCATTTTTACCGGATGGGAATTTGAGTGATACCTTACTCATCGGGGTTATGGAATTGGATCGACTCAATACCAATAATGACCCTTTCCCAGACGGGATTTTTGACTTTGTGCCAGGAACGACCATCGACCAACAACGCGGGCGTATTATCTTCCCTGTTGTTGAGCCTTTTGGATCCAACCTATACGATAAGTTAGATACCGAAAAAGCTCGAAACCGCTATGTGTATCAGGCGTTGTACGACAGTACACGGTTCCGTGCTCAGGAGCAAACCCAGCTCAATAAATTCATCCTGCGCGGTCAGTATAAAAGTGCAAGTGGGTCGGAGATTAGCTTGGGTGCCTTCAACATTCCGCAAGGATCGGTAACCGTAACGGCCGGAGGGCGAACCTTAACGGAAAATCAAGATTATACGGTCGATTATTCCCTCGGACGTGTGCGTATTATCAACGAAGGCGTGTTGAATTCCGGTTCACCGATTAAGGTGAGTTTTGAAAACAATACGTTATTCAACGTACAGACCAAAACCTTCTACGGAACCGCAATTGATCACAAGGTTAATGATCATTTGAACGTTGGTGGTACTTGGTTGCATCTGACCGAGCGACCCCTGACCCAAAAGGTCAATATTGGCGACGAGCCCATCTCGAATACCATATGGGGGATGAATACAAATTACAGTAACGAAGCACCCTATCTGACCCGATTTGTCGACGCCTTACCTTTTATAGAGACAAAAGAGAAGTCGCAACTTCAATTTAAAGGTGAATTTGCTCACCTGATTCCAGGCTCACCCCGTGGTATTAAAATCACCGGTGCCGAAACCACCTATTTGGATGACTTTGAAAGCTCTCAAACCACCATTGACCTTCGAAGTTTGACCGCTTGGAACCTTGCGTCTACACCTGCGAAGCAAGACGGTTTGTTTCCTGAAAGCAGCTTGAATAACGAATTGGCGTACGGATACAACCGAGCGAAGTTGGCATGGTACATCATTGATCCATCCTTATACACGGGTGGAGCCAGTGTTCCTGACAATATTCGGAACGACCCAGAGATTACTTCGGACCAACGCATGCGTGAGGTCTTGGTAAAAGAGGTGTTCCCGAATTATAGTTTGAGTACAAATGAAGCGAGGAACCTCGCGATGTTTGATTTGGCCTATTACCCTGCGCAGCGAGGTCCGTACAATTATGATGTAGAGGGATTAGCAGGTATTAGTCAAGGTATTGATGCCAATGGAAATCTGGTAGATCCAGCCTCGCGTTGGGCTGGAATTATGCGCCCTCTTCAAATCAACAACTTCGAAGAACAAAACATTGAATTTATCCAATTCTGGGTGATGGATCCGTTCTATGATAACGACAACGCACCTGATGGTGGGGATCTGTACTTCAACCTTGGAAGTGTAAGTGAGGATATTTTGAAGGATGGTCGCCAAAGCTTTGAAAATGGTATTCCGGCTGATGGCGATAAATCTGGTATGGATTCAACGAAATGGGGCTTGCTGAGCGAGATTCAACCCATCACGGAATTCTTTGACAATGCCTCTGGAGCTCGCGAGGCACAGGACGTGGGGTTTGATGCTTTGAACGACACAGAAGAACGAAATTGGACCCCAACGGGAAGCAGCAGCTACCTCCAGCGAATCAGCACAGCCCTAGGCCAATCGAATGCGGCCTATCAAAACGCCTATCGCGATCCAAGTGCCGATAACTTTGTGTACTACCGAGGCGATTCTTTAGATAATGCGGGTGCTAACATTTTGAGACGCTATTTGAATTTCAATGGAATGGAAGGCAATAGTTCTACTGCAGTAATAAATGGAGCACCTGCCTCGGCTACTAACGTACCAGATAAGGAAGATGCTAACCGTGACCAAACCCTAAGTAAAACAGAAAGCTATTTCCAATACCGCGTTTCTATGCGTCCAGAAGACCTGGTGGTTGGAAAGAATTTTGTTGCAGATATTTACGAAACCAGTAGTCACGCCTTACCTAATGGGATGACACGACCTACGCGCTGGATTCAGTTTAAAATACCAGTATTCCAACCAGAAAAGAAAGTGGGAGGGATTTCTGACTTCCGATCTATTCGATTCATGCGTATGTTCCTCACTGAATTTGAAGACCCAATCGTTTTGCGTTTTGCTAAACTCGAGCTGGTTCGCGGAGAATGGCGCCGATTCCCATTTACGCTTGATGACATAAGAGAAAATGTCCCTGTGGATGAAAACGACGGAACCACCTTTAATGTGAATGCTGTAAACCTCGAAGAAAACGGTGGTCGTGTACCTATTCCATATGTCCTGCCTCCGGATATTGAGCGTCAGCAGATATATGGTGGAACTCAAATCATACAGCAAAACGAACAGAGCATGTCTTTGGAGCTTTGTGGTCTCAAGGATGGCGATGCACGAGCCGTCTTCCGCAACTTTAACTTCGATATGCGAATGTACAAACGCCTCAAAATGTTTGTGCATGCAGAAAGTGGAGGCGATTTTGACGATCTACAGGACGGCGACTTGAGCATTTTCGTTCGCCTAGGGTCCGATTACAACGGTAATTATTATGAATTCGAGGTGCCCATGCGCGTGAGCCCTTGGGGATCGCTCTTGCCTGAAGAGATTTGGCCGGTAGCAAACAATGTCGACCTGAATTTTGAAGACTTGAAAACTTTGAAGCTCGCCCGTAATGCGGCTATGGAGACGGATCCTACTTTAAGTTTAACCAACAAATACACCATTACCACTCCGGACGGTGCAAGAATGAGCGTCGTTGGTGCGCCAAATCTTAGCAATGTGCGAACGCTCATCATTGGGGTTCGCAATCCTAAAAAGCGAACCGCAACCGACGGCGATGACGGCCAGCCAAAGTGCGCGGAGATTTGGGTGAATGAACTTCGTTTAAGTGATTTTGATAATCAAGGTGGTTGGGCCGCTACAGCGACAGCAAGTGCGAAAATAGCCGACTTTGCAAATGTGAATCTCACCGGTACCATGAGTACAATTGGTTTCGGATCTATCGATCAAACGGTAAATGAGCGTAACAAATTTGCTGAACGTGCCTATGGTATTCAAAGTAATATCAATCTCGATAAAGTCCTTCCTTCAGAACTAGGTTTAAAGGTCCCAATGTTCATTAGCTTTAATGAAAACTTCAAATCACCTCAGTTTAATCCTTTGGATCCGGATATTGATTTTACAACTGCCCTAGCTCAGGTGAATACTAAGGAGGAACGGGATAGCCTTCGATTTGCAGGTCAGGAATATGAGATGCGGAAAAGTATCAACTTTACTAATGTTCGCAAAGAAAAAAGTGCAGGTGGGGGCGCGATCCGCGGACCGGCACCTGGACCTATGGGGCCAAAAGGAGTCGAAGCTACCGGAGATGGTAGTGGGAAACCAAAATCAGATTTTTGGGCTAATTCTCCGCTGAATATTTCAAACTTCAACACCTCGTATGCCTTCACCGAAAGTGAAAAACGTAACATGAATATCGTTCGCGATCACCGAATGATGCATACTGCTTCATTAAACTACAGCTATCAAAATCGGCCTAAAAATATTCAACCATTCAAACAAATTGTGACCAACAAACAATTGGCGCTAATTCGAGATTTCAACTTCTATTACTTACCGTCAAAGGTCAGTATGAGAACCGAGGTTAAGCGACAGATCAATACGATGCAAATGCGCAACACCTTCGATCCAAGCATCAAATTGCCAGTAACGTACAACAAAGCGCTTACAACAAAGCGCATGTACGATATCGCATATGATCTCAGCCGTGGTTTGAAATTAGATTACAATGCTCAAGCGATGAGCAGGGTCGACGAGCTCCCAGGTAATCCAAAAACTCAAGCCAATAGAGATACCATTCTTGCGGGTTTAGCTACGCTTGGACGTCCAACAGAATTCCATCAGACCCTAAATGTCAATTGGCAGATGCCGTTGAACAAGTTGCCATTCATGGATTTCACCTCAACGAGTTTGCGTTACTCTGCTAACTATGATTGGACCACCAACTCAACCACGGCCTTGAATCCACAAGCCAACCCTGACATCTATTTTGGAAATCGCGCACAGAATTCGAATTCAATACAATTTAACGGTAATGCCAATTTTGTGAACTTTTACAACCAAGTTCCATTCCTGCGCAAGGCCAACCAAGGAGCTCGACCAACGCCAC
>CAYNLA010000036.1:0-14117 GCA_964397915.1 uncultured Polaribacter sp. | reverse complement strand
GCAAATGGGACGAAGGGAATTTGATCGGCTATGCCTATGATTTTGAACAGGCAACGCAGGCGAGATTTACGCCAAAGTACCTCAGCGCTACTTCTCCGAACTAAGCTTCCTTCATGATGCGGTGCATCGTGCTCTTGCTTACCCCGAAGTAATGGGCAATTTCCGTTTGGGTACAAAACTGTTCAACGCCAGGAAAACGATCTTTGATATAATCCCAATAGGCACGTTTCTCCATATGTTTCATCTTCAAAAGTCGCGCCTTTCGCATTTGAATGAAATGCGCATTGATGTTATGAATCACGCCAGCCATACCTTGATTTTCATTCAAGAATTCAAACCAGCGATCGCAAGAAATACGGTAAGCTATGGTTGGAGTATTCACGATGGCTTGGCTCACCGAGGGCACACCAAAAATCAGTTGCTGCTCATCACATACAAAAATGCCGGGTTCTATCATTCCGTTCAGCATACGCTTCCCGTCCTCCAAAAGCATTCTATCAAAACCAAAGCCACTTTCAATAAACCATAGGTATCCTGCTGTATCACCAAAATCCCAAAGTCGATCGCCTGAGTCCAAGCATATGGGACCTTCAAAGCACTCGGAGAAATCAACAAAGCCGAATTGGATCATATCTAGTCCTGTCATCTCCATTAATCGCGTAGCGATAATATGTCGCCCCGTACTACTCATAAAGGACCGTTTTGATAAAGGACTTTAATGAAGTCTTGGAAATACCAAGCATATCGGCTAAATCGCTACGCGGAATCACACTTAAAGCATTGGGATGATTTCTGAGCCATTGTATGCTGTAGGCCTTACGATCAAGTCCCATAGCATTGATGTAACCTTGGTACTGGTAAGTACTGTACAGGCTGATAAACATTTGAATCTCGCGGGACCACTTCGGAAAGGCTGCTTGCAGGTTTTTATCTCCTAAATTGAAAAATAAAACTTCGCTGCCGCCCAACGCTTTCCACGTTGTGTTCTGCTTATTGAGCTCCGGTAGCACTTCATTCGAATAGAATATATCACGTCTATCATAGACATGGCTCAAGCGTTCCTTTCCTTCAAATTCGTGGTAAGTACCAACCATACCATTGAGGACGAAGAAAATTCCAGAATCACCATTAACCGTCAGGGAAGCACAAAACGACGCATCAATAGTCACCTTTTGAACGTAGTTGAATAGGCGAGCGTTCTCAGGCATATCAGGACATCTCCTAGCCGTCAGTTGCCTTAGTTTATTCAAAAAAGCCAAATGTGTATCAGGTAACTGTGTCACGTTTCAGTGGATGTGTAATCATAAATATAGCAATTTAACTTAAAAACACATTGTGCTGATATTGAAGCCTTTAGCCTTGAGCTAGAAAGGTCAAAATGAAACAAGTTTAAAAATAGGAATCATGAAATTTAAAAGACTAATCAAAACTATTTCGTCATGAAAAAACTACTACTCGTATGCTCCTTCCTCTCCGGAGCAATGGCTTATGGCCAAATCTGTACACCTGATACCGTGCATCATTCGATGGCGGCTGTAGGCTATCCAACCCTTGAATGGTCTGGCCTTTGGGTCAATGGAGAACTGCCATCCTTTGCTTGTGATAGTACAAACCCAACCATGAATCTAAGTGCGGTCGTTGGCATGCCCTTCGAAGCAACCATGACTGCCGCCCTAGGCGACACCTTCCCTTCTGGCGGCCTACTTATTCCGACCGTACAAACCGCTTGGATCTATAATATTGCGCTGCCTTCCTGGATTACATGGGAAGGAGCCGATTCGGTAGTCTACCCCGGTGCAGCGAATATGTCTTGTGTCAAGTTATCGGGAACCCCAACATTAGCCGATACAACGTACTACATTCCAAGTGTGGGTGTCGAAAGTGGATTTTGGACCAGCTGGTATCAAGTACAGGGCACCTTGTTTGGCTTCCCAGCAATTGACACCTTCGGGTTCTGCCACAACGTTCGTGTATTTAAGGACTACACCGGACTAGATGATTTGCCAATGCCTACAGTTTCGCTCTCTCCTAATCCAGCAAAGGACTTCGTACACATCGTGTTCAACCAAGCTGTCGTGACAGAAGAGTCTATAAAAACGCTTCACGTGTATAATATCATCGGGAACGACGTAGGAGTAACAGCTCGTCCTACATCTTCGAACGGCCTAGATCTGGACATCAGTCATTTGCCTTCAGGTAATTATTGGATTACCATGGATGTTGGAAAGGGTATCATTCGTCGGGAGTTTATCGTAACACATTAAATCAGACAAAACCATGTCTTGTCTTTCCATCCCCAAGCGCCTCGCGGCGCTTGGGGTTTTCCTTCCACTTTTCGCGTGGGGCCAATATGATTTTTCTGGCCCAGTACCCGCCATTACATCCGGCTATGGCGCTTTTGGAGATTCCCTTTTTACTTCAGAATTCTTTTACCTCGCTCCAGATACAACCATGGAGTGCCGAGATACCATTCATGGAATCATCACTTACCCTAATGGCATTCATGCCCCGAGACCTACCGTATTTAGGTTCCCCGGAGCTTCTAATGAAAATATGAGCGACAGCTCTTATTTCAAAGAGAGTCAATTCCATAGAGAATTTGTGGCCAGCCACGGATATGTAAGTGTCACGATGCAATGGAATTTTGACAACAGCAATAACTATGGCTGTGCCTATCAAATGGTAAACGAAATCGCTCAATTGCATGCTGATAAAATCGATACCTCCCGAGTCGGAATACACGGCATGAGCTACGGTGCGAGCATGACCAATTGGCTCAGTCTTAAGAAATACATTAATGACCATTGGGGCATGAATGGCCGATTTGCCTGGCCAGATGCTGGGGCCAGCTTTATTGGCTTTGTTGATGATTGGCCCAATGATATTTATACCCAAACAGATAGTGGCTTAGCCGCCATGCCCGATGATGTGTTGTATTTGATGACGTATTCAGAATGGGACCAGACTCCAGACCCGCGCACTTGTATTGATATGTACAATTTCATGGGGGTGCCCGATAGCAATAAAGAATTCTACATTATCAGGGGCGACACGGTTAACAATTACATCTATTGGGCCACACATTTTACCAGCAACACCTATGAGAATGACTCGTCCCAATTCTATGTTTATGTTACGAAGCACGATGCTCTAGATTACTGGCTAGGTTCAAGGCTATTACATGCACTCATGGAGACTGCTTGGAACAATGACACAGCCGCAAGACGAATATGTATGGGCAATGGAGATCCCACCCAAACCACCATTGATGGTGGCGCAATGCGTGGGCCCATAGTAACCGACCAACCTTGGATGACCATGATTGCCTCGTGGAATTCCGGACAAGGGTACATGAACCCTTGCGAGGTCAGCTGGAATATGCGTCAATATGTGACTGCAGATGCCTGTTTCACCATGGACGTCCCAGAAGTAGAAACCCTTCCCCACCTTCAGCTTTTTCCAAATCCAGCAACCGTTGGGCAAACTATAACGTTAAATTCCACCAAGAAGATCGCCACAATTGAGATCTTCAACGAGGTGGGTCGTACCATCGATAAAATAACCACAACGCATTTCAGTTTTCCGACAACCGGATGGTATGTGCTGGGGATTACCTACGAGGATGGCACTGTTCAGGCCACTAAACTCTTCATTCCACAATAAAGCGTAAATAAAACTGGAATTTTAGGGCTCGCATGTGCGGGCCCTTTTTAGTATATTTCGAAAAACGAAAAACCATGGGAAAACTCAAATACCTGTTTGTTTTTACCCTACCCGCCTTGGCCTACATTAGTTTCCATAGCGAGGGCTGGATGGCCTATTTGCCCGTCATCGAAGCCTTTGTATTCATCCCTGTGATGGAACTGTTTTTCGCACCCAACTCCACTAATCTTGGTGAAGAAGAAAAGCAAGATCGACTCGCTGACGGATTCTATACGTTCGCCTTACGCGCCATCATCCCTTTTCAGCTGGTTTGGGGGTATTTGATGCTTGAATCGGTGCAAGGAGAATTGGACACCACTACCTATGTAGGTCGCATTCTCTCTTATGGCATTATGTGTGGCGTTATCGGGATCAATGTAGCCCATGAATTGGGGCACAAAGTCAAAAAACTGGACCAATTCTTCGCTAAAACACTGCTTACAACTACGCTGTATACGCACTTCTACTTGGAGCACAACTTCGGCCATCATAAAAATGTAGGTACCCCAGAAGATCCTTCAAGCGCACGCCGCGGCGAATGGGTTTATGGCTTTTGGATTCGCTCCATCGTTCGCTCCTATTGGAGCGCGTGGCGCATTGGCACGGACCGAAGCAAGGGAAATGTTCTACGCAATGAAATGGTTTGGTACACCTTGGTCCAATTATGCTTGCTCACCCTAATCCACCAGGTTTTCGGAACCACTGGACTTACCGCCTTCATTGGATCATCGGTTACTGGATGGATTCTCCTCGAAACCGTCCAATACATTGAGCACTATGGATTGGCCAGAAAGATGGTAAGCGATAAGCGCTATGAAACGGTCAACCCCACCCACAGCTGGAATTCTAACCACCAATGGGGCCGCGCCATTCTTTTCGAACTATCCCGACATAGCGACCACCACTACTTGCCACACAAAGACTATGTTACGCTCGACCACCACGAGCAGAGCCCACAACTGCCTACCGGGTATCCGGGCATGATGCTTTTAAGTCTTATCCCTCCCTTATATTTCAAGTTGGTGCACAAACGCATTCCGCAATAAAATCATGAACCATCTTTTTGAAATTGCGTTAATCCAAAAAGATGAAACATGAGACAAATCCTAACCACCTTAATTTCAGTTAGTTTACTCTTTGGATGTACGACAGGAACCCCTACATTCTGCGGCGATGGCATCCAAAACGGAAATGAAACCGGAATTGATTGTGGTGGCGATTGTCCTCCTTGTGCCTCCTACAGTATTGAAGGTCACGCCCAAAAAGGCCCCTTCCTCAACGGCAGCTCCGTATTCTTATCCGCCCTTGATAGCAACCTCAACCAAGTCGGTATTGGCTACAACAGCCAAATTCTAGACAACTCAGGTTACTTCCTTTTTAATTCACTGAATTTACCTACTCCATACGTCGCACTTAGAGCAGATGGATTCTACTTTAACGAGGTTTGTGGGAACCCAAGTGCGGCTCAAATCACCTTAAATGCCGTCTCAAATCTCGGAGCTGTACCCGCAGTTAACGTGAACACCCTAACACATCTTGAAAAAGCGCGTGTTGAATATTTGGTTTCTAATGGCAAGTCCTTCGCCCAAGCAAAAGAGCAAGCCCTCAAAGAAGTGCTGGGCATCTTCAACATTGACACCACCATGGCCATGCCAGATGCAGAGCTCTTGAGCATTGCGAACTCTAGCGTTTACGACGGCGTATTGATTGCCATCACCTCCATCCTTCAAGGTTACCGCAGCGAAAGTGAGTTTTCAGACCTCATGGCAAATCTGGTGACCGATTTGCGCACGGACGGGGTGCTCAACAGTACCTCGCTGGCCTCTGAACTCATCTCACATGCCAAATTGCTAGATACATTAGCCATTCGCCAAAACATTATCGACCGTTACGACGCCATGGGAATCACCGTGAACGTACCCGCTTTTGGACAACACATTCAGAACTACATCGACAATACGACGCATCAAGTTCAAAGTACGGTTGTCGACTACCCAACCAATGGTTTAAACGGCTTGAATCTGCTCAATACCACCGACAGTATATATACAGAATGGGATTTCCATAGCTTGGTAGCGAACCGCCCCAACGATTGCCTTTCGCTGAAATTGGTCATTGAAAAAATTACAGGTAACTGCCAGTACGGCTGTTGGTTCTATTCAGTGTCGAGCGTACAGAATTGGAACATCAGTAGTCTCGATCAAACCACGCAGAGCCAAACCTTCATAAGCACTGGTCTAGAAACAGATTTGGAGCTCGGGTTCGAATACGGAAGGTACAAGTTGAGCATTTACATCAACGACAATCCTGTGCCGAACCGAGTCAAAGTCATCCAGGTGAATTAAAGCTTGTGCAACTCGCGGTACTTGTTGTGTATGGCGAGCATGAGCACCCCAAAGCCTACTCCAAGTATGATTAGGGCCTGACTCAGCAAACCTTCTCCAGTAAAACTAAGCTTCAGCAGTACGGTGGAGATCACAAAGCTCGAGTTTCGAATAATTACGGGGAAATTATCGGTGTAGAGAAGCGAAAATAGCAGTATCAACACGTCCGATATGATGAGGAAGTTGTAGAACTGCTCGAAGAAAATATCATTCACAGCGATCACATTGGCAGAGTCGATGTGCTGAAAAGTAGGAACGACCCATTCAATGAAGCTCTGCACGCCCAGGATGATAAATACAACGAAAAGTCCCAAAGAAAGGTAGTGCTTGGCCTTCACGAACTGCTTGAGTCGTGGGCCAATTTCTTCCTCTTCCATGGCCTCAAAATCCGCATAGCGATACGTTCCACTCAGCTTGTAAAAGCCGAAAATCATCAGGAACACTGCAATGACCGAAAGGATGTCTATCCCGAATTCTAAGTTGTGCATGCTCTGCCAATTGGACAATCCAAGGTCCAATACTGCCATATCCTTAAACAGACCTCTAATGAGAATGAGTGCTATAACCTCGTATTGCTTCGCGATATACAGCGTAGTGCTCCGACGCAGGTAATAAATCATTAGATAGGCCTCGTAGACCAACAAGATGGAAAAGGGCGTGTAAATGGCGCTGATGGGATCCGCCAATAATCTTGCTTCCATGCCGCCAGGAATGTATTGGCGCAACAAATGAAGTAGCAAATGGATTACGAAACTTGAAATAGCTACGTAAAGCGCATATTTCCCTAAAGCCTTGCGAAAGTTGTATGTGAAAACAGATGAGCCCATGGCGCTTTTGTAACTTATTAATTATTAGAAACTTAACACTTTTAATACGCAAAAGTTTAATCCTATGGGTAAACCGGCTGAGCATCGTACCTTCGCGGCAAAATTCAATTACGATGCTCAACGTCAATAACGTTACTCTACAATTTGGAAAACGCGTTCTTTTTGAAGACGTCAACATAAAATTCCATGGCGAACGCTGCTATGGCCTCATCGGGGCAAATGGTGCCGGAAAGTCAACCTTTCTGAAAATCCTAAGTGGCGAAATCAGTCCAAATTCTGGAGGTGTTAGCCTGGAACCTGGCAAACGTATGTCCGTCTTATCGCAGAACCACTTTGCTTTTGACGAGGAGACGGTTCTAAACACCGTAATCCAAGGAAACAAACCACTTTGGGACTTGATGCAAGAAAAAGACGCCATTTACATGAAGCCTGATTTCAATGAGGAAGACGGGCTACTGGCGGCAGATCTCGAAGTGAAATTTGAGGAAATGGACGGTTGGAATGCTGAAAGTGATGCAGGAAACTTATTGAGTGGTCTTGGCATTGGCACGGACATGCACTACACGTTGATGAAAGACCTGGAAGGTACTATGAAGGTCCGAGTACTCTTGGCCCAAGCCCTCTTTGGAAATCCTGACCTTTTGATTCTCGATGAGCCTACCAACGACTTGGATTTGAAAACCATTTCTTGGTTGGAAGACTTCTTAATTGACTTCAGAAATACCGTGATTGTAGTAAGTCACGACCGTCACTTCCTAGATACAGTATGTACGCATATCGCTGATATCGACTTTAAGCGCATCAAACTCTACACTGGAAACTACAGCTTCTGGTATGAAAGTTCACAGCTCGCGCTACGTCAGCGTCAATCGGCCAATAAAAAAGCGGAAGACAAGCGAAAGGAACTTCAGGAATTCATTTCTCGCTTTTCCGCGAATGCTTCAAAATCCAAGCAAGCAACCTCTCGTAAAAAGATGTTGGATAAAATCAATATCGATGAAATTCAGGCATCCTCTCGTATGTATCCAGCCATCATCTTCGAGCAACTTCGTGAAGCTGGAGACCAAATTTTAGAGGTGGAAGGCTTGAGTGCACATGATGATAATGGCGAGTTGCTTTTTGAGAACTTGAGCTTTAAGATGAATCGTGGTGATAAAATCGCGCTTCTTGCAGACGATCATCGTGCATTGACCGCATTCTATGAAATTATAGACGGTAAGAAAAAAGCTACATCCGGGAGCTTCGCCTTTGGTCAGACCATTAAACATGCCTACCTACCCAACGAAAATGCGCACTTCTTTGATACCGACGACAACCTCATAGATTGGTTGCGTGAATACTCACCAGAAAACAAAGACGAGGTTTTCGTTCGTGGTTTCTTGGGTAAAATGCTTTTCTCGGGAGAAGAAGTTTTTAAAAGTGCTAAAGTGCTTTCAGGGGGTGAGAAAGTTCGTTGTATGCTTAGCCGCATGATGCTTCAGCAAGCCAACCTGCTCTTCTTGGACGAGCCTACCAACCACTTGGACCTTGAAAGTATTCAAGCCTTAAACAATGGCATGAGAGATTACAAGGGTTCACTGGTATTCAGCTCTCATGACCATACCATCAACCAAACGGTAGCGAATCGTATTGTCGAAATCTTCCCACACGGAAACTTGGACAAGCTTACCGAATACGACGAATACATCAAGGATGCCAAGACTGCGGAACAACGTGCAGCCTTGAGTGCCAAATAGAGATACCAACACTGCGTTTACGCATTGAGGGCGGCCATTCATGGCCGCCTTTTTCTTTTTACGCACTTTCACATTGGATTTACACTGAAAGGAATTTTTGGTCTTATATTCGAATCTTATAACACACAATAACACCATGAAAAAATACACTCCTATCGTATTGCTTATGGCGCTTTCCACAACGGCGTTCGGGCAATTCATGAAGAAAGAAAGAATTACTGTTTCCTACATTCAACCGCCAACCATTCACTTGGAAGAAGGCATGGGATACACGAGCAGTGTAATTCTTGATTACGAAGAGGAAATCAATGCTGAATTGGCAAAAGCCGAGGAAGAATACCAACAAGCCCTTGCCGAATACCCGGAAAAAGAGGCTGCTGCGAAGGCTGCGTATGACCAGCGTTACGCTGAATACGAAAGAGCTATTGAGGATTGGAACAGCAAAAGTTCTGTAGGTAAAATCATAGAAAAGCAGGTACTGGAAAACTCGAAGCCAACGCCTCCTTCACCGTATTACCCACCAGCTAAACCGTACAAGCGTCAGGTAACCCATCAAAAACTCTTTAACGCAGATCAGCTCACAAGCACCTATGCAAGAGTAGAGGGATTAAATCAAGACCCAAATGGTGTAAAGATTGAGGTACACCTTTTTGGCTTTGAAAACAATGATCCTATCGCCGAGAAGAAAGAATACGTTAAGGTGGATTCAAAAACTAAGGCAAAATCAACCTACTACAAGTCATTCTGGAAAATTGACTACCGCCATAGCATGACCCTTCGTGCGGTACATCCTAATGGAACGATTTTGTTCGACGAAGTTCCAAATAGCATTTCGGATTACAAGACCTTCACTTCTGCTGAAGAAGAAAGAAGCTATCCATCAACCAATGCACAGACCTATATCGATCAACTCCAAGGTAAAGTAGTAGAAGAAAATCTTGGTACCATCCAATGGTTGATCAACGACAAGCTGGGAACTACAACACAAAAGCGTGATGTTGAAATCATCTATGTAAAAAACAAGAAAGGCGAATACGACGATCTTGAAAATGCCATGCTCGATGCGAAGCAAGGCTATGATATGCTCGTCAGCCGTCCCGATGATGCAAAAGGAAAACTTCAAAGCGCTATCGACGCTTGGGAAGCCGCACTTGCAGAAGGCGATATGGACGATAAGAAGGCCCGCATCAACAAAAAAGTTGTTCCGGATCTCTACAAGAACCTCATCTTGGCATATACCCTTATAGGTGAGTTTGACAAAGCCGATGATCACTACAATGATTCTTTACGCATGGGCTTCAATAATGGCGATGAGAATGATTTAAAAGAAATCAACCTCCTAACCGCTGATTTGCGCGAGCGTTACCAGAAATAAAAATTTCAGACCTATAGGAAAGGCGGCCTTATGGCCGCCTTTTTTATTCCCACAGCCCCAGCCTACTCATTCATTTTATAGGCCTTACTTTTGCCGCGCAATACGACACTCCTATTCATGAAAAGACTCTTCAACAACTTCGTTGGCAATCCTAAAAATGACATTCTTTCAGGCATCACTGTAGCACTCGCCTTAGTACCGGAAGCGGTAGCATTCGCTTTCGTAGCAGGCATCCCTCCACTCGTTGGTTTATACGGTGCATTCATGATGGGATTGATCACTTCATTGTTTGGAGGACGACCAGGCATGATCTCTGGGGCTACTGGTGCTATGGCGGTTGTTATGGTTCACCTTATTCAACAAGGAAATGTGGTCGGAGAATCGATGGGAATGGATATGTTAGGATTGTCTTGGTTGTTCATCACCTTGCTCTTCGTTGGGGCGATTCAGATTGTTGCCGGATTATTCAAGCTTGGGAAGTTCGTTCGCCTGATTCCTCACCCAGTTATGATGGGATTTGTTAACGGTTTGGCGATTGTAATTTTCTTGAGCCAATTGGGCATGTTCACCCGCAACATTGATGGTTCCAAAGTTTGGATTCAAGGAACAGAGCTATACACCATGATGGGGCTCGTTGGCCTCACTATGCTGATTATGTGGCTCCTTCCAAAAGTGACTAAGGTTGTACCTGCCGCCTTAACAGGGATTGTGGTTGTTGCAGCTATTGCCATCGGCATGAATCTCGATGTAAGCACCGTAGGCTCATTCATTCGCGAGGGTGGAGGCGATGGGCTACAAGCAGGCTTACCAACCTTGCAGTGGGATATATTTGGCCTTTTCGACACAATGAAGGGCCATTGGGGAACCGTCCTAAGCACCGCTTTCCTTTTAGCCGCTGTAGGTCTGATTGAAAGTCTAATGACCTTGAATTTGGTGGATGATTTAACCGAATCTCGCGGTTCCGGAAATCGTGAATGTATTGCTCAAGGTTCTGCGAATTTGATCAATGGCTTGTTCGGAGGAATGGGCGGTTGCGCGATGATTGGTCAAAGTATTATCAACGTAAACTCTGGAGGACGCGGCCGATTATCTGGCCTTGTCGCTGCGCTAGGTTTATTGAGTTTCATTCTTTTTGGTGCTCCGTTAATTGAACGCATTCCTATCGCCGCTTTGGTAGGTGTTATGTTCATGGTCGTAATTGGAACCTTTGCCTGGTCGAGCTTCCGCATCTTGCGTAAAATCCCGTTTGCAGATGCATTTGTTCTTATTGCAGTAAGTGCCATTACCGTTTGGCAAGACCTTGCAATCGCAGTGATCTCAGGGGTTATCATGAGTGCCTTAAAATTCGCTTGGGAAAACGCGATTCGCATTCGCGCCCGCAAACGCATCAAAGAGGATGGCACCAAGGTTTACGAAATCTGGGGACCATTATTCTTCGGTTCCGTACAAAGCTTTGCGACCAAGTTTGACATCAAAAATGATCCGGATAAGGTAGAAATCGATTTCATAGAATCCCGTGTGAGCGACCACAGCGGAATCGAAGCAATAGAACGCATTATTGATAAATACCTTGATGCTGGAAAAGAGGTTGTACTGACCCACCTTAGTCCAGAGTGTAAGGCCATACTGAACAAGGCAAATCCCGCTTTTGATAAATACATTCAAAGTTCGATAGAAGACCCACGATACCATGTGGTTACTGATTTAATGGATGCCGAGGTATAATTACTACCTTATCTGAATGAAACACATAAGTGTCACACTTCTATTCCTAATTGTTTTCGCTTCATGCGATACCAATCCGGTTGATTGCTGCGACCCCAATCCTAATCCAGTAGACACTACTGGAACAACAGGTGATGGTTATATGCAATATGGCACTCCTTTCGATGGTGTTCCTTCATCCTCTGATGTAGTGATGTATGAGATAAACCCTTTAGTGTTTTCATCAACGCGTGATTTCGCTGGAATCATGCCTCGCTTAGACAGCATTAAGGACCTCGGTGTAAATGTCATCTGGCTCATGCCCGTGTATGAAATGGGAACCTTGAACAGCGTAGGCTCGCCCTATTGCATTAAGGATTACAAGAGCCTTAACCCAAATTATGGAGACTTAGACGACTTGCGCGAGCTCGTCGATAGTGCCCACGCCAAGGGCATGGCTGTGATGATGGATTGGGTAGCCAACCATACTTCATGGGACCACCTATGGATGGCCGATGAGAGTTTTTATGTTAAGCAAAATGGAGTAATCATCCATCCACCTGGAACGAATTGGCAAGATGTCGCCGAACTCAACTACAGCAACGCTGAAATGCGTGGAGAAATGATCAGTGCTATGAAATATTGGATTTTGGAAGCCAATATCGACGGCTACCGATGTGATTATGCCACTGGTGTCCCCGGTTGGTTCTGGGAAGAAGCCATCGATACCTTGCGTAGCATTCCCAACCGCGACCTGATCCTATTCGCGGAATCGGACGATTTGAGTCTATTGAATAAAGGATTCGATATGGCCTTCAGCTGGGGCTTCTACGGCAAGAGTCTTGGCGTATTCACTCAAGGTGATGATGCGCGCGGGCTCTATACCCAGCATGCGACCGAATTCTTTAGCCTCGATCCAGGTAAAACCATGGTACGCTTTGTGACCAACCACGACCAAAACGCATGGGACAATACCCCGCAAGCCCTTTTCGGAAGTCAGGACAAGGTCATGAGTGCCTTTGTATTGGCGACCACTATGGGTGGCGTTCCGTTATTGTACAATGGGCAAGAGAAAGCGCTGCCGTACAAGCTGCCGTTCTTCACGCCTACGAGTGTGGCCATTAATTGGTCCCTCAACCCAGCGGTAACGAAGGAATACAAGGCGATCTTATCGGCGTACAACACCTACGATGCGCTTAGAGGGGAATCTAGGACCAATTTATCTACGTTCAACATCGCCGCCTTCACCGCGACCGGAACTGGGCATGAGGCTCTCGTTGCAGTCAATCCGCGGAACTCTGCGATGAGCATAGGGCTGCCAAGTGATTGGCAAAGTATTTCCGTCCTTGACCCTGTGAGCGGCGCAACCGTAAATACAGGTACCACCTTGATGTTGGCACCTTATCAGTATCAGATATTAATTAAGTAGAAATACTTGTTTTAGACGTTGATAGTCTTGAAATGTAATTATTTGATTTTTAATTGATTAAATTCCAGTCTAAATCAATCATTTACAACATGAAAAAACTATGCTTGCTCCTAACCGCGCTCGCATTCACTCAATGCGTAAATGACACTCTTACTGAATCTGAAGTCTCAGATTTTGTTACATCTCATTTCAATGAAAAAGTGGGATACGATGATGCCGTAGATTCTTTTATTGGAGACATCGGTGAAGATTTGACAGTTCTCAACACATTATGGGGACAATCAAGAATTTTTCCTGTAGAGAATGTAGAAGGCGATTGGTTCTATGAAGATTCCGTTACCGTAGAAATTTTTGACATCTACATAAACGGTGGTACTGCTGTTGTTTTAGGTTCCGATAAATATTGGATAGACGGTGAAGCGACCGGTATTTCGAGATTCTGCGGAACTGTAATAAGAGAAAATGGGAAGCTAGTCTGGAAACGCTATGCCTTTGCTTCAGAGAATCAAAGGGCGGCAGATTTTGTTTGGCCATCCGTTGAAGGTGAAGGTGCCTTAGATTCCTACAATGCTATGCGAAAAGCAATGGTGAATCTTAGAAATTCTGATGGCTTAAAGATGTCCGATTCATTGGTAGAGGCATACCCAAGCTGGGCATCGGCGCATCTTGGTCAATTACATTATTATATCCTTGCTGGAGACGAAGATAATTTGCGCTCCAAACTCGCCGAAGCACAATCTAAATTAGACGGTGCCTCAGCTGCAGAGAAAACCCTAATAAGCGCATATAATCCTGATTTAACCAGAGAAGAAAGGAGAAATACCCTTGCCAAGGCACTTGGCTTCGCAGGGGATGATCCAATGATTCGATTCTGGTATACTTGGACTTTAGATGATGTTAACGACAAAATTGCAGTCCTCGAAGCAGGGCTCACAAGATTTCCAGAAAGCTCTGTCTTAA
>CAYNLA010000035.1:0-15333 GCA_964397915.1 uncultured Polaribacter sp. | reverse complement strand
GCCCACGACCTTCTCGCAATACCATTATTTACATCGTAAAGCAGCATGTTTTCCAGCTTGCGCTCTGCCGCATCCGAACCGTCAAGCAGCATTCCGAAGCCGCCGTTGATCACCTCGCCCCAGCCAACGCCACCGCCGTTATGGATGCTCACCCAGGTAGCGCCTCGAAAGCTATCGCCAATGACGTTTTGGATGGCCATATCTGCCGTAAAGCTCGATCCGTCATAAATATTTGACGTTTCGCGGTACGGACTATCGGTACCACTAACGTCGTGGTGGTCACGGCCCAATACAACAGGCCCAATCTTTCCGGCAGCAATGGCTTTGTTGAAGGCACGCGCGATTTCAATACGGCCTTCACTATCGGCATACAGGATGCGCGCCTGAGAGCCCACGACCAATTTATTTTCCTTCGCGCCTTTGATCCAACGAATGTTATCGTCCATCTGCTGGCGAATTTCGGCTGGTGCCTTGGCCATTAAGCCTTCCAAGACCTCTTGTGCGATGGCATCTGTTTTATCTAAATCGTCCGGATTGCCAGAAGCACATACCCATCGGAAAGGACCAAAGCCGTAGTCGAAACACATCGGCCCCATGATATCTTGAACATAGGACGGGTAGCGGAAGTGCTCGCCATTAGCATCCATGATTTCTGCGCCCGCACGAGAGCTTTCCAGTAAGAATGCATTACCGTAGTCAAAGAAATACATGCCCTTTTCTACCAGCGCATTGACGGCTTGCACGTGGCGCTTCAAGGTCGCTTGGATGCGTACTTTGAATTCTTTAGGGTTATTAGCCATCATTTCGTTCGACTCCTCGTAACTCATGCCTTGTGGGTAGTAACCGCCCGCCCAAGGGTTGTGCAACGACGTTTGATCAGAGCCAAGGTCAACATGAACATTACGTTCCACCATGCGCTCCCACAAGTCTACAATGTTTCCGATGTAGGCGATGCTGCGTGCACGCTTTGCTGCTTGGAACTCAAGTGCCATATCGATTGCCTCGTCGGTACTGCTCGTAATTTCGTCCACCCAGCCCTGCTCGTGACGCTTATAAGCCGCTTTTGGGTTGATTTCCGCAGTGATGCTCACCACTCCAGCAATATTTCCTGCTTTAGGCTGCGCTCCAGACATGCCGCCCAATCCCGCAGTGACAAATAGTTTCCCTTCCGGTCCACCAGTAGACTTCATGCGTGCAGCATTCAATACCGTGATGGTCGTTCCATGCACGATGCCTTGTGGGCCAATGTACATATATGATCCCGCGGTCATTTGACCGTATTGGGTAACACCAAGGGCATTGAATTTTTCCCAATCGTCCGGCTGGCTGTAATTCGGAATCATCATGCCATTGGTCACCACCACGCGCGGGGCTTCTTTGGTGGAAGGAAAGAGGCCCATTGGGTGACCGCTGTACATGTGTAGGGTCTGCTCCTCAGTCATCTCGCTGAGGTATTTCATCGTCAAGAGGTATTGTGCCCAATTCTGGAACACGGCTCCATTGCCGCCATAGGTAATAAGCTCTTCTGGGTGTTGCGCCACCGCTGGATCTAGGTTGTTCTGGATCATCAACATGATGGCCGCCGCCTGAGGCGTCTTGCACGGGTATTCTTCAATCCCACGAGCATGCATGGCGTACGAAGGCTTGAATCGGTACATGTAAATGCGTCCAAATTCTTTAAGCTCAGCTAAAAATTCTGTGGCCAATTCCGCATGCCACTCTTCAGGGAAGTAGCGCAGCGCGTTTTCAAGGGCCAATTTTTTCTCATTAGGGGTTAGAATGTCTTTGCGTTTTGGAGCGCGATTGACATCCGTAGGAATTTCACGTTTCGAAGGCAGGTGGTTAGGAATGCCTTGAGCGATCTCACGTTGAAAGTCTGTCATGGTTCTAATCTCGGTTTACTCTGTGTGTTTTTTTATCGTATCCGTATGGGCAATGCTTACAACCACTTTGGCAACAGTAGCCGCGCTTTAAGTGGTACTTTTCAGTGAAGACAATGAAGCCCTCGGGGCTCTTGTAATAGTCTTCCGGATCCAAGTCTTTTTTAAACATGTCCGATTACGGATTTTTTGGGTCCTCCAAAGGTAAGGCACCTTAGCTTTGTATCATGGAAAGTTCCCAATTCCCCTTCACAACACCTTCGCCCGTCCAAAAGTTGGCGGTGCTGCCTGAATTGGATCTTTATATAAAGCGCGATGACCTCATTCATCCCATTGTTTCGGGAAATAAATGGCGCAAGCTGAAAGGCTTCTTTGATCAGATACCAAAAGGGCAATCCATTGTAACCTTCGGTGGTCCGCATAGTAATCACCTGCCCGCGGCTGCCTTCGCTGCTCAGTTTTTTGGGCATCCCATCATAGGAATCGTGCGTGGGGAGGAATTGAACGCCACATCCAATGCGAACTTGAGGTATTGCCAAAGTCAAGGAATGAAACTTCATTTTATTTCTCGGTCCGCCTATCGTGAGCTTAGAAATGTAGGGTGGCAAATTTCAAGCGCGCAGGAGGAACTTTGGGAAGCATCTCATGCTCGAATATTGCCCGAAGGTGGCGCTGGAGCTCACGCACTTGAAGGTTGCGGCGAGATTTGGAAGGAATTGACCAATGTGCCCGATCACCTCGTGTTGGCATCAGGGACGGGAACCACAGTCCAAGGCATCCTTCGTGCGATGCCGGAAAACTCGAATACACATGTTCACGTGGTTAGCGCAGTCAAAGGGGCGAAAAGAGAATCGGACGCCGTTCAAACGTTGGCGTGGTCAAAAGGGATTGACCTGCATTGGGAAGACGAAGTGCACTTTGGCGGCTTCGGTAGATGGTCTACAGCACTGCTTACTCTGAAATCCGAATTCGAAGCAAAGTCGGGTATAATCATTGACCCCAATTATAATGCGAAAGTCTTGGCGTATTTACACCGACAGCAACTCCCCGGAAAAGTTCTTTGGTTGCACACGGGCGGTGTGACCTTTTAGACCATTTCCTCCAATAATCGGAGAACCTCCTTTTCGACCTCGTCAGAATCCCAGCGTTCTTGGATGTTTTCCATGGCTAGTATTTGTTCCATGATACGATCGTGACGCTCGCCTTCTGCTTTGGCTTCGTGATAAGGGATATTGGTGAATTTCACTTGTGTGTACAGCGGGGTCCATTTCTCAGGATGATTTTTCTGTACTTTTTGCTCAATGCGTTTTCTCAATTGGAAACTTGGGTCGGCCACGAGATCCCGCATCTCTATGAAGTTGCGAAGACTCAAATCAACCAATGCGTTACCAGCGGGAACACGAAGTTCCGTGTAACGGTCAAGGACCGCGTTCATATCGCTGTCGCCATGTTCGTCGAGAAGTTCAAGAAATACTCGGACATCCTCTAAAGATCCATTCATTCCTTCCCCATAGAAAGGCACCGTCGCATGTGCAGCATCGCCAATAAGCATGGTGTTCCCAGCCCAGTGGTACGGGTTGCATCGAATGCAAGCAAGGGCTGAGGTGGGATTGTTTTCCCACTGTTCCTCTAAGTCAGGAATAAGCGGAATGGCATCCTTGAAGTACTTTTCGAAATAGCGCATCCCATCCTTACCCGTTGGCAAATGGTCCAATCCATATTCGCCCCCAAAAGGTGCGAAAACAGTTCCGGTAAAACCGTTGTCCGTGTTGGCCAATCCCATTAACATGAATTCTCTGCGCGGCCAGATGTGCAACGCGTCAATATTCAGCTGGGGGGTGCCATCTTCGGCTGCAGGAATATGTACCTCTTTATATCCGCTATCAATAAAGTCTTGACTGTAGTTGAAGCGAGGTTGTTTCATCATTGCGCCACGGACCGAGGAGCCTGCGCCATCGGCACCGACAATGAGGTCGGCTTGCATGCGTATCTTTTCTCCGCTAACAGAAAAATGAGCTGTTCCCGTTGTAAAATCAACGTGCTCACAGAAGGCATCAAAAGTGACCGTGACATTGGGTAGGGCCTCGGCCAATTCTACCAAAGTCTTATTCAATTCGCTTCGGCTAATGCTATGAATGGCCTTGCCTTCAATATTGTATTGAAAAAAAGTTTCGTTGCCTTCAAGGTCATGGATTTGGCGGCCATAGGCAGGAACTACTATCTCGCGAATGGCTTCTTCAATTCCTGCGTATGCAAAAGCGGTCCAGCCTCGGTGACTCACGACAAGGTTGATCGAGCGGCCAGATCCGTAGTTAGTTTTGCGTGGGTCTGGGCGTTTTTCCATCACGCTAACCTCATAGCCTTTTTTGCCCATGGCATAGGCCATGTAAGAACCAGCCAACCCTGCACCAACAATCAATACTTTTTTCATGCTTAGTGGTTTTTAAGGTAGGTAAGTAGAATTTCGCCGAACGCACGAATATCTTCAAAACTGCTGTACAACGGAACAGGGGCCATTCGAATAACATTAGGTTCACGCCAATCGGCAATGACGCCTTCTTCCATCAGGTAATCAAAAAGTGGTCGGCCATAGCCGTGCACCAATAATGAGATTTGCGCACCACGTTCATCCAAAGGAGTGATGATTTCAAAATTACTGTCTGATGCTAGCGCTACTTCTTCTAGGACTTGTTGCAAATACGATGTAAGCTTTTTACTCTTCTCTCGGAGGTTTTCTAGTCCTGCGCGATCAAATAAATCCAAGCTTGCACGCAAGGGCGCCATCGCCATAACAGGCACGTTGGAAAGTTGCCAGGCTTCAGCGGTAGGTATGGGTTTGAAGGTCTCTGGCATGGTAAAGCGAGTATCTTTATCATGTCCCCACCAACCCTCAAAGCGGGGAATGTCAGTAATGCCGTGGTGGCGTTCATGTACAAAATACCCTGCGGTAGCTCCAGGACCAGAGTTTATGTATTTGTAGTGGCACCAAGCGGCAAAATCCACATTCCAATCGTGTAGATGAAGTTCTACATTGCCTGCGCCATGTGCGAGGTCCCAGCCGACAATGATGCCTTTGTTTTGAGCATATGCCGTCAAGGTTTTCATATCGTGAACTTGTCCAGTGTAGTAGTTGACTCCGCCCACCATCATTAAAGCGATCTCATCGCCGTGCTGATCAATAGCCGCCATGAAGTCTTCTTTTCTAATGTGATGTTCTCCATCGCGCGGGCCAATTTCTACTAGATGTTCTTTTGGATCTAGTCCATGGAAACGCAGCTGCGATGCGAGCGCGTATTGGTCGGATGGGAAGGCTTTGGCTTCACATAGGATTTTGGTTCGTTTGCCGGAAGGGCGAAAGAAGCTGACCATGAGAAGGTGAAGGTTATTGGTCAAGGAGCCCATGACCACTACTTCTTCAGGTTTGCCGCCTACTAAATTGGCCAAGCTGTCCGTGAAAAATTCGTGATAAGGCATCCAGGGTCGGCGCGCATGAAAGTGACCTTCTACACCCCAGTTTTTCCAATCTTCGAGCTCTTCTTCCACATACGTCTGTGCCAATTTTGGCATGAGGCCAAGACTATTTCCGGTGAAGTAAAGGGTGCTTTTCCCATTAATTACAGGGATGTGGAATTCATCTCGGAATGCACGCAAAGAATCTGCTGCGTCAAGGGATGCGGCATAGGCCGGATCTAATACGTTCATAGCTTCTGTTTTCGGGGCTCTAAAGTTAGGCAAAAAGAACCCATGCGCCCAAAAGAAGGAAGGGCAGTCCCTCAATCAATAAACTGTAGTATAAATCCCCAAACTTTGTGTTGGTGAGCAGCAATATTGTCGAAAAAAGCACATAAAAGCCAAAGGTGACCTCCAGTGGCATGCCTAAGTAATGCACTTGAAAAAAGTAACTGAGCCACAAAAGGAAATTTGCCATTGTGATGGTCGTGCGCGCACCTAAATAATGGGGAATGGTCTTAATACTCCCAGCGTCTATTTGCATATCCCGTACGTCAAAAGGTAGGGTTAATGCGGCAGTCCAAAAGAAGCGTTCCAAAACAGCCTCCATTGAAAAGCTACCGGCCATTAAGCCGGGGATTCCGGCACTTACATACGCCCAGATTCCAGCAATCAGGAATAATTTTAAGCCGGGAATAGCACGGAGTCCTCCGCCTTTGCGACTGAGGATGAATGGCAATGGATAGAGCGCTGCGATCAGCAGGCCAGCGGCATAAAAGAAGAATAGTTTCAAGCTTCCGAAATACAGCCAATAGACTAGCATGTAAGCAATGCCTAAAGCCATACTTAGTTGTGCAGTGCGTGGCATGGACGAACGCCATGCGCTTATTTTACTTTGTAGGCCTTCTGGTGATGGGGATTCGAATAATCGTGCAAATCCATAAAAGACTAAAGTGGCTGCAGCATTGAATCCAGCTAATGAATTGAATTCCCACCAAGTGGTGGTTTGAAACTCGGTCAAACGGGTCAAAGCCCATACCGCTCCTGCTACCCAAAAATTTGCGTAAACAAAGGGGCGAACAATGCCGTTAAGAATGTTTATAAACGGGTTGATATTTCGTGCCATTAACGTGCTATAAATGTACGTTTTGTTCCGGCTGTCTGCCTTACTTTTGTGCCATCTAATATCAACAGAACATGAAGCGCAATTCCTTTGCCTACAGACACATCGGTCCTAAAGCCGCCGAAACCTCAGAAATGCTACAAGTTGTTGGAGCAGAATCTTTGGATGCGTTAATCGACCAAACTGTGCCTAATACCATCCGTTTCCGTGGAGAGATGGACCTAAGTGAACCTATGACGGAAGCTGAGTTTGCTGCACATATCGGGGAGTTAGGTCAGAAAAATTCCATCTATACCACGTACATTGGAATGGGCTATCACCCTACGGTGTTACCCGGTGTGATTCAGCGAAACATCCTTGAAAATCCAGGATGGTATACAGCCTATACGCCTTACCAGGCAGAGATTGCTCAGGGTCGATTAGAGGCGTTGATGAACTACCAAACAATGGTTGTGGATTTAACAGGTATGGAGCTTGCGAATGCATCCCTTCTAGACGAATCCACTGCAGTAGCTGAAGCCATGAGCATGTTCTATGGAGCCATGTCTCGCGCTAAAAAGAAGGCTGGTGCAAACAAATTCTTTGTTGATGCCAACACTTTTCCGCAAAGCATTGCCTTGCTGAAGACGCGTACTGAGCCTATCGGTGTGGAATTGGTATTTGGTGATTACCGCACTTTTGAGCCCTCAGAGGAATTCTTTGGAGCATTGGTGCAATATCCGAATGCAGACGGTTCGGTTGAAGATTACCGTGCATTTGCTAAGAAATGCAATGAAGCTGAGGTTCAGCTTGTAGTTGCTTCTGATATCATGTCGCTTGTATTGTTAACGCCTCCGGGTGAATGGGGTGCAGATGCGGTTGTAGGTACTACTCAGCGCTTTGGTATTCCATTGGGTTACGGTGGTCCACACGCAGGGTACTTCGCAACTAAGGAAAGCTACAAGCGTTTCATTCCAGGTCGCATCATTGGTAGAACCATTGATACGGACGGTAATACGGCACTCCGCATGGCGTTACAAACGCGTGAGCAGCACATTAAGCGTGATAAAGCGACTTCAAACATCTGTACTGCTCAAGTCTTGCTTGCGGTTATGGCAGGTGCTTATGGTGTGTTTCATGGTCCCGAAGGTTTGAGAGAAATTGCCTCTACCATTCATCTTCATGCTACTGCATTGAATGAAGCCATTAAAGGGATGGGACTGAAGCAGCACAATAAACACTTCTTTGATACCTTAAAGGTTGAATTGAATAAAGCGACCGCTGCTCAGGTAAGAATGTTGAGCGAGGCCGCAGAAATTAACTTTAGATATTTCGATGAGAAAACCATTGGGATCTCATTAAACGAAACGACTACAGATGCTGATTTAGCCGACATCATTGCGGTTTTAGCGAAGGCCGAGGGTGTGGAAATGATCGAGATGGATGCTCCTTCAGGCAACCTACCAGAAGATTTGGTGCGCCTTTCTGACTTCATGACAAATGAGGTGTTCCATAGCTACCACAGTGAAACGGACATGATGCGCTATTTGAAATCGTTAGAGCGCAAGGACCTTGCGCTTAACCATAGCATGATTTCATTGGGGTCTTGTACCATGAAGTTGAACGCTGCTTCAGAAATGATTCCTTTATCTACGGCCAATTGGAATGCCTTGCACCCATTTGTACCGGTTGAACAAGCACAAGGCTATGCTGAAGTTATTGAAGCTTTAGAGCGTGATCTAGCAATCATTACAGGATTTGATGCGACTTCGTTGCAGCCAAACTCTGGGGCTCAGGGTGAGTATGCAGGACTTATGGTTATTCGTGCTTACCATCAAGCAAATGGTGATCATCACCGAGATATTGCATTGATTCCATCATCTGCGCACGGAACGAATCCTGCATCCGCAGTAATGGCCGGAATGAAGGTGGTCGTGGTTGCTTGTGATGAACGCGGTAATATCGATGTTGAGGACCTTCGCGCTAAAGCGGAGCAACATAGTGCAAACTTGAGCGCTTTGATGATTACGTACCCATCTACGCACGGAGTTTTTGAAAGTGCGGTAAAAGAAATTACAGATATCATTCACCAACATGGAGGTCAGGTGTATATGGACGGCGCCAATATGAACGCCCAAGTAGGTCTTACCTCACCTGGTCTGATTGGAGCCGACGTATGTCACTTGAACCTACACAAAACATTCGCCATTCCTCATGGCGGTGGTGGTCCTGGTATGGGTCCAATTTGTTGTAAGTCACACCTAGCTCCATTCTTGCCAACGCATGATGTGATTCCAATGGGCGGTGAACAAGGGATTAGCTCAATCTCGGCGGCACCTTGGGGCTCGGCTTTGATTCTATTGATTTCATATGCATACATTAAGATGTTGGGTGCAGAAGGATTGACGGATTCTACAAAGTATGCCATTCTGAATGCGAACTACATCAAGGAGCGCCTAGCAGGTTCATTCGACGTACTCTACAGCGGTGAAAATGGACGTGCGGCACACGAAATGATCTTGGATTGCCGTCCATTCAAGAAAGAAGCAGGTATCGAAGTAACAGATATTGCAAAACGTCTCATGGACTATGGCTTCCACGCACCAACCGTGAGTTTCCCAGTGGCCGGAACCGTTATGGTAGAGCCTACGGAAAGCGAGGGTAAAGCCGAGCTGGATCGATTCTGTGATGCCATGCTAAGCATCCGCAAAGAAATTGCTGCTATTGGAGCAGGAACATACGATGCAGTAAACAATATGATGAAGAACGCACCTCATACGCAAGCTATGATTTGCGCGGATACTTGGGACAAGCCATATTCACGCTCTGAGGCAGCGTTCCCATTAGATTTTGTAATGGACAATAAGTTTTGGCCATCGGTACGAAGAGTGGATGATGCCTATGGTGATCGTAACCTTGTTTGTACATGTGAGCCTATCGAGAGCTATATGGAAACCGCCGAGGCGTAAGCCGAGGCCAAATCCGAATCATAAAAAACCCGCGCCATTGGCGCGGGTTTTTTTATGTGTTTGAAATTTTCGACCTATTTCAATGAGCGTATATCTGCTCCAGTTGGGCTTTGGAAGAGGGCCAGGTCAAAGTGACGAGTTGCTGCATAAAGATGGTCGAAGATATCCGCCATTATTCCTTCATATTCCTGCCAAACGATAGTATTGGTGAAACAATATACTTCTATTGGCAGTCCTTCGGTTGTCGGTTGGAGCTGACGAACCATTAAGGTGAAGTCATGGTGGATGCCTGGATGATTATTCAGGTAAAACTCCACGTATTTTCGATACAAACCGACATTCGTTTGGCGTCGTCCGTTCAATTTACTTGCACCTTTGATCCCGCGCTTGTCATTATTGGAATCAATTTCTGCTTGACGCTTGACCATGAAATCGTGAATGAGATCAATTTCACGTAAGCTATCTGCAAGGCCTTCGTCAAGGTGTCGGATGGAGGTGATGTCGATGTGGATGTTTCTCTTGATGCGGCGCGCTCCACTTTCACTCATTCCCCGCCAGTTGACAAAGCTATCACTAACGAATGCAGTAGCAGGAACTGTACTGACCGTCTTGTCGAAGTTTTGAACTTTTACAGTGGTAAGGTCAATACTAAGCACGTCGCCATCGACACCATATTTTGAAAAAGTAATCCAATCGCCAACCTTGACTAGGTCGTACATGTGGATTTGGAAATTCGCTAACAATCCTTTTATACTGTCTTGGAAGACCAAGATGATAATGGCGGTTGTTCCTGCGAGCGCGCCAAGAATGGTCCCCGCCTTCGTGCCCGTGAGGATGCTGATAATGGCAATGACCGCTCCGAAAAAGGCAAGAATGCGGATCACTTGGGAAATCGTACGAATAGGGGTATTGGCATATTTCTCATTCATGCCTGTCCAATTCTCTAATGCACGTAATGTTCTATTGACCAAGCTTACTCCAAGCACGATAACATAGAGCACAACTACCTTCTGCAAAAACGGAATGGCTGCGGGTACATCGTTGAAGATGTAATCAAGACTTTCGTGCACTATGAATGCGGGCACTAGGTGGGCCAAATTGCGGAATACGCGCTGCTCAAAAAAGTAGTCGTCCCAAGTTGCTTTGGATTTTTTGACAAGGGCATGAATAACCGACAATAGAATGCGTCGCGCGAGAAAATCGGCAACCAAAGAAACGAGGGCGATTAGGACAACATCGATGCCCAAAGCAATCCATTCGACCAAATCTGCTCGAACGCCTTTGCTTAATAAGAAATCAGTGGTCCAGTGAAGTTGATTCATTAGTATGGGTGGAATAGAGTTATGCTATCAAATCGTACTGACGTAGCATAAAAATATCCCAAACCATAGACTGTTGTATCATCCACACGACGAATATTTCCAATTTGTGGGCTGTAAGGCACGCTGAATAAGCCGCCACCCCCAATGTTATTGGCCATTACGGTCAAATAATCGTACATGCCTTCACTCACCGTGCGTGTTTCAAAAACGAGGTTAATCAACGTGTCGCGGAAAACAGTGTAAGGAGGACCAATAAAATTGAATCGGCTCACTTGTGGCCCTTCAATGAACTGCTCATCGTCGAAAATATTGATGCTTGAGTTTAAACTTTTTTCGGTCTCTTGAGGCTCAAAAGGTCCTAGTAATCCATTTGGAGCGTAGATTTCAGTCGTCCAGTAATTCTTTACCCAATAGGCATTCCCCTTTCCGGCTGGATCATTCCAAAGCGCATATGGGCTGTAGTAGCAAGAATCAGCATCTGCATACCAAACAGAATCTCCCGTTCGAAAATCTATCCAGCTGCTATCATCCTCCATGATTGGGAACATAGGAGCAAGCAGGGTGAATGGCTCGTTCACAATATCCGTTGTACTTTCCCAAAGACCGGTAGCATTGCCGTACCCGGTAGGTACATCGATAAGTATACGGTATCCAAAACCAACTTGAGAAAGCAAGGTGGTGTCCTCATAGTGACCTGGGCTGGTTTCTAGTAGCGTGCTTACCAATGTGTCATTCTCATACACTTCAATAACTGCACCCTGAATTTGAGTCGCAGAACTTGTATCTAGATAGGGCGCGCTAATAGCAAGGTCTAGATAAGTGCCGACACCTTCCATATCGGTTACAGATCCGCTCACTGAAATGAGCGCTGCACCATCGTAGGCATCGGTTTTTACTTTGTCGGTTACGTCGATCTCACAAGCGGTGAGTGTCACTGCTGCTAAAACGATATAAAAGAAATTCTTCATGGGTTCTTAAAACTCTAGGTTGTAGGTAATCATTGGGATGGCAGTAGCGAAGATGCTCAACTGCGTAGCTTTTGTTTGACCTGTTGGGTCACCGTTATCATCTAATTCTTCTTCGAAGAAAATACTGAAGGCGTTCTTGCGTCCGTAGGCATTATAGACACCCACATTCCAACTGCCTTTGTTGCCATTCTTGCTAGGTACAGCAATGTCCATGCTCAAATCGAGACGGTGGTAGGCGGGGGTACGGCTGTTGTTTCTGCTCAACGCAAACGGATAGATAATGCCTTCAAATTCGCTTTTCGCTTCTGGGTAGGTATAGGGTTTACCTGTTTGGTAAATGAATGAACCCGAGAAGCTGATGTTTGGTTTCCAAGCGTACGCTGCAACCAATGCAAAATCGTGCGGTTTGTCTTGCGCTGCAGGGTACCACTCGCCGAGGTTGATCCATTCGTCTGGGGTGTTGCCAAGATCTACTTGAAGCTCAGAACGGCTGTAGGTGTAGGCAATCCAACCGGTGAGTTGACCAACTTTTTTGTCCAACTGCATCTCCAATCCATAGCTACGTCCTTGACCTGTCATCAAGGCTACTTCGATGTTGTCGATACCCGTAGGCTGTGCTCCGTTTTTGAAGTCAACGAGGTCGCGCATGCTCTTGTAGTACGACTCCACGCTGAGTTGCCACTCACCGTCGTTAAAGTTGCGGTTCCATCCAATGGCCACTTGATCCGCGGTACCTGGCTTGATGTAACGACCGGCTGGGCGCCAAGTATCAATTGGAAGGGAAGAAGTAGTGTTGGAAATCAAGTGCAAGTACTGGCGCATACGGTTGTAGCTTGCTTTGATTGCTGTGTTTTCGGTAGACTTGTAGTTAATGCCCAATCGAGGCTCAAGACCTTGAAGACCGTCGAACGCTTCAATGACTTCGCGTGAACCATAAGAAGTGGTGTCAACAATCAGGTCGTTACGAACCGTACCGTTTGACGTCGGGTTGTAGTTCACAACATTACGAGCACCAACATTATAGAATGAACTGTAGCGCAGACCGCCACGAACGGTTAAGCGGTTGTTGATTTTCCAATCGTCCTCAATGTAAAGAGCCGGTTCAACAGCATATTCGTTTTGTAATTCAATACTGATATCCGTCAAGTTGCTATCTATGTAATCAAGGGTAGTTGAGAACGGTTCGAAATCGTAAACGGTAGCTTCCACTCCGTAGTTGATTTGGTGCTTTGCATTGGGGAACCAACTGAAAGCGATTTTGTTGGCCTGATTTCGGATGTAAGCAATGTTGTCAATTTTAGCTTGAGGGAAATCAAACAAAATGGCATAATCATAATCGGAATAGATGCTGCTGACATTCATGAAGAGCTTGTCCGATAATAAGTAATTCCAACGTGCGGTCAGACCAAGGTTCCCCCAATTAAATCCTACGAGACCAGGTACCCCAAAGGCATCTTTACCGTAGTACGCACTGAGGAAGAGACGGCTTTTATCTGAGAATTTATAGTTGACCTTGGCATTGAGGTCGTAGAAGTTTGCAATGATGTTGTTGAGGTCATCGTTTGGACTAAGTTTCAGCAATACGTCTTGGTAAGAGCGACGTCCTGCTACCATGAAACTGGCCTTTTCTTTTACCAGTGGACCTTCGAACATCAAACGAGAAGAGAGCAATCCTAAGCCCATGCTTCCCCCAAATTCCTTCGTATTTCCTTCTTTTTGGTAGACGTCGAGCACAGAGCTTAATCGGCCCCCGTAAGGAGCAGGAATACCGCCTTTATACAGTTTCAAATCACGGACGGCATCGCCATTAAACACGGAGAAGAATCCGAAAATGTGTGAGCTGTTGTATACAGGTGCTTGGTCGAGTAGAATCAAGTTTTGGTCCGTCTTGCCCCCGCGTACGTTGAATCCCGATGCACCTTCACCAACGGTGGTTACACCTGGAAGTAAGGTAATGGAGCGAACCACATCAAACTCACCCAAGAACTGTGGAATAGCCTTGATTTGTTTTGCGCTCAATTGGGTCGTGGACATTTCGGCGCGGTTCAAATTCTCGTCCAATTTCTTGGCCGTTACTTCCACCTCTTCGAGTTGGTTAGTGGCTTCGCCGAGTTCAAAGTTTAAGCTTTGACTTTCTTTGAGATTTAGAGTAAGCACTTGATTTTCGTAACCAATGTAACTTACTGTAAAAGTGTACTTCCCAGCAGGAAGTGTTAACGAGTAGAATCCATAGATATTTGAGACCGTACCTTGACGCTGCTCATTTATTATTGAGGCATTGATAAGTTCTTCGCCTGTTGCTGCATCACGGATGTAACCACTCAAAGTAACGTTCTGAGCCTGAGTGGAAAGGGTTAACGCTAGTCCTAAAAAGGCAAGCCATTTTTTCATATTGCGGGTAGTTTTACTCTTACATAAGCGATTTCTCGCTTTTTTGTTCCGCAATAGGCAAAGTTTATGCCAATGGATTCGGGGGTTCGATTATTCTTTCATGAAAATTTTCAGCCCCAGAATAGTCCCGCTCAGACTGCATCCTATCACGTTTGCAAGAATTAACGGAAAATCAGAGAGATACAGTCCATACACCAGCCAACACGCTTGCCCAGTGAACATCATGATGTACATGGTTAATGAAAGATGGGCGGTTTGGCGCAGTCGTATGACGCGAAACGCTTGAGGGACGAATGCTGAGGTGGTCAAAATGGCAGCGACGACACCAATGATGGAGGCAAAATTCATAGTTCAAAAATAGCCATTACCAACGTATGACAACTTCGCGGTCGCTCATTTCTGCATAACCTTCTTCGTCTAGAGTAGGTTGGATGATTTGGCCCCCAACCAGTACCTCGGCCCCCTCTGGGATTTTAGTGCGCAGCGTCCAAACATCAGGACCTTCTTGAATCAATAGTAATTGGTTTTTACGTATTGCGTCACCCTTCAGGAATGCGACATCTAAATACGTTTGTAGCTCCCCTTCGCCAATGGCAATACCCTTTAGTTGAGGATGGGTCCAATTCGAAGGAAAGGCCAAATCAATCGTGATTTTATGCTGCTGTGGATCCGGCTGAACTCCGAAGAATTGGCGAACAATCGGATAGGCGAAGCTATAAATGTTCCAAGCCTGACACATCATCCCAAAATCGGGACTCACTTCATACATGCTTCCCGGGTGCGCATATCCCCAACTACGGGACATGCGGTGCAAATAATCCAACGCTTTGTCTGGCCGGCCGTAGTTGTTTTCAGCTACCGCTGCCACGCCCGTAGGCAAGGTCATCACTGCCCCGACATAGGTAAAGGACTTTTTGCGTTTGGCAAATCCGTCGGTATCCGTACCTGCGCTTTCATCTCGATCAATACCGGTGACAAACATTCCAAACGGGTTCGTGTATTGTGCGGCCTTATCCAAAGCTTTGATTGCATATTCTTCCGGTGCAAATCCCACTTCCATAGGGGTGTTTACGATCCAATTGTGATGGATGCTGTAAGGGTAGGAGGTAGGAGTCCAATTGTCCTGATCTGGATACGGCATACTTTGAAGAACATCTTTAAGTGCGAGCTTCTTGGTTTCTTCTAATTCCTCAACGGCCCATGGTTTGTCCAGTCCCTTTGCGCGTTCAATGGCATCTTCGATGAGTTCTA
>CAYNLA010000034.1:0-15480 GCA_964397915.1 uncultured Polaribacter sp. | reverse complement strand
CTTCCGAGTATTTCGAGGTCGAACTTTAATTCGTACCTACTTCCCCAACTTTACTTTTAAATTTTCAAGCATGGCCTGCGTCATGGAATCTAAATCAAATTCCATCGACCAACCCCAATCTTTTTGTGCCTGTGAATCGTCTATGCTCGCTGGCCAGCTTGCTGCGATTTCCTCGCGGAAATCGGGCACACAATCCATGGTGAATCCATCAACGTATTTGGCCACACTGTTGCCAATGGTTATCGGGTCAAAACTAATTCCGGCCAGATTATAGCTGCTGCGAACCTTTACGTTTTCCGGAGGAGCTTCAGTCAGTTCAATGGTAGCGCGAATGGCGTCGTCCATGTACATCATTGGCAGCGCACGGCGCTCGCTCAAGAAAGCCGTATAGCGCCCTTCCTCAATGGCCTTGTAATAAATCTCCACGGCGTAATCCGTGGTGCCGCCGCCCGGTTGTGATTTCCAAGAAATGAGTCCGGGGTAGCGAATGGATCGCACGTCTACACCGTATTTATTGAAGTAGTATTCACACCAGCGTTCTCCAGCAAGTTTTGAGATGCCGTAGACCGTTGAGGGTTCCATAATGGTTTGCTGAGGGGTATTTTCTTTTGGCGTCGTTGGGCCAAAGACTGCGATGGAGCTCGGCCAAAATATTTTCTGAATGACACCTTCCCGAGCCAATTCCAAGGCGTGCAGAAGGCTCTGCATGTTCAAGTCCCAAGCCTTCATCGGAAACTTTTCACCGGTCGCACTCAGCATAGCGACCAAATGATACATCGTGTGAATTTGATATTTTTCGCAAACTGCTCGCATTGCAGAGGCATCGCTTGCATCGAGGATTTCAAAAGGACCGTTTTGAAGTTCTGGAAGTTCGCTTTGGCGAATATCCGTCGCAACTACTCGGTCATTTCCGTATTTCTGGCGTAGGGCAAGGGTCAATTCGGTTCCTATTTGACCGCAAGCGCCAAGTATTAAAATGGTTCCGCTCATGTTCTGTGATGATAATGATCAGATTTGGGTAGCTCAAAGATAACTTATCTTTGCCCTAGAAATTCAGACCCCATGGATCCAAATTCAGGAAAACAAGCATTGGTAAACAAAATGAGCCGCGAAGCGCTCATGGCCAAGCTCGAGGCCGAGACATTTGAGCGCAAAACACTATCGTTTTATAAATACGTGATCATTGACGATCCCAAAGAATTACGTGATGAATTGTTCGCGCAATGGAGTCAATGGGACTGCCTCGGGCGCATTTACGTAAGTCGTGAAGGAATTAACGCACAGATGAACGTGCCAGCGCACCATTGGGACGCATTCGAGAAGCACGTTCATGGAATGGAGTACTTCAAGGATGTCCCCTTTAAGATGGCAGTTGACGATCCTACAGGCGGGAAGTCTTTCTTGAAGTTGGTTATCAAGGTTCGTGAACAGATTGTTGCCGATGGTCTGCAACCGGAAGATTATGATGTAACAGATGTTGGCCAACATTTGACCGCAAAGGACTGGAACGAGGCCATCGAAAATCATGACCCAATAGTCGTTGACATGCGAAACCATTATGAAAGTGAAATTGGTCACTTTGAAAAAGCAATTTTACCAGAAGCGGAAACCTTCCGTGAGGAATTGCCCATGGTTTTGGAAAAACTCAAAGGTCAAGAAGACCGCAAAATATTGTTGTATTGCACCGGAGGAATTCGTTGCGAGAAAACATCGGCGTTTTTGAAGCACCACGGTTTTAAAGATGTAAATCAGCTGCACGGCGGAATCATAGATTATGCACGTCAAATAAAAGAGGAAGCGCTGCCTAACAAATTCCATGGAATCAACTTCGTATTTGACGAACGCTTGGGCGAATGTATTTCGGATGAAATTATTTCTGAATGCCATCAATGCGGTCAGCCTTCTGCGCGTCATTCCAATTGTGCGAACAAGGCGTGTAATTTGCTTTTTATTCAGTGCGAGGAATGTGCTGAAAAACATGAAGGATGCTGCACACCCCAGTGTGTTGAAGTCATTAATCTACCGGAAGAAGAGCAGGTTGAGATTCGCAGAAAAGCGAAAGAAACGAAAAGATTCCACAGACATACCAAAGTTGATTTGCGAAATGCCTTCTCTGAGAAGTAACTTGCCATAAACTAACACAGAACCACCACCATGCAGGATAAAAGAGACCATTTATTGCACTTGCGCGAGCAAAGCAAACAAGGCGGCGGCGAAAAGCGCATTGAAGCGCAGCATGCCAAAGGAAAACTTACCGCTCGTGAACGAATTCACTTTTTATTAGATGAAGGAAGTTTCCAAGAGATGGGCGCCTTAGTGGAACACCGAAGCAACCTTTTCGGGCTCGACAAACAAAAGGTTCTGGGCGATGGTGTAGTTACCGGTTACGGTACGGTTAATGGTCGCTTGACCTATGTATATGCTCAAGATTTCACGGTTCTCGGTGGATCTTTGGCCGAGGCTCATGCCGAAAAGATTGTCAAGATCATGGAGCTCGCTATGAAAACGGGTGCTCCTGTTATTGGTTTGAACGACAGTGGTGGTGCACGTATTCAAGAAGGGGTAGTTTCCCTCGGTGGCTACAGCGATATATTTTACCGCAATGTTCAGGCATCTGGTGTAATACCGCAGCTAAGCGCCATGATGGGGCCTTGTGCGGGTGGTGCAGTATACTCTCCTGCATTGACCGACTTCATTATGATGGTAGAGGATACCTCGTACATGTTTGTTACCGGACCAAATGTGGTTAAAACGGTAACACATGAGGAAGTAACGGCCGAGGAGTTGGGTGGAGCGAGTACACATGCGACAAAAAGTGGGGTAACCCATTTCACCTTCCCAAATGAGATCGCCTTGATTGAGGGCTTAAAGAAATTATTGAGCTACATCCCTCAGAATTGTGATGAAGAGCCGCCAGCACTTGATTACGAAATGGGTGATGAAACCCGAATGGGGTTGAAGAACATTGTACCCGATAATCCGAACCAACCGTATGACATTAAAGAAGTCATTTCTGAAATTGTCGATTCGGATTCATTCCATGAGGTGCACAGAGATTTTGCTGAGAACATCGTAGTTGGTTTTGCCCGATTGGCTGGAAAAAGCATCGGAATTGTAGCAAATCAACCGTCGTATTTAGCGGGTGTATTGGACATACAGGCGTCTACAAAGGGTGCGCGTTTTGTCCGATTCTGTGATGCCTTCAACATTCCGCTTTTAGTATTAGAAGATGTTCCAGGATTCTTGCCGGGAACAGATCAAGAATGGAACGGTATCATTACCAATGGGGCGAAGCTACTGTATGCCTTTAGTGAAGCTACTGTTCCCCGCATTACAGTCATTACTCGCAAGGCCTACGGCGGTGCATATTGTGTAATGAACTCAAAGCAGATTGGTGCAGATATGAACTTTGCTTGGCCTACAGCTGAAATTGCTGTGATGGGCGCCAAGGGAGCCTCTGAGATAATTTTTAGAAAAGAAATCGCCGAAGCCGAAGATTCTGGAGCCAAGTTGCTTGAAAAGGAAGCAGAATACGCTGAGGCTTTCGCCAATCCGTATCGTGCAGCGCACCGTGGGTATGTCGATGAAGTCATCCTTCCCGAAGAGACCCGTCAGCGCTTGATTCGTGCCTATGCAATGCTCGAAAACAAAGCTGTAAAACTTCCTCGTAAGAAGCACGGAAACCTGCCGCTCTAATGTGGATAGATACCCATTGTCACCTCTATGATGCCTCCCTAGTGGAGCGAAAAGAGGCCGTTCAAGAAAACGCCCTTGCCCATGGGGTTGTTGAGTTGCTTTTACCCAACATTGATGTACATAGCGTGGAAAAAATGGCTGCTGCAGTGGACCAATTCCCAGCGCTTACCGTTCGCCAAATGATCGGCCTGCATCCATGTTACGTAAAGGAAGACTACCAAAACCAATTGGACGCGCTCAAAGCGGAATACCTCAAGGATCCATCGCGTTTCTGTGCCGTTGGGGAGATAGGGTTGGACCTGTATTGGGATCAAAGCACCCTCGATATTCAGATCGATGCATTGAATCAGCAGATAGATTGGAGCGTTGAGTGGGGTTTGCCCATTGCACTTCACGTTCGCAATAGTTTCAAAGAAATTTTTCCGGTTCTTGAGGAGGCTCAAATTCGACACAGCGGCAAGGTTCGTGGAGTCTTTCATTGCTTTAGCGGGGGTAAAAAACAAGTGAACCGTGCCTTGCGCTTGGGCGAGTTTTATTTCGGTCTTGGCGGAGTAATCACCTACAATCGGGCGGCAACAGACCCGGTGATAAAAAATATTCCACGCGATCGAATCCTTCTTGAAACGGATGCGCCGTATTTGACGCCATCTGCGTTTAAGGGTGAGAAGAATGAGCCTGCCTTTATGGCGGAAGTAGCGCATACAGTGGCTGAGGTCTTGGAAGTAGCGCCAGTAGAATTAAGTGCGCTTTGTGCGACAAATACGCGTAACTTGTTTGGGTAATGCGCAAGATTTGTTTGATATATACCGGCGGTACAATTGGGATGAAGCAAAACCCCAATGGAAAATTGGCACCCGTTAATTTCGATGAATTACGCGCCTCCATTCCTTCATTGGAATTACTCCCCATTCAGCTTGATGTCATTACGGTCCAACACCCTGTGGATAGTTCGGAAATGCAACCGGAAGGATGGATCGATTTGGTGGAGCGAATTGAAGTCAATTACGACGACTACGACGGCTTTGTCATTTTACATGGTACGGATACCATGGCGTATACGGCGAGTGCATTGAGTTTCATGATTCAAGGTTTGAACAAGCCAGTGATTATCACGGGGTCTCAACTGCCAATCGGAGTATTGCGCACGGATGCCACAGAAAACTTGTTGAGTGCATTGGAGTTTGCGGCAATGGAGCGAGACGGCATCCCATTGATTCAAGAGGTCTGTATTTATTTTGAATACAAGTTGTATCGCGGAAATAGGGCCTACAAACGCTCTTCAAATGAATTCAACGCATTCTCTTCGCCCAACTACCCGGCCTTAGGAGAAAGTGGTGTACGAATGACTGTATATGAGGAACTGTTGTGGAAATCAAATAGGACAACAACATTTCAAAAGTCTATTGATGCTTCTGTCGGTGTGGTCACCCTGTATCCAGGTTTAAAGTTTGAGCAGTTGCCGGTGCTAAAGGATTGGAAAGTTCTATTACTCCGCACATTTGGCGCGGGCAATGCACCAAATTCACATTCATTTATTGAATTTTTATCGCGTTGCGAAAAATCCGGAATCCAAATCATCAATACGTCTCAATGCGTCAGTGGAAGAATCGTACCAGGATTGTACGACAGCTCCTCAGCAATAGAACGGTTTAATGTATTGAGCGCCAGTGACATGACATTTGAAAGTACGTTGGTTAAATCCATGGTGCTTTTAGGACAAAACCTAAGTCAAGATGAATTTGCTGTTAAGTTTTCTGAGAGTATCTCGGGAGAATGCGCTTAGTGCGGAATCGACACCAATTTTTTGTATTTTCGGCGACTCAATGTGTAATGTGTATTTTGTACACTGCATTGAATAACATCTAAACTTTTGTATTTAAAAATTAGGAAAATGAAAAAAGCACTCTCTTTGCTTGCTATCGTTGCCCTCTCATTGGGTACCGTTAACGCCTATGCTCAAGAAGATATGGCGGCTACTGAAGAAGTAGCAGAAACTGCTGCTACTGAAACTATGGACTCTGCTGATGCAGCGGTTGATTCTGCTGCTGCAACTACTGATTCTGCCGCTACAGAAGAAGCTGCTGCTGAAGAAGCACCAGTTGAAGAAGCAGCTGCTCCAGCTGAAAAAGGATTTACTCAGGTATTGAAAGAAAAATTCATCGAGGGTGGTGCTTTCTTCATGTCGTTCGTATTGTTGGCCTTGGTTCTAGGTCTAGCATTGGTTATCGAGCGTATCATTTACTTGACTTTCGCACAAACCAACACTGAAAAATTGTTGGAAGAAGTTGAGGGCGCATTGAACAATGGCGGTGTTGAGGCTGCAAAAGAAGTTTGTCGCAATACTCGTGGCCCAGTAGCTACAATCTTCTTCGAAGGTTTGGACCACTACAGCGAAGGCCTAGACATGGTAGATAAGTCAATCATGAGCGTTGGTTCTGTAGAGAACGGAAAATTGGAGAAAGGTGTTTCTTGGATTTCTTTGTTCATTGCTTTGGCACCGATGCTTGGTTTCATGGGAACGGTAATTGGTATGATTGGTGCATTCGACGCAATCGAAGCAGCTGGTGATATTAACCCTTCTCTTGTAGCGGGTGGTATTAAAGTAGCACTTTTGACAACAGTATTTGGTTTGATCACTGCGATCATCCTTCAAATTTTCTACAACCTTATCGTAGCGATGATCGACGGTATCGTGATCAAGATGGAAGATGCTTCTATCTCTTTCATGGATATGTTGGTTGAGTACAACAAGAAAAACGCGTAATAGATATGCTTAGTAAACTTCCATTTATTGGACGTATCCTAGGCATTGGACTCGGAATAGTAGGTGTGGTGTTATTCATCATGGTTGCTTTGAACGAGGACAACGCTCCTGGATTTGTGTCCTTCGGATTGATTGCTACCGTTATCGGTATCATCATTGCCGTATTGAGCTTTGTACTCGCCCTTGTAGTAAATCCTCAAGGGATTAAGGGTGTAGGTATTGGACTAGCTGCCATCTTGGTGATCGCTTTGATCTCATGGGTAATGGCTGATGGTTCAGATTACAATGAATATAAAGACGTTACAGAGATGACATCGAAAGCGTCAAGTGCTATGTTGACGGCATTTTACATCCTATTCTTGGGTGCAATTGCTGCAGTAGTATACTCTTTGGTGTCACGTGTAATTAAATAAGTATTGATATGGCAAGAAATAAAAGAGCCATACCAGAAATCAATGCAGGGTCGATGGCAGACATCGCTTTCTTGCTTTTGATCTTCTATCTTGTAACTACGACAATGGATACAGATAAGGGGATCAATAGAAAGCTGCCTCCTTACGACGAAGAACTCGTTGAAGATCCACCTCCAATCAAGGAGCGCAACATCTTTACCGTATTGGTAAACTCTAATGACCAGTTGCTCGTAGAAGACGAGTACCTGACTATTGCTGAACTGAGAACGAAGGCAATGGAGTTTATCGATAATAACGGTGACGGGTCTTGTGAGTACTGTCAAGGATTCAAAGTTGGAACCAGCTCTGATAATCCTGATAAGGCAGTTGTCTCCTTGCAGAATGACCGCGGTACTTCGTACGGTATGTACGTCAAGGTACAGAATGAGTTGGTCGCTGCATATGAGGATTTGCGTGAACGCTACGCTCAAGAGAAATTCGGTCGATCTTACCGTTCTATGAACGAAGATGAAGACAAGGAAATTTTGAAAGAGATTAAGTTGGCTTACCCGCAGAAGATTTCTGAGGCTGAACCTTTAAATATTGGTGGATAATGGCTGTAATTAAGAAAAAGAAGGACAAGGCGTTGCCGGCAGTGAATACTTCGGCACTACCAGATATTGTTTTCATGTTGCTCTTCTTCTTCATGGTTGCTACGGTAATGCGTGAAGTGGATTTGAAGGTGACAGTTAATAAGCCACAAGCCACTGAGATTCAGAAATTGGAACGTAAATCGTTGGTTACCTACATTTATGCAGGTGCTCCTCGTCAGAAATACCAAGATAAGTTTGGTCGTTCTCCACGTGTCCAATTGAACGATTCGTTCGCTTCTTTGGAAGATATTCAGCCGTTCGTTTTGCAAGAGCGTGAGCAGAAGTCGGAAGAAGATGCTGCAATGATGACCATGTCCATCAAAGCGGATAAAACCGTTAAGATGGGTCTGATCACAGATATTAAATTGCAATTGCGCAAAGCGCAAGCGTTGAAGATCAACTATAGTTCAAACCAGCCGAAAAACGTTCAGGCGTTGTACGACTCGGAATAACTATAAGCAAAGAGAAATAGCTGTATAGGCGAAAAAGCCGGTTCGAGAGAACCGGCTTTTTTTATGCTTGATGCTTACGGGTTAGCCAGAGGCCAATAACAAAAACACCTATTCCTAAAAATGAGATTGGGGAGCCTACCATAGTGTTTTCTGTATTTAAAACGCCTTCATTTAGATAAGCGCTTGCCAAGGCATAACCGTTATTGATAAAATGCAGTGCAATCGGAACCCATAGTGTGCCCGTCCAAAGTCGAGCATAGCCGAAAATTATGCCCATGAAGAATATTGGGAGGAAACTTAAGGGTTGCATATGACCTGCACCGAAAAACAGCGCAGCAATGAGAATTGCAGTGTGGGAGGTGAATCTTGCACTTAGTAAGGATTGCACACTGCCTCGGAAAAATAATTCTTCACCGAGTGCAGGAATGAGCACCATGATGAGGGTGTTTAAAACCAAGGTCCAAGGTGTCATATTGGCCAGTAGTTGGCCAATGGTGTTTTGAACCAAGTTTTCTTGTGCCTTTAGATTAGCTACCCAAGCCGTTTCGGGCAGAATAGCGGTGTTCACAAAGCTCAGTGCATCGATAACAAAAAAAGCCCCAATGCATAGGCAAATAAGCCCCAAGACCTGTAGCGTTGGTATTGAGCTGGGAAAATTTAAGCCTAAGAATGATTTTGGATCACTTTGTGTCCAATATGCCAAGACCAATGGTGGAACTAAAAACAGACCAAGGCTGTTAAGAGCTTGAAGCATACGAATGGCTTCTGGGCTCGTCGTAGCTTGAAAGACCTGGGTTGCGAGAAGCAGACCTAGGGCACCAAAAAGAAAGGTGGATATTAGAATGATGAAAATGAAGGCCAGTGCAATTCTTCCTGGACTCCATGAATGATGGTTATTCATCGCATTGTACTTTTGCAGTAATGGTAAAGATAGGAGATATAGCGCTTGGTGATTTTCCCTTGTTGCTCGCACCAATGGAGGACGTGAGTGATCCGCCCTTTCGTAAGCTCTGCAAAGATCACGGTGCTGATGTTATGTATACAGAATTTATCTCTTCTGAGGGATTAATTCGGGATGCAGCGAAGAGTGTAAAGAAATTGGACTTCTATGAATACGAACGCCCGCTTGGCATTCAAATTTTCGGAAACGAGATTGAAAGTATGCGTCAAGCTGCGGAAATCTGTGAGGCATCAAATCCAGATATCATCGATATTAATTACGGTTGTCCCGTAAAAAATGTTGCATGCAAAGGCGCAGGGGCAGGTATTCTTCAAGACATACCTAAAATGGTCAAGATGACGGCTGAGATTGTGAAAGCCGTAAATAAGCCAGTGACCGTTAAAACTAGATTGGGTTGGGACGAGAATACCAAGTACATCGTTGAAGTCGCTGAGCGCCTACAAGACGTGGGCATTCAAGCCATCTCCATTCATGGGCGGACTCGTAAGCAGATGTACAAAGGAGAAGCGGATTGGACGCTGATCGCTGAAACGAAAAACAACCCACGACTTCATATTCCTGTTTTTGGTAATGGCGATGTTGATAGCGGACCAAAAGCCCTTGAGTACAAAAACAAATATGGCGTTGACGGAATTATGATTGGTCGCGCTAGTATTGGCTATCCATGGATATTTAATGAGATCAAGCATTACCTAGAGCATGGGGTTGAAGCGGAGAAGCCAACAGTAGAAGAACGTGTGGCAGCGGCCCGTGAACATTTTGAGATGAGCTTAAAGTGGAAGGAGGAACGATATGCCATCATGGAGACAAGAAAGCACTACACCAACTATTTCCGTGGCCTGAGTCATTTTAAACCGTACCGTTCCCGATTAGTCACACTCGAAGAGCCCCACGAGGTATTGGCTACGCTGGACGAAATAGAATCGGAATACATTGCGCAATACGGCAATCTTCCCATAGCGCTTTAATCGCGTACTACATTTTTCGTTGACCACAGACTCATGATCGTGCCGATGCCCAGAACGATTATGGTTGTAAGCAGGAAGTGCTCCAATTTCAATGTCACAGGATAATATTCTTGAACGTAGCCAGAGCCTAGGGTAATGAGCCCTACATATTTCTGGAGCAAAATGATAGCGGTTCCCAGAAGCATTCCGGTTCCCCATCCACTCAAGGTGATGTACATCCCGTTGGTGAAAAACAACTTCCTCAATTGCTCATTACTAGCTCCCATCGCCCAAAGCGTCTTGATATCATTATCCTTTTCTAGAGCAATGATGGTCAGTGCACTCACAACGCCAAAACTGGCTAAGAAAACCACAAATGCTAAAATGGCAATAACCACTAGACGCTCAGATCGCATCACTTTGAAAAGAGTGGCCTCTTGCTCGAGTCGGTCAGCAACCACCACGCGGTCTTTAAAATGAGCTTCAATTTCGCGACGAAGTGCATTGTTTTCGTCATAGACTTCGAGATACGAAGGAGCATCGGCTTCAATAAATTCCTTCACCCATTCTTTTGGTGCAACGACCTTATTCGCGTCGTAATCTGGTTGTACGTTGTGAATACTGGTCACGAAAACATTCTTTGCCTTGACGCTTTCACTTAGGTTTAGCGCGTTCGTTTTTGTCGTAATCTTTGGTAGGTAAATCGAAATGATGGGCGGTGGGTTCGTCGAAGAAATGCCGAGATGGTAGGCCACTCCAGCTCCAAGTGCCATGGTATTGCCGCCAAGATCTAAGGCAGGATCGGCCTGAGTCATCAAGTGATCGATTAAGTGATGCTCTCGGGTATATTCCTGCGAAACACCGAGCAAGTAAGCGATGTGTTGGTGTTCTCCTTGTGTAAGTAAAACTCGCTGCTCGTATACGGGTTCAAAAACGGAATTCGGGTATTTGGCGGCTGTGTTGGATACAAAGACAGAATCCGCTTTTGAAAGCTCAAGGTATTGACCCGTTGAAGGGCTTATTTTTAATGCGGGGTTTGCATGTTGGAATTGGTCCCCTACTAAATCCTCCAGGCCTGCAAATGCGCTTAAGACTACAGTCATCGCTGCTGTACCTAAGGCTAGGCCCAAAAGGGCGGTCATTGACATTAATCGTATGGCACCTAGCTTTCCCTTGGAAAAGAAGTACTTCTGAGCGAGATAGGTGCTAAAGGATTTCAAGGATATCTATTTAATTGGGCTCTCACCTTCGCCGCGCAGTAATCGATCAATGTTCTCCTCGTATTCAAGGCTATCATCAACGAATAACATCAGTTCGGGTACCACTCGAAGTTGGCTTCCAACAGCATGTCCTAACGCACCACGTAATTTCGTGTTGTTCAATTGCAAGAAATCGAAGGCCTCTTTCGTTTTAGAAACAGGAAAAATGCTCACGTATATCTTTGCTACACCAAGGTCAGGACTAACGCGTACTTTCGAGACGCTTAGTAGGGTTCCGGGAAACTGATCTTTGGCCAATTGCTGAAAGATCGTGGCCATTTCCTTCTGAAGGAGCTTGGCTATTTTAAGTTGACGTGTACTTTCCATAGCTGCAAATTTACGCATTGCCACGTAAGCGCTACCTTCGCTTGAACGAAAAGAACCATGAAGGCATTTATTCGCATTCTTAAGACAATGGGTCCATTTGCAAGCTTCATAGCTTTAGCGGCCTTTTTCAACCTCTTGACAGTGGTCTTTAGTATCGGTTCTATTGGTGCATTGATTCCATTGCTCAATATTATATTTGATACGCCAGGCGCGGATCTTGCAGGGGCCGCACCATGGAAAGTTGCCCTGGCGGAGCGCGTTGAGGCCTATCGTGATGCTCACGGCGCTTCTGCAACCTTGGTGCGTATTATCGTACTCGTTTTCATCATCTTCATAGGAAAGAATGTGTCCCGATATGCGGCGCTTTGGACTTTAGCACCGGTTCGAAATGGAGTCGTAGCAAATTTTAAGCAGGCACTTCACGATAAATGGATTGCATTGAGCCTTCGCCAGCATAGTAAATGGCAAAAAGGAGACTTGCTTACTCGCGCAACCGCGGATTTAAATGAAATCGAGTGGTCGATGTTGAAGGGTATGGAAGGGTTTGTGCGAGATCCACTGATGATACTTGGTACGCTTGCTGTACTTTTTTCGATGAGCCCTACACTCACGACATGGGCCTTAGCCATCATTCCCATTTCTGGTTTGCTCATTGCTACGGTAGGTAAAAGTTTGAAGCGCAGCGCGAAGCAAGCCCAAGGTTTACTCGGTCAGAACACCACATCATTGGAAGAAGCGCTTTCGAATCTGCCGATTATCAAGAGCTATGCTGTGGAATCACAGATGAGCAATTATTTTCAATTAAGCGTAAAGTCTTGGCAAAAGACCATGACCCAAGTATTTCGAAAACGGGACTTAAGTTCTCCAATTGCTGAAGTGCTAGGGGTAAGTGTCTTGCTGGTCGTACTTTATTTAGGAGGGCAGGAGGTATTGGCAGGAAAGCGTCTGACAGGAGGCGAGTTAGTGGCATTCATTCTTTTGTTTTACCAATTGATTCCAGCTTTCAAGAATATCACAAACGCATTATATGATATTCAAAAAGGAAATGCGAGCGCCGAGCGCATCTTTGAGATTTTAGATACCGAAGTGCCAAAATCTGGAACACATTCGATCTCCGCTTCGCATTGGGAGAATGCCATCACCTTTAAACAGGTAAGTTTTTCCTATGACGATAGAAAGGTCCTGAATGACCTTGACCTTCAAATCCCGGCAGGGAAAACCACCGCATTGGTCGGACCTTCAGGAGGGGGTAAAAGCACACTTCTCTACCTGTTAGCGGCTTTCGACCATCCACAAGAAGGTGAAATTTCCTTAGGCGACTTGAATTTGAAAGATGCGGATTTAACGAGCTATCGACTTGGCCTTGGCTGGGTACCACAGCATCCGTTATTGTTCAATGATAGCATTTATGGAAACGTCACGTTGAAATCGAACGGTTCTGAATCGGCTTTTCAGTCGGCCATTGAGGCGGCACACTGCCAAGATTTTGTTTCAAATTATGCTGCTGGCGATACCATCGGCGAAGGGGGTAAATTCTTGAGTGGAGGTCAGCGTCAGCGTGTAAGTATTGCCCGTGCGTTTTATGCAGATCCGAGACTCTTGTTGCTCGATGAGGCGACAGCCGCACTTGATAATGAAAGCGAGGCCCGTGTCCAAAACTCGCTCGAGGCTTTGATGAAGGGAAGAACTACCGTTGTGGTGGCACACCGATTGAGTACGATTAAGAATGCAGATCAGATCGCATACATAGAGGATGGACGCGTTGTAGAATTGGGTACGCACAATGAGCTACTTGATAAAAAAGGTAAATACGCAGCTTTGGTTAACTTGGGATCTTTAAACGCCACCGAAGATGGATCACTTGAATAAAATTGAGCATTTGGGCATTGCAGTTAAATCTTTGGAGCAAGGCAATGCATTGTATACTAAGATATTGGGTGTTCCTCCTTACAAGGAAGAGGCCGTGGAAAGTGAAGGCGTTCGCACCAGTTTCTTTCAAGCAGGTCCAAATAAGATTGAGCTTTTAGAAGCGATAAATCCGGACAGCCCCATCGCAAAGTTTATCGAAAAACGTGGTGAGGGCATTCATCATGTGGCTTACGCTGTGGAGGATATCAAGGCTGAAATGGCTCGATTAGCAGAAGAAGGATTTCAGCTTCTCAATGAAGAGCCCAAGGCGGGCGCGGACAATAAATGGGTATGTTTTTTACACCCTCGAGGTACTGGTGGTACGCTCATTGAACTTTGCCAAGACCGCGGGTAATTCCTTTTCCAAATTCCCTTCTTGAATATTGAACTGCCAAGTGTTTAGACCCATTTCGGCAGCAGTATCTAGATTTGCTTGGGTGTCATCAATGAACAATACTTCTTCCGGCAATGCTCCCATAGCTTCAAGTACACGGTCGTAGTATTCAGGATCAGGTTTACGACAACCCATTTCATACGACAAGAACAATGCATCAAACTTCTCAATAAAGTTGTTCCAGAGAAATGGACCACTTTGTTCTTTGATGGTTTGGATGTGCGCTTCGTTGGTATTGCTAACTAAGCTAATGTTGTATTCCTGTCCCAATTTTTTCAAGAACAAGGTGTTGTCTTGAAGTTGACCAAGCAAGGCGTCCCAGCCCAACTTCACACAACGAGAACTTTGTAAGAATTTGCAGCTTGCTGTTAACGCCTGGAAAAACTCATTACTTGAGATTTCGCCTATTTCAAACTCCTGAGCTAATGCGTCGAATTGTTCTGGATTCATTTGAACGCCGCATTTTTCTAGCGCCTCGCGAGTTGATTGAGGGTGCACAGGAATGAAAATATTCCCGAAGTCAAACCAGATTTGCTTGATCATAATGCAGCGATTTTCACTTGATTAAAGTGCGAATGTAGTGCGTGCTCGAAAATTAAAACGTGATAATTGCTCCGATGTGCCCTAATCGACGATATGAATGACACCTCTCTTTTCTACGGTATTTCCAGCTTCGTTTGAGCCGCATTTTGCTTGAATGAAGTATACGCCTGGACTCACAGTTGTTCCATTGTACATACCGTTCCAAGTATCCGTCGTTGACTCAGAATAAAATAATTCTTGTCCCCAGCGATTCATGACACGCCATTCTGCCCAATCAGCATGTTGCATGTTGGGGCGGTATTCGTCATTAATACCGTCAAAATTGGGGCTAAAAAAGTTCGGTAGGGTCATCGATGCACTATCAATGGGTGGCGGCGGCGGCGGTGGTGGAACATATAAGCCGCCCCATACATTGTCAAAATAGATGGTACGATCTGAGGGACGTGCCGTAAAATCGGGGAAAATGACAATCTGATCGTAGGTTAATCCTATGTGCGCTGAGAAATCGAATTCAAGTTGCTCCCACTCGTGAGTTTTAGTGTTCGCTACTTTGATTTCGCCTAACGACCAGTTATCCCAGCGAACCAACTTGATCCCCACGTCACTGATCGCGGTCTTGTAGACCATGATTCGAATGATGTAGTTGTTTTGATCGATGGTAAAGGTTCCAATATCAGTTCCATGCTTGGATTCACAACCTACAAAAGGCTGACCTAATTGGAGGGCCTCAAATCGTGCAACGTTAGGGCTTGGATTAATACCATTCGTATCAGGATTCTGTACAACAACCAAAGGAGGGTTGTAGCTGTTTTCGAAAACCTTCCAATTCCAATTGGCACCGTGTCCAGTTGGCTCAAAGTCTATAGGTGCATTTTGCGCTGAAACGGACAGCCCAATGAGTGTGGCGAAAGCCATGGATTTTAGTCTGTCCATCTGCAGTTTATGGGTATACAATAATACAACCAAATGATTGGCTAGAAGTTTATGGTCCCAAGACAATGGCCGGACAATGAATTGAAGCAATTAAACTTTAACGAAAGCTATTTTCAAAGGTGCACGGATACAAAATGCTACCTTATATTTGCGCTCCCGGGCTCATAGCTCAGTTGGTTAGAGCACCTGACTCATAATCAGGTGGTCGCAGGTTCGAGCCCTGCTGGGCCCACTGAAAATCAAGCACTTAC
>CAYNLA010000033.1:5985-16033 GCA_964397915.1 uncultured Polaribacter sp. | reverse complement strand
TCTTTGATATAATCGCTGATCGCCTTGGTCATAGAAGGTGCATCTGGAGTCGGAGCGGGGATATCCACAATGAGTCCGTTCTTTTCAGCTTCTTGTTGTGTTGTCGCGCCAAAACAAGCCAGACGTGTGTTGTTTTGTTTGAATTCCGGGAAGTTTTCATACAAGGACTTGATTCCGGAAGGCGAGAAGAAAACGAGGATATCGTAGAAGACATCTTCTAAGTCACTCAAATCACTAACCACGGTGTTGAATAATATCGCGCGTGTGTATTTTATTCCTGCATCCTCTAACGCTGCTGGGATAGAAGGCTTCAAGCTATCTGAAGAAGGCATCAAAAACTCTTCGTTCTTGAATTTTTTCAAAGTAGGAATGAGTTCTTTGATTTGGATGTTACCGTGGTAGATTTTGCGCTTACGGTACACAACGTATTTCTGCAAATAGTAGGCGATAGCCTCTGAAATACAGAAGTAACGAATGTCCGGGCTGATCTGAACGCGCATTTCTTCGCACATTCTGAAGTAGTGATCAACGGCATTCTTCGAAGTGAAGATGACATTGCGGAAATCACGAATTTGGATTTTATCCTTTCTAAAGTTTGAGGCGGTTACCCCTTCTACATGAATGAAGGAGCGGAAATCCACCACTACTTTGTGCTTATCAGCTAACGCAGCATACGGATTATTCTCGTTGGCGGGCTGGGGCTGAGAGATTAGAACGGACTTTACTTTCGTCTTTCTTTTATCTGACATAGTAGTAGTCTAGCCAAGGGCTAGGAATAGAGGTGTTAGTTCAAGGGCACAAAGGTACAAAATGGCATACACTCTTACACCTAAAGTCGAAAAATGAACAAAACCTTCATGTTTTATGGAAAACTGGACCAAACCAAAGATATGTGCTCCAGCTATGATCGATGGAATCCAAAAATCGGCTGAAGGCCAAGTCCAATGCACCGTAAGAACGAACGCAGTGGTCATTAAATATAGCAATGAAAGAGGGGCGATTTGAAAGAATTCTAGTCCTAACATACGCGCATTTTCTTGGCGCAAAATCCTAACAATCAGATGCGAGAAGAGAATTCTTGCCAAGATTAAAAGTGGTAAAACGATAAATAATAGCGCATTTGAATGGTCGACCTGAATGATGGAAAGCAGAAAGTAAGAGCACGTCGCCAGTACTGCCCACATCAGCAAAGTTGAAGGTACGTTCAGGGGATCTTCCCTGTCCAATTTTCCAGTGGTCCAGGCCAAAAAGAATTGGGGTTGAAAAAGCCGTATTCCAGCCATCAACCCCAATAATGCTATAATTGTCCACTTTGCGCCCATCAGGGCACAAAATTACTTTAAAATGACGTGTTTGTAATGCGTCGTGCCGTCCAAATATGTCGCTTTAATGATATAATTTCCTCGTGCTAAGGTGCTAACGTCTAAGTCGATTGTTCCTTGCGCTGCGCTCGCACTGGTCTCAAGGCTTATGAATCGACCTAGCGTGTTGTACAGTCCCACACTTGCTAAATCTTCGTGCTGAATTTTTATGAAGTCCGTCGCAGGGTTCGGCCCCACGATTAATCCTTTCAAGCTGCTTTCATCCACACTGGATTGGCTCTTATATAACGTTTTGGTCTCCGTAAGTACATAATCACCTTGGTAGTTGCCATTTCCATTCGTGAAGTTCACAGCCACGTAAATGGTTAAACTATCTGGATACGATGAATCTTCAAAAGTGAAATTCCAACCAATGCTATCGTTTGAAACGGAAGTACTCGAGCTTGTATGCGTTAAATAATTTCCAACTTTTTTCGAGTTTGAACTTGCCGTAACCGAGCTAACGGAATTGCCACTTGCATCTTCAACGCTCGCCATAAAACCAATTTTGCTAGATGCTCCGCTTGGCAACACCCCAAGAGATACGTTCACCGCTTGATTGTCGACCAAATTCGCTTGATCTGTTTGGATGATAATTTGTTCGTTGCCTGATGGAGAACCACCGCTATGGCAATACCCTCCCGAGCAAGTTTGACCGTTTGAAGCAGGTGAGCCACTTCTTCCCGATGGTGAACCACCGCTATTTGTATAGGAGTATTGTACCAGGCCCAATACGGCAACAAGGAGTACTATTTTTTTCATGGATACATGCTTTTAGCGCTCTAAAAATAAGATTCTACCGTCATAATTTTTACGAGTGATAGGATTTTCACGCAGAAAATTTGTTAATAATAGAACACCTTTTTCCCCTTTGTGTTCTAATTTCAACAGCTCAAAACAATCACAGAAAAAATGGATGCATTTCAACACCCGGATTACTACCTCTTAGATGAGTTGCTCAGTGAAGAGCATAAAATGATCCGCGATGCGACAAGAGATTGGGTAAAGCGCTCGGTGAGCCCAATTATTGAAGACTATGCGCAACGTGCAGCTTTTCCAGAACACCTCGTCAAAGAAATGGGGGAGGTTGGTCTCTTTGGTCCATACATCCCGGAAGAATATGGCGGTCCCGGACTCGATCACATCTCCTATGGGTTGATGATGCAAGAGGCTGAGCGCGGAGATTCGGGTATACGTTCAACCTGTAGTGTCCAGAGTTCGCTCGTAATGTTTCCAATCCATGCCTACGGTTCTGAGGAGCAAAAACAAAAATACCTGCCTAAATTGGCCACTGGAGAATACCTGGGTTCCTTTGGTTTGACCGAGCCTAATTTTGGTTCAAATCCAGGTGGAATGACCACCAACTTCAAGGATGCCGGTGATCACGTCATTCTCAATGGCGCAAAAATGTGGATCTCTAATGCTCCATATTGTCATGTTGCCGTGGTTTGGGCGAAAAATGAAGAAGGTCGAATCAAAGGCCTCATCGTAGAGCGCGGAATGGAAGGCTTTACTACTCCTGAAACACACAATAAATGGTCTCTGCGTGCTTCGGCAACCGGAGAATTAGTGTTCGACAACGTGAAGGTGCCAAAGGAAAATATTTTACCAGGCCGCGACGGTCTTGGTGCACCGCTTTCTTGCCTTGATAGTGCCCGATTTGGCATTGCTTGGGGCGCGATCGGTGCGGCGATGGATTGTTACGATACAGCCTTGCGCTATTCAAAAGAGCGCATCCAATTTGGTAAGCCAATCGCAGGTTTCCAATTGCAACAAAAGAAACTGGCTGAGATGATTACTGAAATCACCAAGGCACAACTTTTGACCTATCGTTTGGGCCAGCTAAAAAATGAAGGTCGTGCATCTTCAGCACAGATTTCAATGGCCAAGCGTAACAATGTGGAAATGGCGATTAACATCGCTCGCGAAGCTCGTCAAATGCTCGGAGGGATGGGTATTACAGGTGATTTCTCAATCATGCGCCACATGATGAACCTAGAGTCCGTAATTACCTACGAAGGGACCCACGATATCCACTTGTTGATTACAGGATTGGACATCACAGGGGAGAATGCTTTTGTGTAATTTGCCGAAGAAAATTTTTGAACTCAACTAAAAAACGCGCCCATCGGGCGCGTTTTTTATTAGTTTGATATCCGAATGATGTTCACCCCATCGAAGGAGCAATTGAATTCTTTTACCGGCAAGGTGTAAGAAGTGTCAATGCTCTGACCATCAAGTAGTTGATATTGGTGATCCCCGCATCCACAAGTCAAATATAGATCGCCATTTGAACTCGAAAGTAAGCCGCAGGCATCCGCCCAATGATAAGGACATGCAAGTTCATATGCGGCAAAATCATAGAAGGCCTGATCGTAATATCGACGATAAATCACAACGCCGCCGTGACCCACATTAGGCAGGTATAATTGGCCCCCGATAACGGTTAAATTGAAGCTGGATGGATCGCTTAAATAGACCGTTTCATCCACGTAGGGTTCCGGAATATCGTATTGTACAGTGGTCGTATTACAGCTGCTCAGTAGTAAAACACCGACAAACACAGCCGCTAACGTGTTGATATTCAATAGGAATAGTTTCTTCATTTCGAAGCTCAAGATAAGCGGTTTTTCATTGCCGATTAAGGCCTTCTCCGTATTATATTTACATCCTTGTAACCCAAACAAAAAGCCAGTTTTTATGGTTAAAAGATTACTTACGCTTGTTTTGGCCCTCGGGATCATGGTTGGTCATGCCCAAAGTCGTCCAGGTTCACTCCGTGGAACAGTTAAAGACAAGCGCACCGGTGAGGTCATTCCCTTTGCTACGGTTATCGTAAAAGACAAAGATGTAGTTATCACTACTGGAACGACAGATTTCGATGGCGAATACAACATTAACCCTGTAGATGCAGGAACTTACAACATCACTTGTAAGACCTACGGCTATGCAGATTTCAACCTCAATGGAGTGACCGTTAACCCGGGCAAGCCAAAGGTGGTGAACTTCGACATGACCATCGAAAGTATAATGATTACAGAAGTTACGGTTATCGCTCAAGAGGAACTTATCGAGACGGGTAAGACTTCTGAGATCGTGAGTGCAGAGGAAATTAAAAACCTTCCTTACCGTAACCTTAGCCAGATTGTTGGTACAACGGCTGGGGTATTCCAGCAAGACGGATCTGGTTCGTTCAACGTGCGCGGTGCACGTTCTTCGACGAACGTTGTCTTTATCGATGGGGTTAAGGTTCGTGGTAACGTGGACATTCCGCGTGATGCGATTCAAAGTACTGAGGTGATTACAGGTGGTCTTCCAGCGCAGTATGGTGATGTTACCGGTGGTGTAATTAGCACCACCACTAAGGGTCCTGCTCCGTACTACTTTGGTTCATCTGAATACCTTACAAGCTCGTTGTTTGATAATCAACATTACAACCTAGGTGCTTTGACCTTAGGGGGACCAATTCTAAAAAATGAAAAAGGACAGAGCGTTTTGGGTTTCTTGCTCGCGTCTGAATTCCAATACAATAAAGACGGATCGCCTAGATCTTTGCCTACGTACCGTGTTAATGACGAAAAATTGGCTGAGCTCGAGGCCAATCCCTTGGTGCCAGCTTCTAGTGGTTTTGGGGTATTGAATGCTGCGGATTTCTTAACTGCGGACGATCTAGTCACGCAGAACTATAGAGAAAATGTTGCTTCGCGTTCAGTGCGCATGTCAGGTAATGTGAAACTTGTTACCTCAGAGAAAACAACCCTCACACTCGGTGGTCGTTTCAACTTGAGCCAAGGTAATTCTGGCAGCCGATTTAATGAGTTGATGAATTACGCAAATAACGGTGAGTTTTTCCGTCAGGATTTATCAGGTTACTTGCGCTTTCAGCAACGTTTCGGAACGCCATCGGATACCTCAAATTCGTTAATCCGTAACGCGTTCTACTCAATTCAAATCGATTTCACGAGAAATACTGGATACAATAGAGACGCCCGTCACAAAGAAAACATCTTTAATTACGGTCACATCGGTAAATTCCAAACCACCTATCGACCGCTCTACGTTTTGGGTTCAGATACCATTACGGATCCAAACGACCCGAACTATGGTAAGGTGATGAACGCATGGACACAAGCAGTTTGGCAAAGTGTAGGTGTGGATTATACCGCCTCTGATAACAATCCTATCCTTGCAAATTACACCTCGAACTTCTTCAACTTTGTTGACAACTCTCTCATTTTCAACAACGCCCGCTCGCTAGAAGACATTCGCGCAGGAGGTGGTTTGTTGAACGGTGATCAACCCTCATCCGCATACGGTTTGTGGGGGAACGTTGGTGCGAACCAAGCCGGTTATTCAAAATTCATGAACGACCAGTTCCGTATTACGGCGTCTTCAACGTTCGATATAAAAGACCACTCACTTATCGTGGGTGTTGAATACGAACAGCGTTTTGACCGTTCGTACTCGCTAGGTGCTACAGGTCTTTGGACGTTGATGCGTCTTTTGCAGAATGATGCCATCCGAGAATTGGACCTTAATAATCCAATTGCTTCTTACGATAATAATGGTGTATTCCAGGATACACTTTCGTACCCACGTCTTTTTGATTCGGGTAAGCCAAGAACCTTCGACCGCAACTTGCGTGAAAAGCTTGGCTTAAATCCGGATGGAACGGATTGGTTGGATATTGATTCTTACGATCCTTCGACCTTTAGCTTAGATATGTTCTCAGCGAATGAATTGTTGAACATCGGTTCTGGTCAGTACGTTAGCTACTTTGGATATGATTATTTAGGTAACCGCCTTACTTCACGTCCTTCTTTGAACGATTTCTTTTCTACAGATGCTCAAGGAAATAGCAAGCGTATGGTGGGCGCCTTTGAGCCAATTTATATGGCGGGATACATCCAAGATCAATTTACGTTTGAGGATTTGTTCTTTAACATTGGTCTTCGCGTAGATCGCTTTGATGCGAACCAGCCCGTTCTTACGGATCCTTTTGTATTGTATCCAGCATACACGGTTGGAGATTTGGGTAGCACAGCCCTTGCCGGTTACAATGTTCCACAGGGTATGTCAGAATCTGCCGTTGTTTATGTAGACGACCAAGAAAACCCTTCTTCTATCGTAGGGTATCGTGATGGATTTACTTGGTACACTGCTTCAGGCGAGGTAGAGGCAAACCCTAAAAACATCGCAGATATCAGTGGTGGTATTAAGCCATTCTTGAAGCAACCGGGTATTGAAGATCAGAAATTGGCAGTAACGGCTGATGAGAGCTTCAAAGATTACGCGCCTCAGGTAACAGTCAGTCCTCGTGTTTCTTTCCAGTTCCCTATTTCCGACGAAGCGGAATTCTTTGCACACTACGATATCTTGGTGCAGCGTCCAGATCCAGGTTTGAACCGTATGAATCCAATTACTTACCTGCAATTGGAAAATGGGGATAACGGTAACTTCTTGGCAAACCCTGATCTGAAACCACAACGTACGACCGATTACGAAATTGGTTTCCGTCAAAAATTGAACGATAACAGTGCATTGAAATTGAGTGCCTTCTACCGTGAGATGCGTGATATGATGCAGACCTTAAGTATGACAGAGGCATATCCTATCACTTACATCGCTTACGGTAACCTTGATTTCGCAACAACTAAAGGATATACCATCGCTTACGATTTGCGTCGTACCGGTAATGTTCGCTTGAACGCGAACTACACCCTTCAGTTCGCGGATGGTACAGGATCTGGTGCAAACTCTGGTGCAAACATCGCTCGTTCAGGTCAGCCTAACTTGCGTTACATCCTACCATTGAGCTACGATTCACGTCACCAAGTTGTAATGAACATGGACTACCGTTACGGTGGTGGTCCAGCGTACAACGGACCAGTATGGTTTGGAATGCGCATGTTGGAAAACGCAGGTGTGAACGTTGTATTGAACGCGAATTCAGGAACGCCTTACACGCGCCGCTCGTTGGCTTATGGTTTGACGGATGGTGCTACGCCTATTACCGGTAACATTAACGGTTCACGTTTGCCTTGGAGCTTCCGTATTGATGCTACCGCTAATAAGGTATGGAACTATTCTGAAGGACCATTTAGCAACTTCGAGGTATACGTTCAGTTATTGAACGCATTGAATACTCAGAACATCCTTGGTGTCTACTCTTTTACAGGTTCACCTTCGGATGATGGATACTTGAGTTCACCTCAAGGTCAAAATGCAATACAATTCCAAACCAATGCACAGTCATTCGCTGATTTGTACAACATCAGTTTGGCTAACCCTGGACTATACAGTTTACCTCGTCGAATCCGCCTTGGGGTTCGTGTAGGACTATAATATTTAAAAGAAGCATAGGAAAACAGCATATGAAAAGAGCGTATCTCCTTTTACTTTCAACAATAATCGCATCTCCGCTTGCCGCCCGTGAAGTACAGGGCGTGGCCAAAACCGGTGAAACTACGGGTTCAATGAAAACCGTAGAGGAATTGTGTCAGCCTTCGAAGGCGCAGAGTGATTTGAGTATTAACAATGTTCGTGCAACCATCTTGGGTGGTGGTGATATGTGGTGGGATTTGAACACTGCACGTTACGAAGTGCCGAAAGGTTCGAACAAGCACTCGATGTTCGCCGGCTCATTATGGCTTGGTGGGGTTGATGAGGGTAATCAATTGAAGTTGGCTGCCATGACCTACCGTCAAGCAGGGAATGACTACTGGCCAGGTCCATTGACCACGGATGGCTCTGCATCGACCAACAAAGAAATTTGTGATAAATACGACCGCCACTGGATCATCATGCGTGAGGAAGTGGACGTACACAAAGCTTGGTTGGAGTGTTTAGACGATCCAGATTGTGATGATACCGAACTGTTTCCAGGGTACGAAGCTCAGATTCCAGAGAGTATCAAAGAATGGCCAGGTAACGGTGTAGATGGTGAATTACCTTACCAACTTGCTCCGTTTATCGACCGTGATGGCGATGGGGTATACGACTACTTGATCGATTACCCAGCCTACGATATTGACAAAGAATACGATTGTCGTGATAAAGAAACAGATGTGCTCTACGGTGACCAGACTATTTGGTGGGTATACAACGACCGTGGTAACGTTCACACTGAATCACAAGCCGGAGCACTTGGATTTGAAATTCGTGCGCAGGCCTTTGCCTTCTCTACCAACGATGAGGTAAACAACATGACCTTTAACAACTACCGCATTATTAACCGTTCAACGTTCCGTTTGACGAACACGTATTTCTCAACGTGGTTTGATCCGGATTTGGGGAACTACACTGATGATATCATCGGTTGTGATATTGCACGTGGTTTGGGTTACTGTTACAACTCGGACACGGAAGATGAAGGTCCTCTCGGCTATGGTTTGAATCCTCCAGCCGTTGGTTTTGACTTCTTCCAAGGACCATTTGCCGATTACTTTGACGGCGTTGATAACGACCGCGATGGTTGTGTGGATGGTGTTAAAGACCCGGAAACAGGACTTTGTGTTGCTGAAGACCCTACAACTGGTGTGAACGAGCGTATTATTATGAGTCACTTCATGTACTACAACAATACTGCTTCAAACATCTCTGGTAACCCAAGCAACGCGACGCACTTCTACAACTACATGCGTGCCATGTGGAAAAACGGTTCTGAGTTGATCATCGAGACGCCTTCAGGTGCGGGTGACCTTGGAAACGGTGATGGCTTCGTTGCCTCAGGTAACGGAACTCCAACGCGTTTTGCTTACCCAGGTATGTCGTACGATACCACGGGTGCTTACCCTCCATATTCTCCAGTAGACTGGTGGGAGAGCCCAGCGAATAAAGAAGATAAGCGAGGTTTGCACAGTGCAGGTCCATTCTCATTGGCACCGGGTGCTTTGAACTTTGTTACCACAGGTGTGGTTTGGGAGCGTGATTTGATCAACAACGATTTGTTCGCTTCTGTTGAGAAAGTGATCATCGCGGATGATAAAGCACAGAAACTCTTCGACAACTGTTTCCAAGTATTGAACGGTCCGGACGCACCGGATGTTGAGATTCAAGAATTGGATCGTGAATTGATTTTGAAGTTGACTTACGGACCAGGTTCAAATAACCTTGGATTCAGCTACCGCGAACGCGATCCACTTATTACCGTGAATCCGGATGACCGCGATTCTATCTTGAACGTGAATCCAGATTACTTCGATTACACTTTCGAAGGCTTCCAGATTTTCCAATTGTCAAACAGCGACGTGAGTGTATCAGATCTTTACGATCCTACACAAAGCCGTTTGGTTGCACAATGTGATATCAAGAATGGTTTAACTCAATTAATCAACTGGGAAGTTGATCCAGACTTGAATGCTTTGGTTCCTCAAGACATGACCTTGACCACCAATAACAGTGGAGTATTTACTTCTTTCCAAATTACGGAAGATGCTTTCGCGACGGGTGACCGAACATTGATCAATCATAAAGAATATTACTTCACGGTAATCGCTTATGGTCAAAACCAATTCTTAGAGTTCAACCCAACCACCGCTTCGAGCGGACAGAAAATTCCATTCTTGGCTGGACGTCGCAATATCAAAACCTACATGGCTATTCCTCACCAGATTGATTCTGAAAAGGGTGGTACCATTCAGGTTGCACAATACGGCGATGGACCTGAAATCAAGCGATTGGACGGT
>CAYNLA010000033.1:0-5885 GCA_964397915.1 uncultured Polaribacter sp. | reverse complement strand
ATTATTCCAAATTTAGGTCTATCTGTTGCTGTTCAGCAAGCGCCTTCTCCAGGTGGTGATGACGAAGGAACGTACGATAACGGTGTGATTTTCTCAGAAATCATCTACGACGACCCATCAAAAGAGTGGTGGTCAGGTATCAAAGACGATAAGAGTTACACTCCATACAACTGGATTTTAGCAGGAACGAATAGCTTCCCAACAGAAGAACCGGCAACATTGTATCCAGACCAAAATGGTGATGCGAAAGGATACTTCGAAAACATAGTAGATGGTACTTGGGGACCATATATGTATGCTTCGGCAAACCAGCGTGCAACCGTAAATGGCTATAACAACTATGGTATGGGACCTGCTGTAAGCATTGGTCGTAACCTAGCGGATGCAGCTGACCTTCATTCTGTAGATATCGTTTTCACGACAGATCATACTCTTTGGACACGTGTTCCAGTGTTTGAATTGGCTGAAGACGAGAACCTGAGTGAGCACGGCGATAAAAAATTGACCCAGCGTCAAGATACTTCATGGACGTTGGAAAACGGCCAATTGAAGCGTGCCCCAGCTATGGAGCCAGGTTGGTCGTACTTCCCGGGGTATGCTATTGATGTTGAAACAGGTAAGCGTTTGAGCATGGCATTCGGAGAAAACTCTTGGTTGCCAGGTGAAAACGGTAATGATATGTTGTGGAACCCGACGGATCGTGAATTCTTGCCTCCAGGCAACACGGTAAACGGTGGTTACGTATTCGGTGGGCAGCACTACATCTATGTGTTTGCGGATCAAGACAAAATAGGTGGCAGCACTACAGACCTAGAATATTCAGGTGCAAACATTAATGATTGGCCTTTAAAAGATTTGATGGCCGACCTAGTTAAGTCTGGTGGTATCGGGAACATTGCGAAAGCGAATTTCTGGCGTTCTGTTCGTTGGATTGGTATGCCAACTTTACGTCAGGGTATGGATTTCGATCCATATACTGAATTGCCTACTGAGACGCGTATTCGTATTCGTATGAATACTTCTTATTCGAGCCGTCAATTGGCAGATGCTCCAAACAGTGGTAATCCACAGTTCTTGTTTAACACGGCGAACATTGCAACTAAGACCTACATCGATACAGTCGGTCAAAGTGCTCTAGAAACCATTCGCGTAGTACCAAACCCATACTACGGATTTAGTGCCTACGAAACATCGCAGTTAGACAACATAGTGAAGATTACAAACCTTCCTGAAACTTGTACTATTAGCATCTTTACGACAAGCGGAACATTGATTCGTCAGTTGCGTAAGGACAATAGCATGACTTATGTTGAATGGGACTTGAAGAACACTTACAACGTGCCAATTGCATCCGGCGTGTACATCATCCACGTGGATGCGGGTGAGCTTGGCGAGAAGATTGTCAAGTGGTTCGGTGCAATGCGCCCAGTGGATTTGAACTCATTCTAAGAGAAATACTATTATGAAATTGAAATCATACTTATCTATCTTTTTGTCTGTAGCAACTTTGAGTGTTGCTACCGCTGGAAATCCGCAGCGTGCGGGTTCTGCGGGGGCTTCAGAATTGTTGATCAACCCATTCGCTCGCTCAACGGGCTGGGCATCATCAAACGTAGCTGGAGCAACTGGAATGGACGCTACCTTCTTGAACATTGCAGGAATTGCAGCAACTAATCTGAATACAGAGGTTACATTCAGCAATACGCAATGGTTAGTAGGTGCTGGAATCAATATGAATGCAGCGACTCTTGTTCAACGCGTGAGCGACGTGGGTGTCCTATCACTTGGTCTGAATGCTTTTGATTATGGCGAGTGGGAGGTTACCACAGCAGATCAACCTGAAGGAACAGGCGCTACGATTAGCCCACAAAGCTTGGTAATCAACATGGGATATGCTCAGAAGTTTACCGAAAACATTTATGGTGGAGTGAATGTGAAGATGTACAGCAGTTCCATTTCAAACCTTAATACCAATGGAGTTTGTTTCGATGCCGGTGTACAATACCGTACAGGTGAAGACGATAAATTTAAGTTTGGAATTACCCTAAAGAACGTTGGCCCAAGTGTGACTTACCAAGGCGATGGTTTCGGTGTAACCCTGCCAGTTCCTACTTACGGTGTGGCGTATTCACAGACATTTGAGAGCCGTTCTGCGAAATTCGAATTGCCTACCCAATTGAGTATTGGTGGTTCATACGATTGGCTATTGGAAAAAGGCAAGGTTACAGGAGCATTGAACTTTAGTTCAAATGCATTTGAGAAAGATACCTACCATGCGGGTGTTCAGTACAGCTTGAAGGAGTTGTTCCAAGTTCGTGTAGGTTACAAAGTATTTGATAATCGTGCCGATGATTTGGGAACTTCAGCTATTTCTGGAATTTGTGGAGGATTTAGCTTTAACGTACCAACCTCAGATGAAGGCAGTTTCGCCATTGATTATTCTTACCGTGGCACAACAGCTGCATTCGGAGGAATTCATTCTATAGGTACACGCATTAGCTTGTAATAAGGAAAGTTATACCTTTGTATCATAATATTTAAGAGAGGCCACCTGTGGCCTCTTTTTTAGTAAGACAATTATAGTAATGTCATCAGTAAGTTATTACACAGCAGAAGGCTTGAAGAAGCTACGCGAAGAACTTGACCACATGAAGAGTGTGGAGCGACCACATATATCGCAGCAAATTGCAGAAGCACGCGATAAGGGAGACTTGAGTGAGAATGCGGAATACGATGCTGCAAAGGAAGCCCAAGGTCTCTTGGAGATGAAAATTGCTAAGCTCGAGGACGTATTGGCCAATGCCCGAGTTTTAGATAGTGATAGTATCGATTTATCTAAAGTTGGTGTCCTAACTAAAGTGAAGCTTAAAAACGTTGCCAATGGGGCTACCATGACCTATAGTTTAGTGGCCGAGAAGGAAGCGGACATCAAGCAAAGCAAGATTTCCGTGAGCAGCCCTATTGGAAAAGGTTTGTTAGGAAAGCGCGTAGGGGAGATTGCTGAGATTCAAGTTCCTCGTGGTACGATGAGTTTCGAAGTATTGGAAATCACCGTTGCTTAAGACCAAATGGCAAGCATCTTTACAAAAATCATCCACGGCGATATTCCTTGTTATAAGGTTGCAGAGGATGAGAAGAATATTGCCTTTTTGGACATTAGTCCCCTTAAAAAGGGCCATACGCTATGTGTGCCTAAGCTTGAGGTAGACGAACTTTATGAGCTTCCCTCAGAGGATTACAACAGTCTTATGTCCTTCTCACAAAGGGTGGCTAAAGCGTTAAAGTTAGCGGTTCCTTGTGCCCGAGTTGGTTCAATAGTTCTAGGGATGGAGGTCCCGCATGCGCACCTGCATTTGGTTCCGATAAATGCAGAACATGAACTGAGTTTCGCAAATACACGAGTTCAATTAACAAATGAGGAGATGGCCGCACTGGCCCAGTCTATTTCAGACGCTCTGGATTCTGTTGAATAAATTGTTCCCAATTACCACTCCGGCCTTTACTGCCGGAGTTTTTTTTGCCACCCGATCCGTGTTTGGGAGAAGGGATTCCTGAGGTTTGGTTGTAATGACATACCGCTACCCCAAGTGCATCTGAGGCATCGAGGTAGTTGTGCTCTACACCTGGGAACATCGCTTTCAGCATTCCGCTTACTTGTTCTTTACTAGCATTCCCATTACCTACAATGCTTTGCTTCACCAATCGAGGACTGTATTCGAATACGGGAATTTTCTTGGAAAGCGCAGCGGCCATACAAACGCCCTGAGCACGACCAAGCTTAAGCATCGATTGAACATTCTTGCCAAAGAACGGTGCTTCCAGGGCCATCTCGTCCGGTGCGTAAAGTGTAACAATCTTACTGAGTTCTTCAAAGATTTTAGCCAACCGAGTGTAATGATCCAGCTTGGTATTAAACTTTATTACATCGAGGGTTATAGGCTTTATTTCGCCGCCAATCACATGTACTACTCCATAACCCATTACCACAGTTCCAGGATCGACCCCGAGGATGACTTTTTCTATGGTTTGAGGTGCAGCCATTTTAGATCATTAATCCAACAATAGCAGCGGTGTACAATGAGGCAATGGTACCAGCGATTAGTGCTTTTATACTTAATTCACTTAGATCTTTACGTCGTGAGGGAGCCAAGGTTCCGATACCACCAATCTGTATTCCAATACTAGCAATGTTCGCAAATCCACAAAGCATATAAGTACTCAGTATTACAGAGCGCTCAGATGTGAATAGGCCCGAGTTTTTCATATCCGTTAAGGATACGTACGCATAAAATTCATTTAAGATGGTTTTCTCACCCAGCAATTGGCCTACGAGCATTAGATCTGCAGGTGGCACTCCTAAAATCCACGCAATAGGGCTAAGAATTGCGCCCATTATGAACTGGAGTGAGAATGAATCGTAACGACCATTTGTGAAATCGGCAGTCCAAGCATTTAAACCAGTCCAAGAACCAATCCCTTCCACAAACAAGTAGTTGACCCCATATACGAGTGCTGTAAAGACAAGCAACATGGCGCCTACATTTACGGCAAGTTTGACGCCTTCTGTAGTTCCATTAGAGATCGCGTCCAATGCATTTGACCCCATATCTTGCGATGAGATTTCCGCAACTTCTTGCACATCTTCTGTTTCGGGAAGCAAGATTTTAGCGCTGATTAGTGCTGCGGGCGCACTTAAAACAGATGCCGTTAGTAAATGCTTAGCGAAAAACAATTGACGCTCGGGATCATCACCACCTAAATACCCAATGTAGGCTGCTAAAACACCCCCCGCAATAGTAGCCATACCGCCGCTCATTAAACTCAATAGTTCTGAACGACTCATTTTATCGATGTAGGGTTTAACTAATAGTGGCGCCTCTGTTTGACCAATAAAGATGTTTCCAGCAGCGGCCAATGATTCTGCTCCCGATAGTCTTAAGGTTTTTTGCATGACCCAAGCCATCGCTTTAACGACCTTTTGTAGAATTCCAAAGTAATACAAGAGTGAGGTTACTGCTGAGAAAAAGACGACCGTAGGCAATACTTGAAAGGCAAATAGGTATCCAAAACTCGATGTATCCGTAATGAGCGAGCCAAACAGAAAAGTGGAACCTTCACGCGTAAAATCGAGCAAGGTCACTGCGCCAAGGCTAAATTTTTCGAAGGCCCAGCTAACTCCAGGGACCTTTAACACACCCAAGGCGAGGACAAGCTGAAGCGTCAAACCCTTCACGACTTGCCACCAGTTGATGGCTTTTTTATTCGAACTGAACAACCACAACACTCCTGTGAGTACGGCGATTCCTAATAAACTTCTTAGAATCATTTGAGCTTGTCTAACTTATCTCTAAGCCTTGCGGCCAATTCATAATCTTCATTTTCAACAGCCTCATCGAGCAAAGCTTCTAGTTCTTCACGAGATTCTTCAGATTCTGTAGATTGAACTTCTTCGACTGATTGAGCGGGTACGCCATCTGCTTCAGTTTCTTCTTCAGGCGTAATACCTGCTTGATCTAAAAGTATTGCAAGTGCATAAATAGGACATTCTACACGAACCGCTAGTGCAACCGCGTCGGATGGTCTTGAATCGAAAACCATAGACTTCCCATTGATGTCTGAGGCATAGATGCTGGCAAAAAACACCCCATTGACCAAGCGGTGAATGATGACTTTTTGCACGGTTACCTGCATTTCATTGAGCATATTCACCCAAGTATCGTGCGTAAGTGGACGGGGTGGGGCCACGGACTTTTCCATTGCCACAGCAATGCTTTGTGCTTCGGCACCACCTATAACGACAGGAAGCTTACGACCTCCTTCTCCTTTTTCAGCGAGAATGAGGGCATAAGCTCCTGACTTTCCTTGACTGTAAGAGAGTCCTTTTA
>CAYNLA010000032.1:0-16336 GCA_964397915.1 uncultured Polaribacter sp. | reverse complement strand
GTCCCCGTTCCGGACTTGCCTACAAACATGGGATTACTGTGTTGAACAGCCCGGGAACCATCGATGCCGATTACCGCGGGGATGTAGGTGTACTTTTAATCAATCATGGCCACGAACCGTTTACAGTAGAAGACGGCATGCGCGTAGCTCAAATGGTCGTGGCACAATATTCGCAATTCCAGTGGGAGCCCGTGGCCGATTTAAATGCCACAGACCGCGGTGAAGGCGGCTTTGGCAGTACTGGAAAACAATAATTGAACAACCAATAAACCTATATAACAGATGAAGATTATCGTACCGATGGCAGGGAGGGGCTCAAGATTACGCCCACATACGCTCACCGTTCCAAAACCTTTGATTCCTATTGCGGGTAAGCCCATCGTTCAGCGACTTGTGGAGGATATTGTATCCGTTTGTGGAGACAAGGAAGTAACTGAAATAGCCTTTATAATTGGCGATTTTGGCGAGCAAGTAGAAAATGACTTAATTCAAGTCGCCGAGAACCTCGGCGCTAAGGGAAGTATCTATTACCAGGATAAACCACTTGGAACGGCACACGCCATTCACTGTGCCGCGGACAGCATGGACGACGAGATCGTTGTAGCCTTTGCGGACACGTTATTCCGTGCAGATTTTACCTTAGATACAGAAGCAGATTCTGTGATTTGGGTAAAACAAGTAGACGACCCTTCGGCCTTTGGTGTGGTCCAATTCGCGGAAGACGGCACCATCAACAACTTCGTAGAGAAGCCTCAAGAGTTTGTATCAGACTTGGCCATCATTGGGATCTACTACTTCAAAGACGGCCCAGGATTGCGCAAGGAATTGAAATACATTCTCGACAATAACATTATGGACAAAGGCGAGTACCAATTAACCGACGCTTTGAGCTCCCTGCTCAAGCAAGGCAAGGTATTCAAGCCAGGCACTGTGAATGATTGGATGGATTGTGGAAACAAAGCCATCACCGTAGATACAAACTCCAAGATGCTGGGCTACCTCGAAGGCAAACCAGAGCTCCGTGGCGAGAACATCAGCTTGGAGAACTCAAACATCATCGAACCGTGCTACATTGGATCAAACGTTGTACTTAAGAACGCAACCGTTGGACCACATGTGAGTTTAGGCGATGGCTGTGTGGTTGAAGATGCGACCATTGAAGGTTCGCTCGTTCAAACCAACAGCACTATTAAAAACATTAATCTCAAAAATAGCATGATCGGCAACCATGCCCACGTAGATGGGAATTGGACCTCGCTATCTGTAGGAGATTATTCAACAATGGACTAATGCAGAAATGGCTGGTCGCCGTCCAGGCGCTTCTTTTTTCAGCAACCTTATTTGCTCAGGGCCCTTCGCAAGAGGGGCCTTCTGCATTAAGCAATACGTACTATCAAGCGGAAACGTATCGCTTGACAGGGCGTGCGATGCTGGCCATTGAAGCCTATGAAACGCTCCTTGAAAGCACCGAATACGCCGAGGCCGCGCATTACCAACTCGCGCGATTGCACTTTGAACAAGGTTCCATTTATCCTGCGTTCCAATATGCGAGTACCGGAGCTAATCTATTTCCAGAAAACCATTGGATGCTGCGACTCAAAGCCCAATGCGCTAAACAAATGGGCGATACCCAGAGTGCGGGAGCGACCTTTGAAGCCTTGGCTAAACTCCAACCCGGGCAGCCCGAATACTTATTCGATGCCTTTGGTGTATACCTCCAAGGAAATGACATTGACGATGCCATTCGCGTTTTGGATGTGGTGGCTCAAGAATACGGGAATACACCAGAATTGGTCAGTGACCAAGTAAGTCTTCACCTACAGCAAAATGACGCAAAAGGGGCTGAAAAGGTCTTGCTGAATACCATCAAAACAGACCCAACGGTACCGGAATACTATGGGCTCCTAAGTCAGTTTTATGACGGGAATGGAAAGGGTAAAAAAGCGCTAAAAATCCTTCAAAAAGCCGTGCGCACCTTCCCTACGAATGGCGCGCTGCATATGGAGTTGGCGCGTATTGCTCAGAAGAACAATAAAATTGCTTTAGCCATGTACCACATGGAGCAAGGACTTGTGCTGGATGGAGTTCCCGTAGAAGATTTGATGCCTGTAGTCGTGAGTATTTATGGGAATCGGGCAAATCCAGACTTTCGAGCACTGTTCGATCGAGTTTATCCGGTGTTGGAAAAGAAGTACGCTGGAACCTTGCCGTGGGTTCTATTGAATGCTGAAATCCACATGCAAAATCAACGTTTTCATGAGGCACTCGAGGGCTATTTGTTGGCCTTAGAATTGGACCCTACGAACTACGAACGCTATCAAATGGCCTATGCGCTTTCAAAGGAATTAGGGGATTGGCGCAGTGGATTAATGATTTTAACCCTAATCGAGATCAACTTCCACGACCAGGGGGAAATCATGGATGCCCTGGCCTATGAATTCTACGCTATTGAATCATTTGGATCTTGTGCCAGAATTGCTAATGAGCGTGCAGCCTTGACCTTGGATCCAAAAATGGCAGGAGGGCTTTATGCACTCGCAGGAACGTCGCTATTCCAGTTGGATTCTGTTTTTTCCGGTTCCGAATCCTACGAAAAAGCCTTGGTACTCGACCGTAGCGCCGCGAACCTAAATAACTACGCTTGGGACCTTGCGACCCATGATGCCAATTTAGAATACGCCCTCGCTTTGACCCAAGAATCCAATACCCTTCAATCCCTCGAACCAACGTATCTCGATACTTGGGCATGGGTATTGTATAAATTGGGCAGGTACACTGAAGCACAGGTTAAAATCAGTGTAGCTTTGCAATTGCTTCGGACAAGCCCCGACGCTGTGATTTTCAGGCATGCAGCGGCCATTGAAGAAGCCTTGGGAAATGTGGAGACGGCGAATGATTACCGCCAAAAAGCAAAAGAGTTGAGCAACTAAGGAATGAGAAAACGCCTTTCCATTGGACACGTAATTCGCACCATCGCCCTAGTCGTTGGCGCTTCACTTATGTTGACCAATTGTGGTAAGCCCATCTCTCCCGAAAACCCACTCAAACGAGAAAAAATCAACGACGGGGTTTCTCGAAAAATTCTACTCGAAGACGGATTTCCCTGGACACAAAGTTTCGCTCGAATCACCGCTTATACACCTGAGGGCGAACAACGCTTTAAAGTTCAAGTCCGCTCTAAACAAGATAGCATCCTTTGGGCGGCAATTAGCGATGATATGATAGGACTACGTGTTGGAAAGGCCATTGTCATTAAGGACAGCGCCGCCTTTACCTCAACGCTTTTGGGTTTGGACTGGACCGGGTCAGCTTCGGACCTTGCCGGGGTAACTGGGATTGAAGTTCCCTTCCAATATCTAAATCGAATCTTAAGAGGACAACTTATCGGCTGGGATGAAGCGTTAAAATACCGTTTCAACGCAGACCGTGATTTATGGATGTCAGACTACGAACTCGGTAGCGATCGCCAAGTACGCGCCGCACTAGATCGCGATCTATTTCTTGCTGAACTCATTATTCAAGATCCGACCGAAATTGCCCAAATCAAGTATTTAGAATGGGACGAGCGCACGCGTTACCCTCGACAAATTGAACTCACCCTAGTTTCGAGACCTGAATATAAGGTCGTCATCGAAATTACAGACATTCGTACCGAAGGTCCCTACAACACCCCATTTAGTTTCTAGATGAGAGTATTTGCGATCATAGCAGTGTTCTTGGGGTTGAGCTTGGTGAGTCAGGCACAAACAAAAGAAGAACTCCAGCGTCAGCGTGTTTTGTTGCAAGACCAGATCGATCTGGCAAGCACCATTTTGGCAAAGACTGCAAGTACGCGACAGGCAAGTATCAATGAACTCGAAACTTTGAATCAAAAGATTAAAGCGCGCGAGCAATTGATTTCTACCATGGACAGGCAGATTCGCAACATTGACCGCAGCATCGCTAAAAAAGAACAAGAAATAATAGCTCTGAATGCCCGTGTGGATAGTCTTAAGGCAGACTATGCACAGCTAATCAAACTCGCCCAGCGCCAACAAACTCCGACAGATCAAATTCTATTTATCCTTAGTGCAAAATCATTCAGCCAAGCTGCCAAGCGACTACAATACTTCAAAGACATGGCGAGCTTCCGTGCCCAGCAAGTCGCACAAATCGCCGAAACTCAAGAAGCCTTAGCTCAAGAAAAAGAAGCCCTTATCGTCCAAAAGGCAGAAAAAGTAACTATTCAACAAGCACAACAGGGCGAGAAACTTGCACTATTGGCGGACGCTAACGAACAACAGGAAACGGTACAAGAACTCAAGAGTAAGGAATCTGAACTCAAGAGTGATATTCAGAAAAAACAACGCGAAGTACAACAATTAGAGCAGCAAATCAAGCGTATTATCGCAGAGGAAATGCGCAAAGCAAAAGAGCGTGCTGAGCGCAATAAACTTGAGGAAGAAGCAAAGGAGCTTGGACTACTCTCAGGTAAAGATTTCACTGCGCGCACTTCTAATAAAGCATTAAAAAATATCATAGATAAAGCGCGTAAGGACAAAGGGATGGATGTTCGCGATGACGGACCTTCTTATGCAATGACTCCAGAGGCAAGAGCCTTAGCCAACAACTTTGCATCCAATAAAGGCGCACTCCCATGGCCGGTAGAACGTGGACTCATTACAGGGAAATTTGGTAAGCACGAACACCCCATTGTAAAAGGAGTGATTGTAGACAACCCTCATATCGAAATTAGCACGGACGATGGCGCCATTGTGCGTTCTGTATTTGAGGGCGAAGTAAGCTCGGTTGTGCCTATTCCCGGTGCAAATATTATGGTTCTGGTCCGCCACGGGAACTATTTCACCGTGTACAGTAACTTAATTAATGTGAAGGTGAAGTCAGGCGACCTCATCAGCCTCAAAGAACCTATTGGTCAGGCATTCACCGATGAAAATGGCAAGACCATGGTCCAATTCGGAATTTGGAAAGATGCGGACATTCAAGATCCTGCCCCGTGGCTCGCAAAATAACTTGGTCAATGAAGCATATTTTCTACCTCAGCACCTGTGATACTTGCCAAAGAATCCTCAAACAATGGAAGATCGAAGGCTGCACCTTGCAAGACATTAAAACGGAGCCGATGACTGCAGAACAGGTGGATCACATGATTGAACTTGCAGGAAACGCTGAAGCATTATTTTCAAAACGTGCCAGGAAGTACAAAGAATTGGGGCTAAAGGATAAAAACCTGAGCGATTCAGAAATCCGTCAGCTTATCATCGAGGAGTACACCTTCCTCAAGCGCCCTGTCCTAATCTTGAATGAAGAAATCTTTATTGGCAATGCGAAAGCTGTTGTGCAGGCGGCCGCGGATGCTTTGAACCGCTAATGACGCTTCCCTCCAAAAGAGCGCTGCTTGTCGCTCACCTCGCCTTACTCGGTGTAGCACTAATCTATGGCGCCTCTTTTCTTATCGCAAAGAACGCCATGCAATCGGCCGTACCACCAAGAGCGTTCATTCAATTCCGTGTAACCGGAGCTGCGCTGCTTTTCTGGTTATTAAGCCCTTGGTCGGGCAGTGATCGCATTTCGAAACTACCCAAAAACGATATCATACGTCTCCTTTTCTGTGCGGCCTTTGGCGTTACAACCAATCAACTTTTTTTCTTTGAGGGACTAAAGATCACCACACCCGTGAACGCCTCGATCATGATGGTTAGCGGCCCCATTGCAGTATTGGTCGCCGGAGCCATTCTTGTGAAAGAACGCATTACCCCACCTAAATTTTTAGGAATTACTTTGGGTGCGGTGGGCGCTTTATGGCTGATTCTATCCGGGGCCAATTGGGAGCTCGGAAGCCTATTCCAAAGCAACGTAGCGAAAGGGAACCTATTCGTCCTCATCAATGCCACGAGTTATGCTGTGTACCTTGTGATTGTCAAACCGCTGATGTCAAAATACAACGCCCTCTTTGTGATTCGCTGGGTCTTTACATTCGGCATCTTCCTTGTACTCCCGTTCGGTGGTCCTCAAATACCAACTATTGACTGGGCACTTTGGGACCAACCCATCCTTATTTCCGTGGCCTACGTTATTATTGGCACTACCTTCCTTACCTATTTGGGCAATATCATCGCTTTGAAAACACTGCATCCAGCAACCGTTGGGGCATACATCTACTTGCAGCCACTAATTGCAAGCCTTCTTAGCTTAGCCTTTGCAGATGAGCCTTGGTCACTAAGCATGTTGGGCGGTGCCCTGTGTATTTTCGCGGGCGTTTACTTCGTAAGCTTTTATGGGCGGAAAATTGCAAACTAGAGTCGGCTTGGTTTTTCTACCTTAGCAAAAATTTACTCCCATGATTCAAAGCATGACAGGGTTTGGCAAGGCCATTGGCCAAGTCGCCGGAAAGAAAATCACCGTAGAAATCAGAGGTCTTAACAGCAAGGGCTTGGATTTAAATGCACGCGTTGCTTCTATCTTCCGTGAGAAGGAGCTCGAAATTCGAAAAATTGTGGGAGAAAAAGTTTTACGCGGTAAAATTGATATCAGTATCTACGCCGAAGTAACCGGTATCGAGAGTGCCTCCGCCATAAATATGGACTTGGCAAAAGCTTACCTCGAACAGCTTACTACATTGGAAAGAGAAGTGGGCATTAAGGGAGATCTCATTGCTGCCGTAATGCGAATGCCCGATGTTCTTGGAAGCGCCAAAAACGAACTCAGCGAGGAAGAATGGAATTTTCTGCAAGCACTCTTGAACGAAGCGTTGGACCAATTCAATGAATTTAGAACGCAAGAAGGTGCTTCTATCGCAGTAGATTTCGAACATCGATTGGATGCAATAGAAGCTGCCATGGCAGGTATTGAACCACACGAAAAGGCCCGCCTAGAAGCCGTTCGTGAGAAACTTCTCAAAGGATTAGAAAGCATGGAGGTCGACCACAATCGATACGAACAAGAAGTGATTTTCTACATTGAGAAGCTTGATGTAAACGAAGAAAAAGTGCGTCTTGCCAATCACTTAAAGTACTTCCGTGAGACCATGAAAGTACCTGGAAGTGGCAAAAAACTTGGTTTCATCGCTCAAGAAATGGGGCGTGAAATAAATACCCTCGGCTCCAAAAGCAACTATGCACCCATGCAACAGTTTGTCGTTGAAATGAAAGACGAACTAGAAAAAATCAAGGAGCAGGTAGGGAATACACTTTAACCTACGATATCCCTTTTCAAATAACGCTTGTAACTAATTACAAGCATCATTGCACTCACAATACCGAACCCTAGGCATGCCCATGGGTCGACCAGTAATTCGCCTTGGTCAAGGGTGAGTGGCATATAGTGGTATGGGCTGAAATAGGCTAAGAACCCGACGGCGTCCGAAGCACTAGCGATTGCATTCAAAAAGTAGGTTCCAAAGATCAATCCAACAATTGGACCCATGTAGTTCAACTTCACCGAAAGCACAGAGCCCATCAACACTCCTGCTGAGGTAAAAAAAGCAATCAAGAAGAATCCATGAATGTGCATCGCTACAAAGGCATCCCAATTCACAGTATCGGCGAAGACCGTCATGCCTGCAATTGCAACTAGGGTCTGAACGGCATATACGATAACGAACAGCGTGAGAAGAACGGCAAGCTTAGTGCCTGCGACCGAACCTCTCGAAATGGGCCGCGTCAGTAAAAACTCAGCCGTACCGTCACGTTCCTCTTTACCGATGATTGTCGCCCCTGTAGAGGCTGTGTAAATGCCCATCAACAGAGTGATGTAAATGCCATAATACGTCGCGTAAAAGCCAATTATGGAACTCCAAGTCGCCTCATCCATCCCAAAGGCCTTGGCATATTCCTCGGGCAAATTGCTCATGAGTTTAACCATGTCTTCGCCCATGTGTGAGAAGGACGGATAAATGCTTAAAATCATCAAAGTGAACCCCAAAACTATTGATGACCAAATGAGCGTATTCTTGCGGTTTCGCTTAAGTTCTTTGAAGAAAAGTACCGTATTCATAATGCCCTTATCGTCTATAATAGTTCATGAAAATGCTTTCGAGATCTGGCTCACTCAAGGTGAGGTCCAGGACCAATTGTTGATTCAACCAACCCAATAAATCCTGAGTCGGCCCAACATAATCGAAGTGCACCTTGTTGCCAATCCACTCAGCGTGTTTAGCGCCTTCAGGAAGCTCAGGTCGATCGCCATTCTGTAAGACAAGCCGAACCTTTTTCATCTGTTTAGAAAGCAACGTAGTAATATCCTCCACCGCGGTAATTTCACCGTCCCGGATAATGGCTGCACGGTCGCACATTCGTTGAATTTCACTCAGGATGTGTGAGGAGAAAAAGATGGTGGTTCCATCGGCATTACGCTGCTCCAACAACTCAAAAAACCTATTCTGCATCAGCGGATCTAAACCGGAAGTCGGTTCATCTAGTATCAGCAACTCTGGTTCATGGACCACTGCCTGAATAATGGCACACTTCTTTTTATTTCCGAAGCTCAAATCCGCGATCGGCCGATCCAGGTCCAACTCAAAGTATTGCGCCAAATCCTCAATCTTTTTTGTAGCACCCGTAATACCGAAGAGATCTGCGTGGTAGTGCAAAAGCTCACGTGAGGTCATTTCTGCATAGTAATCAACCTCAGATGGTAAATAGCCTATTCTTTGGCGAAGCAAGTGGCCTTGTTTTACAACATCCTCACCGAATAGCAGCGCCGATCCACTGGTAGGATGAAGCAGTCCGAGCAGGGTTCGTATGGTTGTTGATTTTCCGGCACCATTAGGCCCAATAAATCCAAAAACCTCTCCCCTTTTAACGGCTATACTGACCTTGTCTATTCCTCTTTGCTGACCATAAGATTTGGTCAACGCAACAGTTTCGATTACGTTCATGGCGGCTGTAGGTTGAATTCCTTTCTAATTTACAACGCATTGCAGCCACATCCCATTAAATTTGCAACAAACTTCTCATGCACACTATGGCAGATCAAGGCAAGCTTATCATCTTTTCCGCTCCTTCTGGCAGCGGTAAATCCACCTTGGTTCACTACCTCTTAGACCAAGTGCCCGGTTTTGCTTTTAGCATAAGTGCAACCTCGCGCGCACCTCGTGGTGCAGAGAAAGAGGGCGTTGATTATTACTTCCTCTCTGCAGCGTCTTTCAAAGAGCGCGTGGAGCGTGGTGAGTTCTTGGAGTGGGAAGAAGTCTATGAAGGCACCTATTACGGCACCTTGAATAGTGAAGTGGCAAGAAGTTGGGAAAAGGGTGATGCCGTAGCTTTCGATATTGATGTGGTGGGCGGGTTAAACTTAAAGAAGCAGTTTGGGGACCGGGCCTTAGCGCTATTCATTCAGGCACCAAGTGTGGAAGAATTGGAACGCCGTCTTATCGATAGAGGAACAGATTCCCCGGAGAAAATCAAGCAGCGCATAGACAAAGCAGCCTGGGAAATGACCCAAGCCGAAGGTTTTGATCACATCATCATCAACGATGACCTAGACCGAGCAAAAGCCGAGGCCAAAGAATTGTTGAAAGCATTTTTATCCACCTAAATGAAAGCAAAAGTTGGTTTGTTTTTCGGCACATTCAACCCGATCCATTTGGGGCATTTGGTTCTTGCCGAATACATGCTCAACTATACGGATCTCGATGAGTTGCTCTTCGTCGTTACCCCACACAATCCCTTCAAGCAAAAAAGTACGCTATTACCAGATCGCACCCGCCTGCACTTGGTGAATTTAGCCATCGACGGCGAGGTTAAAATGCGAGCAAGCGACATTGAATTCGACCTTCCTCAACCCAATTTCACGGCCCAAACGCTGGTTTATTTACGTGAAAAATACCCCACCACCACATTCTCTATTATCATGGGCGAAGACAACTTACGTACGTTCCATAAATGGCGGAACTATGAAAGTATCTTAGCGAACCATCCTATTTTGGTTTATCCAAGAATTGGAGAATTGCCGGAAGATCAAAACGACATTTTGGAAAAGTATCCACAAGCTACTCTAGTGGATGCGCCCAGAATGGAAATAAGTGCCTCCTTAATCCGTCAAAGTTTTAAAGACGGAAAACCACTAAAGAACCTTCTGCCTAAAGCGGTTTTTGATTACATTGAAGGGAGTAATCTCTTTCAATAATTCATGCCCACATTCCTAGCCAGAGTCGTAGATAAATTGCGTAGTCATGATGGCGCGTTGCATGAACAATTGGTGCTCCTTCCCAATCAAAGAGCCGCATTATTTTTACAAGAAGCGCTTCGTAAGGATCAAGAAGCGTTCGAGCTTTATCCACTGTTTATCACTGTAGACCAATTCATAGCTGAAGCGGCTAACCTCTTGGTAATTGAACCAATGGCCCAGCTCGTTGAACTTCACGAGCACTTCAATACTGTACGCAAAGAAGCGCAGCCGGACCAAGAGGTTGAGGACCTTGGACAGTTCATGGCCTGGGGGCAAACTTTATTATCAGATTTTGGCGAGATCGACCGCTATCTTCTGAATCCAGAACATGTATTGGGCGACTTATATAATGTTCAAAAATTGGCCGAATGGGATCTTAGGCCCGAGGACGAAACAGCATTGATGAAACGCTATTCCGATTTTATTTCCTTGCTGCCTCAAACCTATGCCTCTTTTACCAATGCCCTATTGGAAAGGGGCGAGGCTTATAGTGGTCTTGCGGCCCGATTCCTGGCGTCCAATCCACAACTTATTGAACAATACTTAGCAAAACATGGCATCAAGAATTGTGTTGTTGCAGGCCTCAACGCACTGAATACTGCAGAGCTTGAAATACTCAAAAACCTCAGCGATGCCACCTCCACTGATTTCCTGTGGGATCTTGATCCACATTACGTTGAGATGGAGGACCATGAGGCCGGTCTATTTTTCCGTAAGCATCAGCAACGTGAAAAACTGTTTAAAGGAGCGGTCCCAAAAACCGACGGTTTGGCAAGTGATTGGAAAACCTTACCCAAAACTATTCAGCCTATTGGCGCTACGAAATTCACAGGTCAAGCAAAAGCCATTGCACAAACCCTCCTGAATTGGAATGAACAAGGCATCCCCGCTAAAGATATTGCCGTGATTCTCGCGGACGAAAGCCTGCTAAACCCGGTTCTCAATTTTCTACCTCAAGCCTTTGACAAGGTCAACATTACCATGGGATTCCCGCTGAATCAAACGGCACTTTCCTCTACCCTTGGCCTGTATTTGAACGCTGTTGAGTATGCACTTAAAAACCAAAAGAAATCGGGAAGCTGGACCTTTCATCACAAATCTTTGTCCGCGTTATTCACCGATCCACTGTTCAACAGATATTGGTCCGCTAATTCCAGCTCCCCCTATGAGTGGCATCAGGAAATTGTGGCCGGAAACAAGGTCTTTACCTCAAGCGGACATTGGAAAAAGAAATCGGAAGAACTCCCTGCATACAGCGCACTTTTTGCACCAAGCGACGGTCTAAATTTTATTCGGAACATTCAAAACTTCCTTGGGCACATTGGCCGAACGGATTCCGGTGATACAATGATCCAAAATACGGCATACCACCTCAGCACACTTCTTGAGCAATTGGGCCGCACATTAAAAGAGCCGTTCCCAGAGACTTTGATCTGGATTAAATTGATCAAGCAAGAACTACGCAATGGAGCTATCGACTTCGTTGGTGAGCCTCTTGAAGGATTGCAAATCATGGGGATTCTTGAATCGCGTACATTAGATTTTCCTTATGTCATACTAGGAGGAATCAACGAGGGCATATTGCCCTCCGGTCGCTCTTTTAATTCGTTATTGCCCTTCGATGTAAAACGCCATTATGGGTTGCCAACCTACGAAGAGAAGGATGCGGTATATGCATACCACTTCTACCGGATTTTACAGCGATGTTCTAATGCAGTAATAACATTCAATACGGATAAAGAGGCCATGGGCGGGGGCGAACCCAGCCGATTCCTCGTACAGATTGAACATGAATTAAAAGGCACACAGGCGAAAGTCTTGCCAAGAACATACGAGCAAGGGCCCGTATTTCCTGAGTCCGTGGCTTCACGTTTTGAAGCGGAAAAATCGGCCGCCACAAAAATTGCATTTGCCCAATGGATGGAACGCGGAATCAGCGCCTCTTCGCTGAATGAACTGGTCAGTATGCCGGACCAATTCTATAAAAAGCGACTGATTCAAATCAAAGAAGAAGATGAGGTTGAGGAGAGCATGAGCGCAATGGTAATGGGGAACTTGGTGCACAAAGGACTAGAAAAGGTCTATGAACCTTTCAAAAACAAGCCGCTTCCAGAATTTGATGTTGAAGAGTGGACTGCGAGTGCAATGAACTTTGGAGTAGCGTATTTAATTAGTGAAAAGGGGTATTCTAAAAACGCCTTATATGCCGGGCGCAATCTGCTCACGTTGGAAGTTTGCAAGCAAATGATTCGTCAATTCTTGGATTACGATCGTTATCGAAGCACCCGCCACGAGATTGTACTCAAAGGTATTGAGACCAAACTCTCCTATTCCATGGAACATCCAACCCTTGGTGTGCCCATGAACTTCGTAGGTTTTATAGACCGAGTAGAAACCGTAGATGGGCAATTGATGATATGGGATTATAAAACGGGGTCATTTACTTCAAGTGACCTCAGCCTTGGTTCGCTAAACGACCTATGGAAAGGCACTAAAGGAAAACCTTTGCAAGTGCTCTTATACGCCTGGCTCCTATATAAAATGGAAGTGCTGGAAGCACCATTACCGTGGAGTTCAGGGATGTTCAAACTTCAAAGCGGAGCACCAGAAATCCTGCTAGGTGGTGGAGCATTAAATAAGACCAATTGGATTACTGAAGAGTTGCTAATTGCCTTCGAAGCAGCCTTAATGGACTATCTGGAAGAGATGTACAGCAACGACCTCCCCTTCGTGGAGCTGCCTCGATACGAATTCAATTGATCGCATATGCTTGAGCACATTCCTACAAAATCAGATTTAATTGAAGCGCATCAACGGATCCTGCCGTTCATCCATAAGACCCCTGTGTACACTTCGTCCTGGTTCGACTCTCTAGCCGGCAAGAACTGCTACTTCAAAGGAGAACACCTGCAAAAGACCGGAGCATTCAAGGCACGAGGCGCGATGAATGCGGTCCTAGTGAATGATGCCGAAGGCAAAGCATATGGTTTTCTCACTCACAGCTCTGGCAACCATGGTGCTGCGCTTGCGTGGGCGGCCTCACAAATAGGCGCCAAGGCCTACATCGTCATGCCGGACAATGCGCCAAAGACTAAGATTGCCGCGGTAGAACAATACGGTGGAATCATCACCTTCTGCGCACCCACTCTCGATGCGCGTGAAGCTACCGCAGATCAAGTTCAAAAAGAAACTGGTGCTGTATTTATACACCCTTATGATAACTATGACATCATCGCTGGACAAGCGACGGCTACTATCGAATTGTTGGAAGCGCAGCCAAATCTCGAACTGCTGTTTGTTCCCGTTGGTGGGGGAGGGTTGTTGAGTGGAGCAGCGTTGGCCAATCAATATTTCGGTAACGCAAAGGTGATCGGTTGCGAACCAGAAAATGCCAACGATGCATACCAAAGTTTTCAAGCGGGTACACGCATACCTGTCCAAAATCCAGATACCATTGCAGATGGACTGCGTACTTCACTTGGTACACGCAATTTTGAAATCATCCAGCAATACGTTCATGAGATCATTACCGCATCCGAAGACGAGCTAAAACAAGCTTGGAGATTCACTACAAGTCGTTTAAAACAACTGGTTGAACCCTCGGCCGCTGCCGGATTAGCCGTAGCCTTAAAACACGGGGTAGGCACCTCTGGAATCATATTGTGTGGCGGGAATATGGACCTTGATCCATTTGTGTAGGATAAAGTAATCGGCCCTACGATAAATTCAAGCCAATGAAAGTGGCTTAAACGATACTTTAGCTATACCAATAAACTTAGGCCACAATTAGGTCATCAAAGGCATCGTTATACTGACGGTGCCTTTTTCTTTGGTGAAATTCGTCTCAAACGCCCAATTTATTGGAGTTTTCGAGCGTTTTTGATGAAACTTTATGCGTTGCTCAACTAGAGCTAACCCATTTCCTGTTCCTCCTACAGGGGGCAAATCTCCAAATCCAGAATCTTGAATTTCAAGCAATACACCGCCGGCTATTCCTTTGAAAGTGATTTTAATCCAAGGTTGATCAGCATGGCCATGGCCTGCATATTTGAAGCTATTCTCGACTAAAGGCTGTAGCAACCCTGTTGGCATCAGTGCTTTTGAAGTAACCCCCTCCACTGAATTGGAATAAGCAACATGGCCATATGAACTTTGCTGTTGCAGATTGACAAAGGATTGTAAATGCTTAATCTCAGCTTCAATCGTCGAAAAATGTGCATTCTGCTCACCCAAGAGGCTTCTTAAGTATTGGCCCAATTCAGCCAAGTATTCCTGGGCGTCCAATACGCGTTCCTGATTCAAAATTCCGCTGACGTTGTTAAGCTGGTTGAATAAAAAATGTGGTCTTATTTTATTCTTATACGATTCCAACTCCAACTCCGCCTCTTGCATACCCATGGTGGCCTCACGCGTCTTCAATGCGTTCCTATAAAACGACCAAATCACAAGCGACAACATCAACGCAAGACCTATGAATAGCACGAGGGTTTGCTGGCGAAGTTTGGCCGTTTCCTCAAAGCGCAATCGTTCCCGTTTCCCCCGTTCAAGCTCAAAAGCCAAGAACTTACTTTGCCCCTCATCGACCTGCTGGAGCGCATTTTTATTCGCTAAAATCTCCGCAGCTATTGCCTCATCTTTGCTTTCTCCTATGAGTTCATAGGCTACAAACTGTGCTCTTGCTTTCGCTTCTAAAGCCCAAAACTCATGTGATCGAGCAAATAGAATACAAGTGGCTAACTGCTCTTGTGACATGGCATTCAAGCCCAAAGCGCGGAAATAAATATTCTGCTTGTCAATATCAGGCACCGCTTGTGTTACCAAGGAGAGGGCACCTTGAATCAGGCTATCTACTTGTGCCGAATCTTTTCCTAATCTATGCAAGGCCTCCGCCCGAACCGCATAAGCCTCGCTGGGATTAACGGCACGTCGCTTTTTAAAAATGGACAATACGGTATCTGAATATTCCAAGGCCTTTTCATAGTACCCAAAATCAATCAGGTAGGTGGAATAATTCCCTGCAGCCGTAGCCCAGCTCATGGTGTCCCCTTGTCGTAAAGCCATGGTTTCTTCAGAGGTTGCTAAAATCTCTTCCCCCGAACCTAAAACCCAATAGCCATGGGCCTTGAGGAGTAGCACTCGTGACAAACCATAGTCGTCATTCAAACTTCTAAAAAGAATCTCACTACGCTCCAACATTGGCAATGCCTGAACGCTAATACCTTGGACAATTAGATCTCGAGCCTTCAAGTACCATCCCCAAGCCTCATCTTGTTGCTTGTCGCTAGCAATCAACTCTTCTAAGCCTTGAAGATAAATTGAATCTGTTACTGTGTATTGATACAGTCGGTTTACTCCCTCCGGGACTTTAGGGCGCTCCGAAACACTACAGGCAGAAAAAACCAGAGCAAGAGCGACAACAAGAAATTTTCTAATTCGCATCCCAGTCCGACTTTTCCATCCTGCTTTTTGAGGCTTCCACAGAAAAGCCATCGACCAAGTACACCATGATTTTTGAACCCCACGAAATGGATTTTACCGCATCTTTTCGGATAATGATGCTTTTATGAATGCGGCTGAATCTGCTCGAAAGACTTTCCTCAAAGCTCTTCAGTGTTCGAGCTACCAAATGCTTTTCACCTGTGCTCATTACCACTTCGGTATAGTTTCTTTGACCGCGCAACGAATTTATCTTTGACTCTGGGATCTCGTGAAAGCTGCCTTTTATTGGTATTTTAATGCTTTGCTCTTTATAGAGCCCTACAGGTTGCAACCTGGCAACCTTTTCCAAACTTTGCTCCAAACGCTTTGGCGAAACCGGTTTAAGAATGTAATCTATCGCCGTATCAAAAGCAGCTAAACTGTACTCACTGTGTGCAGTGACAAAGATGATATTTCCTACTAAAGATTTTATTTGTGCCGCTACTTCCAAACCGGTCGTATATGGCATTTCCATATCTAAGAAGACAAGATCTGGGCGTTGAGCTTCACAAAAACTCAAGAACTCACTTTGTTGTGTGAATCCTGCCACATTCGCCTCTGGAATAAGTCGCGACAACTGGAACACCATGCCATCAACGGCAAGACGCTCATCGTCGAGTATCGCTATGGCAGTTATGGCTTTCAAGCCGTATAGCCTTTCAACATTCTCGCCACATATTTTCCGATG
>CAYNLA010000031.1:0-16526 GCA_964397915.1 uncultured Polaribacter sp. | reverse complement strand
CCAACTCTGGGTACTCGTCGAATACCATGTTGGTCAAATCACCACCATCGTCCAAAATCATGTTCAATGGCTGACGGTCTTCACCGAAGAATAATGTCTGCTCAATACACCAGTTGAACTCTTCCTCGTTCATGCCTTTCCAAGCATATACAGGAATTCCTGCCGCTGCAATGGCTGCTGCTGCATGATCCTGAGTTGAGAAGATGTTACAAGAGGACCAGGTTACATCAGCACCTAGCTCGACCAAGGTCTCGATTAATACGGCAGTCTGAATGGTCATGTGCAAACAACCTGCGATGCGCGCACCCTGCAAAGGCTTGCTCTCACCGTATTCTTCACGGAGTGCCATGAGACCTGGCATCTCTGCCTCGGCTAATTTGATTTCTTGTCGGCCCCATTCGGCCAATGACATATCTTTAACTTTGTACGGAATGTATTGCGTTACTTCGCTCATTATATATTGTCAATTAAGTTCGGCAAAGGTACATAACAAGACCGTAGCGTAAAAGTTTGTAATTAGATGAACCACAGCATTGTATTTTCTGAACTTCAGGAGGAACTCAACATTTGTTTTGAGGCCATACAATCCGTGGGCAATCCAACATCGCTCTGGTGCGAAGAAGATCGTAAAAAGTGGCAACGAATTGCCTCGGAAGCTAAGCGAAATGAGATGGCGGCAAGCCGCCTTGCCCTTCTTCGAGCTGGGAACTTGGACGCTTTAGATGCAATGTATTTCGAAGGGAAGCGCCCCGCTTATCCCGATGCGCATATAAGCATCTCACATTGCAAGGATGGTGCAGTGGCTGTGTATTCTAAGACGCTCCGTGTCGGGATTGATATTGAATTGGAGCGTACACAATTGGCTAAAATCAGTCATAAGTTCATTCGCGCGGACGAAGAGAAATTCCTCGAAACCCTCGGCAGACAACATGCCATGCAATTGCTGTGGGGCATCAAAGAAAGCCTTTTCAAACTCCATGGTCTTGGGGGACTGGATTTCAAATCGCATTTACATGTGGTGCAGTTAGTTCGTAATTCTTCTGATACCGGATGGGAAGGTGTCGCATGGATCGAGAAGGGTGACATTCGAATGCAAACGCTTGTCCAAGCACTACAACACGAAGGCATGTACGTTTGTGTGGCGACGCATAGACCCGAAATAGCGCCGTTAGAAAGTGAACGTTTAGTCCTTCGTGAGTGGCAAAAAGAAGATGCGCCTTGGCTCTTTAATCTCAATAGCGACCCGGATGTTATTGAATTTACTGGCGATGCGGGATTTGAGAGCATCGAGGCTGCAGAAGGGCTTATTACACAGTACCCGAACTACCAACGCGACGGTTACGGCCGTTGGATGGTCACCTTAAAAGACGGCACCCCCATTGGCTGGTGTGGGCTCAAGAGAAATCTATGGGGCATCGACCTCGGTTTCCGATTCTTTCAAGCGCAATGGAACAAGGGATACGCAACCGAAGCTGCCCAAGCCACTATCCATTGGGCAAAAACGCATGGATTGAGCAGGTTGGTGGGACGTGCATTAACAGGAAATCCTGCGAGTATTCGGGTGTTGGAAAAATTGGGATTCACAGCTTTTGACGCGCAACCCATCGAGGAATTTGCAACAGGACAATACATCCGCGAAGAGGACTTGCAACGTTGGAGCGGTCAACTGATGTTAATGATGAAATTGGACCTTTGATGCAACTCATATTTACAGGAACCGAAAGCACCTTCAAGACCGCCCTCAGCATGGCCGTAGCCACCGCATTAGATTGGCCCCTGAGTTCGGAATTTGCCCGCGAATACATCGCTAAACTTCTCTTGGAACAGCCCCATCTGGATATGCACCATTTCACTAAGGAAGACTTTCTTGCTTGTGCCAAAGGACAAATCGAACGCCAAGAGCAGATGGGCTACTACAGCGATGACCATGGTGTATTCGATACCGACGGGGTTACCCTATCGATTTGGGGAGAGGACAAATTCGACGGCGCCGAAAATCAATGGCTCACTCCCCCGAAAAATGGTCTCTACCTTTTGTGTGCGCCTACAAACGCCGCCAGTGAAGATCCACAACGCATAGATATCGATCGCAGGGAATACCTGCACGGACAATACATTCAATGGCTGGAAAAACTTGGCCGTGATTATGTTTTATTGACTTCAGAATCGTTTGAAGGCAGACTCAAAGAGGCCATGCACCACTTAGCGGAGCGAAGAATTAGATAATTCGATTCAAGGAATCATTCACACGCTGACGGAGTTGGTTCCACTTGTCAAATTCAGTCATGTAATAGTCGATATCGACATTCTCCTCATTGAAGGTATCCTTGAGCGCCTTGAGTTTTCTTTCCACCCAAACAGACTTTAAACGCAAGACCGTTTCTGGAACTAATTCCTTCACGGTGTTCTTATCGGAAGGCAAATAAATCTCCTTACGCTCCCAATTGCTCAATATGTATTTCTCAGTGAGCGCATCCGTCGCTACTTGGACAATAGCGGGATCCTCCTGCATGGTCCAAAACTGCGCATCAGGAACATAATCTTGATCCAATTCCGCTTTAACCATTTCAAATATCGCGGCAAAAATGGGTGTTTCAAAGGTGATCCCATCTTGTTCAATAGATCGTACAATCCATTCCGTAATACTAATGGGGAAGGAATCCTCTAAATCTACCCCTTCCTCAAGCATATCCTCTGTGCCCCGAGCAATGATCAAATTAATGACCTGCTCCTCCTGGTATTGACCAAAAGGCTGCTTCGGCATTTCCGGCGTGGCAATGACCTCCATCGGAGGAGCTTCGGCCTGTTTTCTTCTGGCTTGTCGATTCTGCACATTGGCTAGACGGGCCAATTCCTCGTACAGCGCACTCGGATCAATTTCAAGAATTCTTGACGCCTCTTTAATGAAAACCTCCTGACCAATGGCATCCGGAACTTTGGCTATACTTCCAACCACATCACGAATCATTTCCGCCCGCTTCAACGGATCTCCCGCCACGTCTTCGAGCAGTATACTGGTCTTGTAGGAAATGAAATCTTTCCGATTATTCTTTAAGAAGGACTCTAGCTCCTCAGTGCTGTGCTTCTGTGCAAAACTATCTGGATCTTCCCCATCCGGGAAAGGAACTACACGCACATTAATGCCCGCTTCAAGCATCATATCAAGTCCTCGGAAACTTGCGCGAATCCCAGCGGCATCACCATCGTAAAGTAGCGTAATGTTGGATGAGTACCGCTTCAACATTACGATTTGTCCCTCAGTCAAAGCCGTACCGGACGAACTCACAACATTCTGAACGCCGTTTTGGTGGAAGCTGATCACATCCGTATACCCCTCAACCAAATAAGCTTCATCTCTCTTGACGATCTCCTGCTTCGCCTGGTACAAACCATAAAGCACCTTGCTTTTGTGGTAGATCGGGTTTTCGGGCGAATTCAGGTATTTCGCAGCCTTGACATTATTCTTTAATATCCTTCCACCAAATCCAAGGACACGTCCCGAAACACTGTGAATAGGGAACATAACACGGCCTCTGAATCTATCGTACCAGCCGCGTTCACCATTCATAGAAATCCCACTATCCTCCAGTGCCTTTTCATTGTATTTGCTCGAGATGGCATACTTCGCAAAGGCATCGGATGCCTCAGGGCTATAGCCCAATTGGAATTTTTTAATGGTCTCCTCGGTAAAACCGCGCTCTCTGAAATAACTCAATCCAACTGCACGACCTTCTTCCGTTTCGTGGAGTTGTTCCTGGAACCATTTGTTGGCCACATCCGAAATTAGGAATACAGCCTCTCGGTGATTACCCGCAGCCAACTCCTCCGGGGTTTGCTCGCGCTCTTCCGGAACCTCAATGTTGTATTTCTTCGCAATCCATCGCAACGCTTCTGGATACGACATCTGTTCCAGTTCCATCAAAAACGTCACCACAGACCCTCCTTTTCCAGAGCTAAAATCTTTGAAAATCTGTTTGGCCGGACTAACCATGAAGCTGGGCGACTTCTCTTGGTTGAAAGGACTGAGGCCTTTTAGATTGCTCCCACTTTTCTTCAATTGCACGTATTCGCCAATGACCTCCTCTATACGGGCGGTGGCAAAGATCTGTTCAATGGTTTCTTGTGGTATTCTGGCCATAGCATTGCAAGATACATTCTCTAAACAAAAAAGCCACCCTTTTGGGGTGGCCAAGCAAGCTGATTAAAAGGTTACTTATTTCTGTAAATGTACATTTAATTGTGGGAACGGAATACTGATGCCGCGCTCGGTGAAAATCTTGTACACCGCTGTATTCATATCGTAATAGACTGGCCAATAATTTTCGCTAGCCACCCATGCACGTACTATAATATTTACGCTCGAATCGGCCAATGCTGCCAGCTCCACTAATGGCTCTGGCTCACCGTGCACTCGATCATCTTTATCAAGCAAATCACGAATGATTTGTTTTGCGTCATCCAAATTTGATCCGTAATCAATCCCAAAAGTCCATTCAAGTCTTCTTTTGGGCTGGGCGCTATAGTTGATCAAGCTGCCATTACTTAAGCCACCATTAGGAATGACCACTTGTTTATTATCCGGAGTGGTCAAGGTGGTTACAAAGATTTGAATGCTTTGGACCGTTCCTGCGTATCCTTGAGCTTCGATAAAGTCTCCTACTTTGAATGGCTTGAACATTAAAAGCATTGCCCCACCTGCAAAATTCTGCAAGGTTCCACTCAAGGCCATACCAATAGCTAAACCAGCCGAAGCCAAAACAGCTACAATTGAAGTAGTAGCTACACCCAATTGGTTAATAGCGGCAATTACCACTATTGCCTGCAAGCCCATCTTTAGTAGGCTTTGAAGAAACGTAGTTAGTGAAGCATCGATTTCTCGTAATTGAAGTGCCTTATTAAAAGCGCGCATCATCACTTTGACAATTCGCATACCCACCCAAAGAATCAATAAGGCAAGAACGACGTGTTTCGCCCAATTCAAAAGGTTGTTTTGGATGGTTTCAAATGGAATTCCAAGAATCTCTTCCATAGCTATTTCTTTCTTTTAGCGGTATAGTCGAGCACTACTTCAAGTGCATCGCGTTCAGGGGATTGAGGAAAGGTAAAAAGAATCTCCTTTGCATCTTTGATGTGCTCCTCCATTTTAGAACGCGCATATTCAAGTCCACCCGAATTTCTTACAAAGTCAACAACTTCCCTTACCTTTTTTGGGCGGTCGTGGTGTTTCTTGATTGTTTTAATGATGTACTTTCTATTTGCCGCATCAGTTTCTTGGAGCGCCTTTATCAAAGGCAATGTCATTTTTTGCTCCTTAATATCTATGCCCGCTGGCTTGCCTGTAAGGTTAACTTTTTCAAAATCGAAGAGATCATCTTTAATTTGAAAAGCTAAGCCCAAGGATCGCCCGAGTTGTCTAAATTTTTCTAGTGTAGTTGTATCCGCATTCGCGCTAGCGGCGCCGACTACGCAGCATGTCTCCAATAGAGAAGCCGTCTTTTGCTGAATGATTTCGTAATACACCTCCTCAGTAATATCAAGGCGACGTGCTTTCTCAATTTGTAATAATTCTCCCTCGCTCATCGCCTTCACTGCGCCACTCACATGCTCAAGCAATTCGTATTCCCTCGTTTCAACAGCCAGTAACAAGACCTTGGAAAGCAGATAATCTCCTATGAGAACCGCTACCTTATTTTTCCATAGGGCATTTATTGAGAAAAATCCTCTGCGCTGATCTGCGTCATCAACAACATCATCGTGAACTAAGGTCGCTGTATGCATAAGTTCAACCAAAGAGGCACCGATATATGTCCGCTCTGATACATCACCAGTGAGTTTTGCCGACAAAAAAACCAAGATGGGTCGAAGCTGTTTTCCTTTACGCTTTACCATATAGCGCATCACTCGATCCACTAAAGGCACCTTTGAGCTTAGGTAACCCTTGAATTTTTCATCAAAGGTTTTCATCTCAAAAGCGATAGGCTTTTTGATTTTATCTAGGGTAGACATTACTTCCAGCCTTTTTGATTACAAATTTGCTCGTAAGCCTTCTGTACGTTTAAGAAACTTTCTTTTGCAGCTGCTTGCGCCTCTGGACCTGCATCTGTTAGGCGATCCGGATGAAACTTCATTGCCATTTTGCGATACGCCTTTTTAACCTCAGCCTCGGTAGCATTTTCAGTCACTTCCAAAACCTTGAAAGCCCACCCAGAATTTTGCTCTTTGTTAAACATGGCTTCAATAGAAGCAAAATCATAAGGGTTAATGCGTAGATTTCTTGAAATACGTCGAATCTCTTCAAGTTCCTCCGCATGTAAATGACCGTCTGCTAAACCCAGTTTGAACAGGAAATGCACCAACTGCAAGCGGGTAGCATGTGTTGTAAAACTATTGATTTGGTTACAAACCTTGGTTAAGGGTATGGGTTGATCTACAATTTGGCGAAATACCTTGAAACTTTCATTTGCACGATCCTTTCCGAACATGCCCACAAATTGTTGGCGGACAAAGTCCAACTCACTTTGCTCCACTTTGCCGTCGGCTTTTATAACGCGCGCAGCAAGGACCAGTAGGGCAATATGGAAATCACTAGGAGAACCTACTGTAGAATTGGGACGATTTGATTGACGGCCTGCAACGGGATCGGCCTGCTCTCCATGGACCAGGTCATGCATCATATTACCGAAGGCCACCCCCATTAGGGCGCCGATGGGGCCGCCAAGGCTCCATCCTAATCCACCTCCGAAAATTTGAAATAGGCGTTTCATACGTAGTCCAAAGATAAACTACGCTAGACATTCACAGCCCGATTGCGCCTAAAACTTAGACGAATAAGACGGCTACAGTAACGATTGCAGAAATGATTACAATTACGAGCGCAATCTGCCCATACAATTGTGTTTTTGTCATTTTGGGCTCTCCCCTATTGGGGCTTCGCCCTACCCGATGCGCACGCGCTGGGTTCGCGGTAGAGTTTGATGGCATAACGAAAATGGTTTTGTTCATTACCAATTTAAAAAAAATCGAACTCAATTCAAAGTGCTTTTGATTTTAACTAACACGTAATGAACAACTTAACCGAAAGCCAACTTTTAGGTCTGGCACAAAAAAAACCCGGGCATGGCCCGGGTTTTTGTAATTATCTTTTCTTCAATTAAGATCCGCAAGCCTCACACTCGTCTGGATTATCAATTGAACATGCGATCTTTTCTGCTTCGGTTACTGTATCCTTTATCGATGCCATCGCCTGCTTTTGTGCATTGACTCTAGCCTCAATATCGGCTTCAGTAGGAGTTGCTTCATTCGGAGCATCTACCTTATCTGCGGTAGCTCCTTCGCTAACTCCTGGAGTAACATTGGTCTGAGCATTTTTCTTCACAGTGAACTTGATTGCTGATGAAGCGGGCTTAGAACGCAAATAGTACATACCTGTCTTCAAACCTTTCTTCCATGCATAGAAGTGCATCGAGGTCAGTTTGCCCATATTTGGGGCTTCCATGAAGAGGTTCAAGCTCTGGCTTTGATCAATGAACAATCCACGGTCTGCAGCCATATCAAGGATATCGCGCATTGAAATTTCCCAAACCGTCTTGTAAATGGCCTTTAGGTTTTCAGGCACACCATCGATGTGCTGAACAGACCCGTTAGAAGCCATCAATGCATTCTTCATATCCTCATTCCACAATCCTAATTCAATTAAGTCGTGCAACAAGTGCTTATTTACGACAATGAATTCACCTGAAAGTACACGACGTGTATAAACATTAGAGGTATATGGCTCAAAACACTCATTGTTACCTAGAATCTGCGAAGTAGATGCTGTAGGCATAGGTGCCATCAATAGGGAATTGCGAACACCATGCTTTTCAACTTCCTCACGCAGGCTTTGCCAGTCCCAACGACCGCTTAGCTCGCTATCTTCAACACCCCAAAGGTTGTGTTGAAATTTACCCTCCGAAATAGGTGACCCTTTGTAAGTTTCGTATGGTCCATCAGCGATTGCCTGATCTTTAGAAGAGGTAACTGCTGCGTAGTACATCGTTTCAAAGATCTCCTTGTTCAATGCTTTTGCTTCCTCAGAGTCGAATGCCAGACGTAATTTAATGAATGCATCGGCAAGACCTTGTACACCCAATCCTACTGGGCGGTGACGCATATTTGAATTACGTGCTTCTACTACTGGGTAATAGTTGCGATCAATCACTTTGTTCAAGTTCTTGGTCACCTTATAGGTCACATCAAATAGTTTCTGATGATCGAATTCACCTTGTTCGGTAACAAACATCGGAAGCGCGATTGACGCTAGGTTACAAACCGCAATCTCATCTGGCGATGTGTACTCAAGAATTTCAGTACATAGGTTGGATGAGCGGATCGTACCCAAGTTTTGCTGGTTAGATTTCAAGTTCGCAGCATCCTTGTATAGCATGTACGGCGTACCGGTTTCAATCTGGCTTTCCATGATTTTAGACCACACCTCACGTGCTTTCACTGTGCGACGACCACGACCTTCTTTTTCGTATTTCGTGTAGAGTTTAACAAACTCCTCACCGTGACAATCAAATAGACCTGGACACTCGTTTGGACACATTAAGGTCCAATCTTCGTTCTTCTCTACACGCTCCATAAACAAATCAGGAATCCACATTGCGTAGAACAAGTCACGAGCGCGCATCTCTTCTTTACCATGGTTCTTTTTCAGATCGAGGAACTCATAAATATCTGCGTGCCATGGCTCAACGTAGATTGCAAAAGAACCTTTACGTTTACCACCACCTTGATCAACGTAGCGGGCCGTATCGTTGTAGACGCGCAGCATAGGTACGATTCCATTTGAGGTACCATTCGTACCGCCAATATAGGATCCAGTTGCGCGGATGTTGTGAATACTTAGACCAATACCTCCGGCACTTTGCGAGATTTTAGCTGTTTGCTTTAATGTATCGTAAATCCCATCGATGCTGTCCTCTTTCATCGTCAGCAGGAAACAAGAAGACATTTGTGGCTTCGGTGTTCCAGCATTGAACAAGGTTGGCGTGGCATGCGTCATGTACTTCTTACTCATGAGCTCATACGTCTCAATGGCGCTTTCTAGGTCATCTTTATGAATACCTATACTCACACGCATGAGCATGTGCTGTGGTCGCTCAACAATCTTACCGTGCATGCGCAGCAAGTAAGAGCGCTCTAAGGTCTTGAATCCAAAATAATCGTAACTGAAATCGCGATCATAAATGAGCTGTGAATCCAAAAACTCTGCATTCTTTTCAATGATCTCGTAGACATCATCAGCAATCAACGGAGCAGGCTTACCCGTCTCTGGATTAACGTAGTTAAAGAGGTCAGTTACTGTTTCCGAAAAACTCTTCTTGGTACTCTTGTGAAGGTTACTTACCGCGATTCGCGCAGCCAAGTTTGCATAATCCGGGTGCTTAATGGTCATTGAAGCCGCCGTCTCCGCAGCCAAGTTGTCCAACTCAGCAGTGGTTACACCGTCGTATACCCCATCGATTACACGTTTCGCCACAGCGACCGGATCTACATACTCGCTGAGTCCGTAGCATAGCTTTTCAATTCTGGCTGTGATTTTATCAAACTTTACCGCTTCTTTGCGGCCATCTCTTTTTAATACGCGCATCATGGTCTTTTCGGAGGTATTCTAGTAGTTGTATATGAGGTAAGTAAGTCGAGTTTCTTAGAAATTCAGATCAGCAAATGCATCATCGATGTTATGGCTGCTCTGCTCTTCGCCAACACCTGCTTTTTTGTATTCCGACACTCGTTTCTCGAAGAAATTCGTCTTTCCTTCCAAAGAAATCATATCCATAAAATCAAATGGATTTGGAGTATTGTAGACCGGTGGGCAATTCAAAGTTTCAAGCAGGTGATCCGTTACGAACTCTAGGTATTCAGACATCAACTTCGCATTCATACCGATGAGGTTTACCGGTAAAGATTCGGTAATGAACTCACGCTCGATTTCCAGTGCTTCACTAATGATCTGAGTAATTCGCTCGGTACTTACTTTGTTGACAAGGTGATTATTGTGGAGGTGACAGGCGAAGTCACGGTGCAAGCCCTCATCTCTAGAAATGAATTCGTTCGAAGTAGCAAGTCCTGGAAGTAAACCACGTTTTTTCATCCAGAATATAGAACAGAATGCCCCTGAGAAGAATATCCCTTCTACGGCTGCAAAAGCGATCAAACGCTCAGCAAATGATTCACTTTCGATCCAGCGCAAAGCCCAATCTGCCTTCTTTTTAATGGCAGGAAATCGCTCAATTGCATTGAACAGCTCATCCTTTTCCGCATCGTTGTCTACCAACGTATCGATGAGTAGTGAGTACATCTCGCTGTGGATGTTCTCCATCATGATCTGGAAACCATAGAAAAACTTCGCTTCAGAGTATTGTACTTCGTTTACAAAGTTTTCCGCGAGGTTCTCGTTCACAATGCCATCTGAGGCTGCAAAAAATGCCAAGATGTGCTTCAAGAAGTAACGCTCGTCGTCATTTAGTTTGGTTTTCCAATCCGTTACATCTTGGTGCAAATCAATCTCTTCAGCGGTCCAAAATGACGCTTCTTGCTTCTTGTACCATTGCCAGATATCATCGTGCTGGATTGGAAAAATAACAAAGCGATTTTTGTTGTTCTGAAGTATTGGTTCCTGCTGCATTGCGCAATTTTTTTAAAAAAGTTAAGTCCGCTTAAATAAAATCTAAGCATCTGTAAATCAGTGCATTATAAATTTGGCTATGGGCGGCTTATGTCGATGGTGCCAACAGTAGTGGCGAACGACCAATACAAACATGGCCATCATTTTAAGGAATATCAAGTTGCCCTCTTTGGGTTTTTCCCACAGTTATTAACAACCGGATTTTGTTCCAAAATTGAGAATCAACAGTCTAGGTAGTTGTTGGAGCCTTGAAGCCTCTAATGTGAAGATTGCAACTCGAAATTGACCGGCTATAATTCAGCGGCAATTGCTTCCAATTCGTTATAAAAATCGGCACCGTATTTACGAATGAGTGGTTCTTTCAGAAATCGGAAAACTGGAACTTTCAATTCTTCTCCTAACGCACACGCATCACTGCAAATAGACCATCGATCATAGTTCAATGCTTCGAAAGAACTGTATTTTGCGATTCGGATAGGATATAGGTGACAAGAAATGGGTTTCTTCCATTCTATTTTTCCATCCAAATAGGCTTTTTCGATACCGCAAGAGGCAGTTCCGTCTTTTTCGAAAACGGTGTAGGCACATTCTTTGCCGTTGATCAATGGGGTTTCCAGCTCCCCCAATCCTTGGACGCTTTTACCTTGCTCAGCCACGGCCGCTTTGCCTTCCTCGGATAGATACGATTCGAATTTTGGATACAATTGTTCTAACAACACAGCCTCCTCCTCTTCAAGGGGAGCACCGGCATTTCCCTCCACACAACAAGCACCCTTGCAAGCGCCGAGATTACAAACGAATTCCTTTTTGAATACGTCTGTTGACAATAGCTTTCCGTCCAATTCAATCATATTACAAAGCTAATGCCTTAGAAAGCGTGTAAAGCTCAACCAAAGAAGTTAATTTTGCACCATTATTTTATCACAATGGGATTCAACTACAACGACGCACTGAGCGCTTTCTTGATATTATTCGCAGTCATTGACATACTTGGAAGCATTCCGATTATCGTAAGCTTGCGCAAAAAAGTTGGCCATGTGCAAAGCGAAAAAGCTACGATCGTTGCGGGCGCTATCATGATTGTCTTCTTGTTCGTTGGAGAAAGCATATTAAAATTGCTTGGAGTCAATGTTCAAAGTTTCGCTATTGCCGGTAGTCTTGTTATTTTCTTCCTAGCCCTAGAAATGATACTTGGCATCACACTCTATAAAGAAGAAACCCCGAATACTGCCAGCATTGTGCCCATTGCCTTTCCTCTTATTGCCGGTGCGGGAACGATGACTTCACTGGTATCTATCCGAGCTGAATTTGCCATTATCAATATTCTCATCGCCATTGTTGCAAATATGATTGTCGTTTACGCTGTTCTAAAAAACACAGAGCGGCTGGAGCGCATTCTGGGCAGTGGCGGCTTAAGTATTTTACGGAAAGTTTTCGGTGTTATATTGCTTGCAATAGCGGTTAAACTATTCTTTACCAATCTAATCCCTCTCCTTAACGCCCAATAAAGCACACAATATGTCTGACGATCAATTCAAAAATGTCATTTCACATGCCAAGGAATACGGCTATATTTTCCAAAGTAGCGAAATCTATGATGGACTAAGTGCCGTGTACGATTATGGCCAAAACGGGGCTTTGTTAAAGAATAACATTAAAGCCTATTGGTGGAGCGCAATGGTCCAAATGCACGAAAATATTGTCGGTATTGACTCGGCAATTTTCATGCACCCAACAACATGGAAAGCTTCGGGACATGTTGATGCATTCAATGATCCATTGATCGATAACAAAGACAGTAAAAAGCGTTACCGCGCAGATGTTCTAATCGAAGACCATGTCGAGAAAATTCGACAAAAAATCGAGAAGGAGGTTAGCAAAGCAGCGAAACGTTTCGGAGAGACCTTCGATAGAGCGCAATTTGTAAGCACCAATGGCCGAGTTGTTGGTTACCAAGAAAAAATTGACGCCATCATGGGCCGCTTCGTAAAAGCAATGGAGGCGGACGATTTAGCAGATGTGAAGCAACTGATCGAAGACGAAGAAATCAAGTGTCCAGTGAGCGGATCGATGAATTGGACCGATGTTCGCCAATTCAATTTAATGTTCGGCACTCAAATGGGCTCCGTTGCTGAAGGAGCATCAACGCTTTACTTGCGTCCGGAAACCGCTCAGGGCATTTTCTTGAATTACCTGAATGTGCAAAAAACCGGTCGAATGAAAATTCCTTTTGGAATTGCACAAATAGGTAAGGCATTCCGCAATGAGATCGTTGCGCGTCAATTCATTTTCCGAATGCGAGAATTTGAGCAAATGGAGATGCAATTCTTCGTACGCCCTGGCACAGAGATGGAATGGTACGAAACGTGGAAAGAGCGTCGATTGAATTGGCACAAGAGCCTAGGTTTTGATACTTCGAAATACAGATTTCACGATCACGAAAAACTCGCGCATTACGCGAATGCAGCCGCAGACATCGAGTTCCAATTCCCATTCGGTTTCAAGGAGCTAGAGGGCATTCATAGTAGAACAGATTTCGACCTGAGCCAACATGAAAAATTCAGTGGTAAAAAGTTGCAGTACTTCGATCCTGAATTAGGCGAAAATTATGTGCCCTATGTTGTCGAAACCTCAATAGGCTTGGACCGTATGTTCTTGGCCGTTTTGAGCTCCAGCTTAATCGATGAAACATTAGAAGATGGCTCACAACGAACTGTACTCAACCTACCTGCTTTCCTAGCGCCATACAAGGTCGCTGTTTTGCCTTTGCTTAAAAAGGATGGCTTGCCGGAAAAAGCCAGAGAAGTGGTGAATTTGTTGAAATTCGACCATATGGTTCAATACGACGAGAAGGACGCTATTGGTAAACGTTACCGCCGTCAAGATGCGGCTGGTACGCCATTGTGCGTAACAGTTGACCACCAAAGTCTTGAGGACCACACCATTACTGTACGATTCAGAGATACTATGGAGCAAATCCGTATTCCAATCAGTGAATTGCCAGCATTAGTGAATGAGCGAGTTTCGTTGAGCGCGCAACTTGCAAAACTTTAATTGAAAAATTTGTGTAGTCAACTGAATTTCAATTAATTTTCGCTTGTTATTAATCTAATCATCAAACGCGTTATGAAAAAAGTACAATGGTTTGCAGCAGCGGTAGTAGCAGTAGCTATGACTGCTTGTGCAGCACCTGCAGAAGAAGCAGAAACAGTAGTTGACGAGCCTGCAGTTGAGGAAGTTATGGAAGAAGTAACTGAAGAAGTAGCTGAAGAAGCAGATTCAACTGCTGAAGAAGCTACAGAGGAAGTTGCTGAAGAAGTAACTGAAGAATCTCACGAAGGCCACGAGCACTAAGATCTCGCAAAACTTCATAAAGCAAACCCTGGGCCGTGCCCGGGGTTTCTTTTTTTATTCCAAACTCCCAGATGCCTGACGCACCACCTCATTTAAGATAGGGTCTTGTTCTTGCAAGACTAATCGGTACGCATCAAAGCCCCAAATGTTCTTTGCAAGTGCAGACTTGAGTAAAAGTCGAAGCTCCCCAATCTCCTTTGAGCTGAGGTCGTCTAATAGAATTCCGTAACCGCCATAGTCTAAGAATTCCCACAGCAACTCGTCGGATACACTATGGTTTTGAATAAAATCGGCCTTGTCCCACATTTGAATTTGAGGCCGCATTCCATCGACCCATTCGAAAGCAAAATCGTCGATGGTACCAAAAGAAAATCCCCAATAATAGGATTGCGTTGTGTCGTTTAAGACCGGAATATCTGGTTCAATACCACCGCTCGTGGCTAAAACTTTACCGCTATCGCTTGTAAAGACCAACCCCTCCATTTCACCCGGTAAGTCTGCACCATCATAAGGTTTCTGTATAGAACGGCCTGAGGGTGTGTAGTAGTAGGCTACTGTTAAGCGCACAGTAGAGCCATCGGGTAAAATTTTATCTTCTTGAACGAGTCCCTTCCCAAAGGAGGTCGAGCCGTAAATAGTCGCGCGGTCGTGGTCTTGAAGCGCTCCAGAAACTACTTCAGAGGCCGATGCGCTCTGCCCGTTGATCACAATATGAATGGGCAGATCTTCATAGCCATCTAGACCCGTAGCCTCAGCGATGTTCGTACGACCATTTTTATACTTTGTACTTACGATGGTCTTGCCCTCCTCTAAAAACAAATCGGCAATATCTACCGCTTCATGCAGGTAGCCCCCGGGATTATCTCTTAAATCAAGGACAAGAGCACGCATGCCCTGGGCACTTAATTCTTCCAGTGCATCCACCAACTCCTCGTAAGTTGATTCCGCAAATCGTTCGATTCGAGTGTAGCCTATTGGACCAAACATCCTGGTGCCCGTTACACTCTCAAGTGGAATCATACCGCGCTGAACCGCAGCGGTAAGCAACAACCCATCGCGCTTGATCTTAAACACGACATAGGTATCAATTGGGCCTTTAATTTTTTCAGTGACCACTTCATTGGTCAAGTCTGGACCTACAATAGTATCATTATCTATGGCATAAATACGGTCGCCCGCCTGCAAGCCATAATCTTCAGCAGGACCGCCCTCCATGATGTGGACGAAGACCAAAGTATCTCTGTAAATAGTGAACTCAACCCCTACGCCTGAAAAACTTCCTTGCATACGCTCAGAAATTTCCGCTTCGTTTTCTTGTGGTATTAATACACTGTGTGGGTCGAGATTTGACAGAATGTAGTCCATCGCATCTTGTTCGAGTGATGGAATGTCTAAGGTGTCAACGTATTCGTTTTCGAGGTAACGAAAAAATCGGTCCAAGGTGGATCCATTTTCAATGTAGACGGCTTCACGGAAATTCAGTCCTACCCAAATTCCCACCACAAAAAATGCGGTAACCCATATGATTATGCGTTGTGGCCTCAAATTCCCTCCATTTGTTCAATCTGAACGCCAGCTTTCTCCAAGAAGGCCAAGCCTGTATCGTCCTTGTACTTGTTACGAAAAACCACTCTTTTGATACCTGCCTGATGAACCAATTTGCTGCATTCCTTGCAGGGGCTCAACGTCAAATACAGGGTGGCGCCGTGAGCGGAGGCGGTGCTTGAGGCAACCTTCAAAATGGCATTTGCCTCTGCATGCAATACATACCACTTCGTATAATTTTCCTCGTCTTCACAAGGATTTTCAAATCCAGTTGGCGTGCCATTAAAACCATCGGAAATAATCATGCGATCCTTAACAATTAACGCACCGACTTTTTTCCGGGTACAATGGCTAAGCTTGGCCCATTCTTCTGCCATGCGCAGGTAGGCCTCGTCGTATTTTCTCTGTTTAGCGCCGTCTTTCATAGAGATTCGAAATTAGAACATTCGACCCGAAGCAGGCCATTGGGAACCAATTATTTTAGCGATGCATTGATCGGAACCGTGTATTGAATACGCACCGGCTTTCCATCATAGGTTGCCGGTATCATTTTCGGAAGTGAGCGGACCGCTCGAACAGCCTCGGCATCTAATAACGCATCCAATCCCTTAACCACTTTTACGTTCGTGATTGACCCGTCCGCCTCTACAACGAAATTCACATAAATTTTTCCTTCGACACCCAACGATCGGGCGGCCTCAGGATAGATGTAAGCGTCCGCCAAGTATGACCCAAGCTTATTATTGAAACACTCGAATTGAGTATCGGCATTTTTGATGTGCTCACACCCTTCATAGTTTGCGTTTGTCAACCTTGGTTTTTCCGGCTGTACACCACAGGCGAAAAGGCCAAACAGCAAACCAAGGGCAAGAAATTTCTTCATTAGAGGTTGTATTTCTAGCAATATACAACACTGCATTCAGCTGTGCGCAAAAAGCAGAAAACCCACCTTCGA
>CAYNLA010000030.1:0-16764 GCA_964397915.1 uncultured Polaribacter sp. | reverse complement strand
ATGTACAATGCAATGGACCTCGATAGTGTTCAAGCATTGGTAGATTGTATGAAAGAATTAGAAAAACAATACGCATGAAAGTCTTAGCAAACGACGGTATTTCTGCATCAGGTGCAGCGGCAATCGAAGCCTCTGGCCACGAACTGATCACCACGAAGGTGGCTCAGGACCAATTGGAAAATTATATCAACGAAAATCAGGTTGACGTTATTTTGGTGCGCTCAGCAACCACAGTTCGTCAAGCGCTGATTGATGCATGTCCCTCTATCAAAGGCATTGGCCGCGGGGGAGTGGGTATGGATAATATAGATGTGGAATATGCCCGCAGCAAAGGTTTGAAGGTGTTCAATACACCTGCAGCTTCGTCAGATTCTGTAGCTGAATTGGTCATGGCGCATATGCGTTCGTTGGTCCGATTCCTTCATGATTCGAACCGTCAAATGCCTCTAGATGGCGATACACAGTTTGCAGCATTGAAAAAAGCGTATGCCAATGGTATTGAACTTAAGGGACGTACCCTAGGTATTATCGGATTCGGTCGCATCGGCCAGGCCTTAGCAAAACTTGCCATTGGTGCAGGTATGCGTGTGGTATTCTCAGACATGCACGATAATGATGTCGATGTTGAATTGAACTTCTTCGACGGTCAATCAGCAACCTTCACATGTAAGAATGTTGGATTTGAAGGTGTGTTGGCTGAGAGCGATTTCATCTCATTGCACGTACCGGGGGGTGACCTCATCGGAGCAGCTGAATTAGCAAAGATGAAAGACGGTGTATTCTTGTTGAACGCAGCTCGTGGGGGCGTAATCAACGAGGAAGCTTTGTTGGACGCACTTGAAAGCGGTAAAGTAGCAGGTGCCGGTTTGGATGTCTTCAAGAACGAGCCTACGCCAGCCATCAAAGTTTTGATGAACGGTAAAGTGAGTTTGACACCGCACATTGGTGCAGCTACGGGTGAAGCGCAAGACCGCATTGGAACTGAGCTTGCGGCGCACATCGATGCGTTGGCAGCAGAAGCGTAAAGCAAAAATTTTAATATTGTAAAAAAGCCCCGCACAGCGGGGCTTTTTTGTTGGGGAATATTGAGCGGTCGGCGTACCTTGGAGGGACCCAAAGAGAACCACCAACATGTTACATCCCTTCAAAGCCACCCGCCCAACTCGGGACAAGGCGTACCTGGTTGCAACACGCTCGTACATCAGCTACGAGCCCTATGAGCTTGAAGACAAGCTTGAAAACAATCCATATACTTTTTTGCATGTCATCAATCCAGGGGCCTTGCCTGATGCAACCCATGAACTTCGTTTCAGCGCGGTGCGAGGCAGGTTTGATGCGTTTATGGATGAAGGGGTTTTTATGAAAGATGAAGCGCCAACGTATTATATCTACAGGCAAAAAACACCGGTACACGATTTTATAGGTGTAATCGGTTTGTTGGATGCCCAAAGCTTGGCGAATGGACATACACTGCCCCATGAAAAAACGCTTGAGCAACGTGAGCAGCTTTTCGAGAAATACTTGGACATCACGGGGTTTCAAGCGGAGCCCGTTTTAGTTTTTGGAGCCGCTAATGCTGCTTTTAATGCAATCCTTGCTGAGGTTCAATTGGACCGGCCCGAATACGAATTCTCCTCTACCGACCGCTATTTGCATCAGCTTTGGCCCGTACCCATTCAGCGCGTTAAAGACTTAGAAGACTTTTTTGCATCTGCTGGAACCAAATACATTGCCGACGGTCACCATAGGTTGGCTTCTTCAGTTCGCGTGGCAAATGGGAACCCGGATAATCCTTTGGCCCAAGGAGTAATGTGCATGTTTATGGGCGAGGATCAATTAAATATTGACTCTTTTGAACGTTGGATGCGGCTTGAAGATCGCGTGTTTTCTCCAAAAGATTTAGAAAGCACTTATGAAGTAATACCCATACCTCGACCCATAGCAGATTTTACCCATTGTAACTTTGAAATGTACTGGGAGGGGCAATGGTATGCATTGAATCATAAGCAGAAATCTTCTGATGAAGTTTTAGCGACCCAACTATTGCTGGATACCATTTTACGCCCTGTGCTGGACGTTCAAGATGAACGTAACGATTCGCGCATCACCTACGTGCGTCAAGGCGAAGATGATCTCAGTGTTTCAATGACTAAACGAGGGTATGGATTGGGTTTTCGCTTGCCTCCGGTTAGTGTAAAACTATTGAAAGAAATTGCGCACAACCGGGGCTCAATGCCTCCAAAGAGCACGTATATTGAGCCCAAACTTCGCAGTGGTTTATTGCTTCACGTGTTCAAATGAGTATAGCTTCCGCATTACAAGAAATAAAGTCCCAACTTCCTTCGCAGGTTGAGCTAATTGCCGTTAGCAAAACCAAGCCTGTTGCTCTATTAGAAGAAGCATATGCTGCAGGTCAACGCCACTTTGGTGAGAATAAGGTGCAGGAGATGGCCGATAAATTTGAGGTCTTGCCAAAGGATATTTGCTGGCACATGATCGGTCATGTTCAGACCAACAAGATTAAATACATGGCGCCATTTGTTTCCCTAGTTCATGGGGTAGACCGTCTTAAAGTATTGCAAGAGCTCAATAAGCAAGCGAAGAAGGTGGACCGTGTGATCGATTGTACCCTGCAGGTGCACATCGCTCAAGAAGCGACTAAATTTGGTTTTGACCCGGCTGAATTGGCGGAAGTAGTGGTTGATTTGGATCAATATTCAAGCGTACGCGTTCGCGGTCTTATGGGCATGGCAACGTTTACGGACAATCATGACCAGATTCGCTCAGAATTCATGAGTTTGAAAACCGCTTTTGATGCCCTCGGGGCTTCTCGCGGATGGGACATACTCAGCATGGGGATGAGTGGAGATTATCAAATTGCAGTGGAATGTGGCGCGACACATGTTCGCATCGGTTCGTCAATATTTGGAGCTAGAAACTATTGAAGATGCGATTCGCTGTTGTAGACATAGAATGTACTGGAGGGGCCTGGGGCGAAGAGAAAATCATCGACATTGCGATTTTCATACTTCAAGATGGGGAAATAGTAGACCAATTGGTCTCTTTGGTCAATCCACAAAAAGCAATAGATCCTTACGTTACGAAACTCACCGGAATCACCAATAAAATGGTACGCACGGCACCGAAGTTTTATGAATTGGCGAAGCGCGTAGTAAAGATTACGGAAGATTGCACTTTCGTGGCGCACAATATTGGTTTTGATTACCGCATTTTTCAGCAAGAATTTGAAGCATTAGGATTTGACTACCATCGGGCGACATTAGATACCATACCCTATGCTGAGCGAATTTTTCCAGATTGGGAAAACTACGGTTTAAAGACGGTAAGTAAAGAGTTGGCCTTGGTCAATGCTGCTCGTCATAGAGCCGAGGGGGATGCACGTATAACGGTTGATTTGTTGAAGATTTTGCTTGAGAAAGATCGCTCTTCCGTTTTTCAAGAGGTACATATCAGTCGTGACGCAAGTATTTCAAAGAACCCTTTCAAAGAGCAAGTCAAAAACCTGCAGAATAAAGTGGGGATTTATTACATCTTTAATGGCGATGATGAAATCATATACATTGGGTCAAGCAAGGACTTGCAGAATAGTATAAATCGTCATTTCGTGGCGGATAACAAAGTTGCCTTGGCCTTGCAAGTGGAAGCAACTCGGCTTGAAGTAGAGGACATTGGTAATGAGGCTATTGCCGAAATACTCTACCACAAAACGGTTGAGTTGCATCGCCCCATTTACAATGCTGTAAAAAAGAAGAAACTACTGAGCTACGGGATTTTTCCTGAACCGAAAAAGAGTTCTTCCGTTGAGTTCGTCAAGGTTTTCCCCATACGTCACCAACTTCCTGAATTTTACTTTGAAAGCCCGAAGCGTTTGTATCCCTGGTTGCAGCGCCTGATGATGGAGCATAAATTGGATCCGAAATCATTCTTACTAGACAAGGACCGTCCGCATTATGAAAAACATGCCCAGCCACTTGTTTGGAGCCCAACAGAAAAAAGTATTCCTCTGTTCGAGATGCGCAAAGCGATGTTGCCGGATGAAGCTATTTTGGTTGGCCCGGGTAGAAAGGGACAAGAGAAATGTGCTGTTATTGTGGAACAAAGTAGAGTATTAGGATATACCTATTTCTACTTAAGTACCGATGGGTTGAATCGGCCACAACTCAAAAAACGCATGGTAGACCTGGAGAGTGATGCCTATACGGTAGGCGTCATCAGTCATTTCTGGAATAAGGGGTATCTAAAGTTGCTTACTATTTAAAGAGATAAGCAACACTCACTACCAACTGGCTGTTTCGCGCATCCAGATTGAAATTGTAATCGGTGCCGTCGTAGTTGTATGAGACGTTTTGTGCCAACATTCCGAAACCGCCTTCGTATTTAACTTCACCCATAAGACGCCACAGTTTTAGTCCAGCATGGATGTGCCAGCCCCAGGTAAATTGTGCTTCGGTATCCGGCGTCCAAATATCATTGGCATTGGCGAAGGGGATGGACGGTGTGGCGCCCAATCCAGCCCAAGCGGGCCCAAATTTCATGCCTGCACTTATGGGAAAGTCCAAGCGTTGGACCGTAGTGCTCATATCGACATTCTGACCGTTATCAACAATCAGTAGGTTCTGATTAAATTGGGTATAAAGTGCTTCTCCATGAATGTAGGCCGGGATTAAGGGCACAGCAATTCTTGCAATACCTCCGAAATTAAAGCCATTGGTTACATCCGTTTGAACATCAGTGATGCTGTAATTCTGATTGGTGTAGAGATCTATGAGGTCTTGCGTACTGATGTTGGCTTGAGGGTAATTGATACCGCCCTTCACCCCAAAACGCAATATTTTGAACTGAGCATGGCTTTGAAGTCCTGCTCCAAACAACATGAAAATAATAAACAGCTTTCTCATGGCTCTCGTAGTTCAAAATCTAGGCCAAACTCCTTGACTCGTTATTCCCAAAAAGTCGCCAAGTACTTTTCTACGTTCAATTTAATACGTTCTTCGGCGCCCTCTTCTGGTGTTGGTTGAAAAGTTTTACCGGTAATTCGCTCAAACAATTCTTGGTAACGGCTGCTCACTAAATCCACGAAATCGTCGGTCATTGTTGGCACTTGTTGGCCCTCCTTGCCTTGAAAACCATTTTCCATAAGCCACTCACGAACAAATTCCTTACTGAGTTGGCGCTGAGGTTCTCCCGCCTCTTGACGAGCTTCATAGCCCTCAGCATAGAAATAACGGCTGCTATCGGGTGTGTGGATTTCATCGATAAGAACGATGGTGCCATCGGCTAATTTCCCAAATTCATATTTGGTGTCCACGAGAATCAAACCTTGAGCCGCTGCCATTTCCTGTCCGCGCTTGAATAGCGCACGCGTGTAGGTTTCCAATTGAATATAGTCGGCCTCACTCACGATGCCTTTCGCAATGATATCTTCTCTTGAAATGTCCTCATCATGTGCGCCATGGTCCGCCTTGGTGGCAGGAGTGATAATTGGCTCTGGGAACGCATCGTTTTCTTTCATTCCCTCAGGTAATGCCACGCCGCACAATTCGCGAAGACCGCTCTTGTAGGTGCGCGCTGCATGTCCTGCGAGGTAACCTCGAATGACCATCTCTACCTTGAATGGTTCGGCGCGATGGCCAATGGTAACTTGTGGGTCTGGTGTTGTCAAACGCCAATTAGGAACGATGTCCTTCGTAGCTTCCAGAAAGTGCTCGGCAATTTGGTTCAATACTTGTCCTTTGCCCGGAATCGGACGTGGAAGCACCACGTCAAAAGCAGAAATTCTGTTGGATGCCACCATCACTAAGACGTCTTGGCCAATGGTATATACATCGCGAACCTTGCCGCGGTAAAACTTTGTTAATCCTGAGAATTGGTATTCTGGTTCTTGATTCATGATCAATCTTTTTGCTCGTATGCTTTTATAATTTGTTTGACTAGTGGGTGACGGAGTACATCTCGTCCGTCCAATTTGATAATGCCGATGCCCTTCAAGCCTTCCAACTTAGAGACCGCTTCTTTAAGTCCACTTTTTTGGTGCTTAGGAAGATCGATTTGAGAGGTGTCCCCTGTGATTATAAATCGCGCATTTTCGCCCATACGGGTTAAAAACATTTTCATCTGCGACGTCGTGGTGTTTTGACTTTCATCGAGAATTACAAATGCATCGTCGAGGGTACGTCCGCGCATGAACGCCAGTGGTGCAATTTCAATCGTTTTGTTTTCGAGGAAATACTCCAGCTTTTCCTTCGGCAGCATATCGCGAAGAGCGTCATAGAGCGGTTGCAAGTAGGGGTCCAATTTTTCTTTTAAATCCCCCGGTAGGAATCCTAAATTTTCGCCGGCTTCAACGGCTGGACGCGTCATAACGATGCGTCGTACCTCGCGATTTTTCAGGGCACGTACGGCCAGTGCAACAGCAGTGTAGGTTTTGCCGGTACCCGCCGGCCCGATGGCGAAGACGAGATCGTTGACCATTGAGGTCTCAATCAATCGGCTTTGGTTGACGGTTTTAGCTTTAATGATACGACCGTTTGGACCGTGTAAAATGACATCGTCTTTCAGTAAGGTCTGATTCACTTTAGCCGCGTCCTGGGCTTGAATTAAATGATCAAAGGCCCGTTGATCCAGTGTTTTGTTCGTGCTGACGTAGGCAAGTATGGCCTCGAGTTTGTCCTCAAATTCGTCCATTACCTCGCCAGGACCGGTCACTTTTATTTGGTGACCGCGTGCGACAATTTTAAGCGTTGGAAAGTGCACTCCAATCTGCTTTAAGAAGGTATTGCTGGGGCCGTATAATTGGGCAGGCTCAGCTCCGTTGAGTTCAAAAACGCGTTCTGTCAATTACTGCTCGCTTACTTGATGAAATAGAAGGCGGAATTGCCTTACTTTTGACAAAGTAACTACATTTTCATCAATACTCAACGCGGCATTGGCCCCTCTATGGCGGTAATTACAGCAACTTCTGATTTTGGATTAAAAGACCCTAGCGTAGCTGTGGCAAAAGCCCAGTTTATCCGAAGGGTGAAAAACCTGAATTGGGTGGACTTGAGTCATGATGTAGAGCCGCATAATGTGTTGCAAAGCGCCTTCTTACTCAAGCGTTCCTACCAGGCTTTTCCTCCAGGAAGCATTCATGTAATGTTTGTAGGTAGTGCACCCAGGGAAGGGTTGGATTACATCTGCATGAAGGCGGATGGCCAATTTTTCTTGGCCCCCAATAATGGAATACTAGCTACTGTGCTCGATGGTGCAAAGATTGTGGCCGCCCGAATTTTAGATATCCGGGGTGTAGACCCAATGGATGTGAACGGGTTATTTGCAGCGGCAGCTTCGCATTTGGCAGAAGGAGGGAAAGTAGATTTATTGGGTCCGAGCGTTAAAAGTATTAAACGACTTAAAAGTCAAGTTCCAGTGGTGGATGATCATGCCATTCGCGGGCACGTAGTTTATATCGACCATTACGGTACTTGCATTACCAATATTACAAAGTCAATGTTTGAGGGAGCTCAGCAAGGTCGTCGCGCTTCTGTGGAGACTTCACGTAATCGAAGCATATCCAAATTCTATGAGAGAATTGGAGATGTGCCTCAAGGCAAGATCGCTGCACTTTGGGACGATTTTGGAACGTTGTGTGTTGCAGTTGGCAAAAGCGGTGGCGAACACATCAAGGGCTCGAACGAGTTGCTTGGGTTGAACCTCCACGATTGGGTGAGAATAGACTTCGTATGATTACTAGAATAGTTCAATTACCGATCGTCCCTAATTCGGAGGATGGCATAGCCTTCGAAGCTTTGTTTGATCATTACAAAAAGCAAATTGCGGGGGCCGAAGGTTGTATGAATGTTAAATTGTTGGCTTCTTCAAACTGCTATTTTACGTACAGCATTTGGGAGGCAGAAAAATATTTAGAGGCGTACCGTCATAGCGCGGTTTTTGCGGAAGTCTGGCCTCAAACAAAAGCATTGTTCACTGGGAAAGCCTCGGCTTGGACTTGTGACGAATTACATAGCGAAACAGCATGATTGCACAATTAAAGAAGGAACTCAAAGTCTATTTTTCAGGAGTCCTAGGGTATCTCATTATTGGTATCTACCTTCTAATTAATGGACTGATGCTATGGGTATTCAATGGTCCATTTAATATTCTTGAGGGCGGATATGCGACATTAGAAAATTACTTTGGATTGGCACCTTGGGTGTTTTTATTCCTTATTCCCGCAATCAGTATGCGGACGTTCAGTGATGAACTGAAATCTGGAATGATGGAACTCTTGGTTGTTCGTCCGTTCTCTCTTGCACAATTGATATGGGCAAAGTTCCTAGGTACGTTCACCGTAGTGTTGCTTTCAATCTTGCCAACGCTGGTCTATCTATGGAGTGTGCGCGTCTTGGGTTCTCCTGTAGGGAATCTCGATTGGGGAGCAGCCATAGGTTCGTACATAGGATTGTTGGCGCTCGGTGCAGCCTATACCGCAGTCTCCGTATTTGCTAGTGCGTTGACCTCGAACAATGTCGTTGCTTTTGTTTTGGCGGTAGCCATGAGTTTTGGGATGTACCTGGGTTTTGAATCCTTGGCCGATTTATACAAGTTTTCAGGATGGGAATTGACCGTGCGGAATTTCGGAATGAACGAGCACTACATCAGTATGGCGCGAGGAGTTTTAGACTTAAGAGACTTGGCTTATTTCGTTTCGGTGGTGTTGCTCTTTTTTGGATTATCTCTGGCCGTATTAGGAAAGAACCATTTGCGTTCGCCATGGCGAAAGTTCTTGCCTTATCCAATAGCTGCCATTGCATTGGTCGTACTTGGTCATTTATTGCATGTGCGTTGGGACTTGACGGAGGAGAAGCGCTACAGTTTGAGCGAAGGGACCCAGAGTCTTTTAGACCGGGTGGAGGAGCCGCTATTGATCAATGTATACCTCGAAGGAGAATTCCCTGCCGGCTTCGAACGTTTGAAAATAGAAACGCGCTACATGCTTGAGGAATGGGTTGCACAGAATAGCAACATCTTCTTCGAGTTCATCAATCCAAGTTCAGTTGAAAATTCTACTGAGTTTAAAAATCAATTGGCCACCAAGGGCATTAATGCAGTTCAACTCCAGGTGCAAAAAACGGATGGACAGCGTGTCTTGAATGTATTCCCTGGAGCAACGATGGCCTACAGAGAGAAGGAGGTGAGTGCGGTCCTTCTGGAAAATGTCATGGTCTTTGATCCAGCAGAACAAGTCAATATTTCTATTCAACAATTGGAATTCAATCTTGCACGCGCGCTGAACGCACTTCTCGTTGAAGATAAGCCGAAGGTAGGTATGGTCACCGGTCACGGTGAACTGAGTGCGGTGCAAACGGCCGGTATTGGAATGGCGTTGAGCGAGAATTATACGGTGGACAGGTTCTCAATGCAGACCTATAAGGCGGACGCGAATGGCGATGCAGATATAAGCGATATGGTACGCCGAATGAACACCTATGACTTATTAGTTGTAGCGAAGCCGACCACTCCGTTCAACGAATTGGACAAATACCTGCTGGACCAATTCATTATGGGCGGAGGAAAAATGCTTTGGTTTATTGATGGGGTGCATGCCGAAATGGACAGCCTTAGCTTTGGCCCGGAATTCTTAGCATATCCAACCATCTACGATTTAGGACTCACTGATTTACTTTTCAAATACGGGGTTCGAATTAACGCGGATCTTGTGCAAGATGTGCGTTGTGCGGGTGTCAATGATCGACGCAGCGTAAACCCTTGGGTTTATTTTCCATTATGGGGTGCCACGAAGCATCCAGCGGTGGCAAATATGAATGCTGTGAAGGGTGAATTTAGCTCCAGCCTTGAGTTACTCGACGTTCCAAATGTGGTACAAACACCGCTGTTATTGAGTTCAGCCAATGCGCGTGCGGTTGCAGCCCCCCACACGGTTAGTCTTGAATTGCTGTACAATCGACCAGATCCACGCGGGTTCACCCAACGCGATGTTATGGCGGGGGTAGTACTCGAAGGAACTTTTGAGAGTGCCTATGCGAATCGACTTGCGCCTAAAGCTGGAAAGGGAATACCACAGCTTAAGAAGAGTACCGAGACAGCGATGGCCATCTTCAGCGATGGCGATTTCATTCGCAACCAAGTCAACCTTATCAATCCTGAATTGCCACGCGGCCAACCACTGCCTCTAGGCTATGACCAGTACACAGGAATTCAATATGGAAATGATGACCTTGTGCTGAATACTGTTGATTATATGCTCGATGACATAGGATTGATGCAAACGCGTACACGCGATGTTAAACTCCGATTGCTTAATGGCGAAAAGATCGTTGATGAAGCCAATCAATGGAAACTGATCAACGTCGCCTTGCCAGAAGTGCTGCTGCTTCTTGCATCTTTAATCTTTTACCTTCAACGAAAACGAGCTTATGCGCGCCTTTAAATACATTGTCATTTTATCTTTTGCCATCTCCGCCTGTCAACAACCGGCGAGCGACGGTCTGGAGGCCTTAAAGGCCCAATATGACTTCGCATTTGCGGATACCGCTGCCATCACTAAGGTCGTTATTCGCGATAAGCAACCGTCTGAAGTGGTTCTAGAGCGAGGCAATAATGGGTGGGTTGTTGGTGAAGGCAAGTGGCCGGTTCGTCAGGACGCCATTGAAGTGCTTTTGGAAACCTTATCAAAAGTGACTTTGAAACACTTTGTGCAGAAAAGTGCAGTAGAAGAGGTGAATAAACGCATGGAGGTCTATGGGAAGTGGGTAGAGGTCTATGCCGGCGACCAATTGGTCAAACAATACATCGTAGGTACGGAAACGCCTGATATGCTGGGGACTTACTATAAGATGATCGGTTCGGATCTTCCGTTTGCGGTATACATTCAAGGGTTCAATGGCTACCTAACTACTCGATTTTTTACCGAGGAAAATCTTTGGCGTAACCGAACCATATATGGTTTAGCGCCAAAGGCAATAAAGTCTGTGGAGATGTCAATACCTGCAGTCCCAAGTGATGGTTGGATGATTACACGAGTCCGAATGGGTACGGATGGTTCGACCCTCGCTGAGCCTGCCTCAGATGCTGCAAGTTGGGCCTTGGTGGGTGGCGAGTTTGAGCCTTTGAACGTGTCAAATCCATTATCACTAATCACTGTGGTAAGCAGCATAGAGACGTTGAAATACGAAGGGGCAATCATTCCGAGCGATAACATCTGGGAGAAGAAAGACAGCATTTTTTCGGCTCCTCCAGCCTTTGAGTTGCACGTTCATACTGCGGATGGTGAGGTTTTAACCACGCGTGCTTTCTGGAAAAAACCTGATCGTGAGCAACTTAATGAAGAAGGAATTCCCCACAGATGGGATCCTGACCGTTTTTATGCGGAATTACCGGACGGCCGCATGGCGCTGATTCAACGCTACGGCTGGCAGAACCTATTAAAATCGAGATGGGATTTTGCTGAATAACAGCTGTTTATCCTCTATTTGATTATTAACAATTGTGCATAATAAAATCGGGCACTACAGGGGTAAAAAGGCCCTTGCCCATTTATATTTGTTAGACACGCTTTTAAATCATTCATGCGATGAAGTTTATTGTATCTAGTTCTAAACTCTTGAAGCAGTTGCAGCTTATTGGCGGCATCATTCAGAGCAACAATACCCTCCCAATTTTGGACAATTTCTTGTTTGAGCTCAAGCAAGGAGAACTCACCATCAGTGCGTCCGACCTCGAGACCATGATGAGTGTGAACCTAGAAGTGGAAAGTGAGGATACGGGCAGCGCCGCAGTCCCTGCAAAAGTACTCATGGACACCTTAAAGACATTCCCGGAGCAACCGTTGACCTTTACCTTTGATGAAGCGTCACATACCATTGAACTGGCGTCAGATTACGGGAAGTACAGCTTGGCCTTTATCGATGGGGATGAATTCCCAACGTTCCCGGCCTTGGAGGATGCGAGTAAAGTGACCATTCCGGCAGAAGCCTTGGTGACAGGTATTTCAAAAACATTGTTTGCTGCAGGAAACGATGAACTTCGTCCTGTGATGAGTGGGGTGTTTTTCCAATTTGATACAAACAGCTTGACCTTCGTAGCAACGGATGCGCACAAGTTGGTACGTTACCGCAGAACAGATCTAGGAGCACCGAGTACGGCCGAGTTCATTATGCCGAAGAAGCCATTAAACATGCTTCGTGGATCAATGAGTTATGACAGCTCTGAAGTCGAGATGGTCTACAACAACACGAATGCACAGTTCATTTTTGACAATGTTGTTATGATTTGCCGATTAATCGACGGCAAGTACCCCAATTATGAGGCCGTAATTCCTCAAAGCAATCCAAATATTATGTTGATTGACCGCGGTGCGTTTTCGTCTTCCGTTAAGCGTGTGGCCATCTTCTCGAATAAAACTACGCATCAAATACGCTTGAAGCTCGCAGGAGCAGAGATCTCAGTTAGCGCAGAAGACCCAGATTTCAGCAACAAGGCACACGAGCGCATTTCTTGTGATTATCAAGGCGACGACATGGAAATAGGATTTAACTCACGTTTCCTATTAGAAATGTTGGGCAATCTAAGTTGCGATAATGTACGTATGGAAATGTCCGCGCCGAATCGTGCAGGTATTTTAATCCCGGCAGATGGCATGGACGATGGAGAAGACCTCCTCATGCTAGTCATGCCTGTGATGCTTAATCACTAACCAAAAGCTACGCTTTTAATTGCGACCGGCGGCCCTTGGGCCGCCGGTCGTATTTTATACCTATTCGGGCGCCGCGTCTTAGCGGCGCGGATCTAAATTTGTGGGAACGCGATCGTTGGTAGGGGCAACTTCGAGATTGCGCACCAACGGATAGGCCTCTTCGAGGTTCCATTTGCCCTCGCTCCAAACGATTCTGTCGTAAGAGAAATCTGGTCCATAGACAAACCAACGTTCCGTAAGTTCGGCTTTGGCGGGCGCTAGATGGTCGCAGATGATGCCTCGATGTGTTTTGTCGTAGCGTACGGCTGCCGTCAAGGCATTGTTGTATCGGAATTGGATTCGGTACGGCCGACGCTGGTAACGTTCGTCTCCGTTCGCGCGGATATTGAAAATACGTGAGCCAAAATGCACGCGTTCTGCACTCTTGCCCAACTCAATGGCATCAATATATTTTGTGTGGTAAAGTTTCCCGGGGCGGAATGTCAACAGGGTATAATGCTTTTCCCCTCGGTGGCGCGTAGTAATAATGTCGTAGCAAATACCGCCAACCCATTGTCCGCCTTTTAGCCAACGATAGGGCGCATCGTCTGTGCCGTAATCTTCCAAAACAAGTCGAGATGGACCTTTCCATTCTCTATTCCATAGAAAACCATGGAATTTAAAAGTCCCATCGCTCTGTGGCACAGACCAAGTATAAAGAGCAAAGCTCTGATCGTCGGGCAATTGGACACTGAGGTTACGTACCCCAGGTAGTGTTTTTCCGTAGTTAGAAGGGAGGGCAATAAATGCCCAAAGGCTATCGGCGAAAACACCTGCTAGTGAATCTGCCATTGCCGAGTTCGCCGGCATTAAGTAATCCTGACCAAGTGTCGCGAGGCGCTCCTCGGTTACTTGACCATGGAGTAGTGCGGTGCTAATGAACAGCGCTAGGAGGGTACTTTGAATTTTAGTCTTCAAAGTGCATGAAATCTTTCTTGGCCATGAGCTCTTGCTCAGTTTCTTCGTGTTCTTCATCAGGAACGCAACAATCTACAGGACATACTTCGGCACATTGTGGCTCTTCATGGAAGCCAATACACTCGGTACATTTGTCCGTTACGATGTAATAAACGTCATAATCTACCGGCTCTTGTGCTTCATCGGCATCATATTCTTTCCCACCTGGGGTCAAAATCTTGCCTTTGAGGTCCGTTCCTTCGTTGAATCGCCACTCCATTGCGCCCTCGTAGATGGCGTTATTAGGGCATTCCGGCTCACAAGCACCGCAGTTTATGCATTCGTCTGTGATTTTAATAGCCATATGTAGGTAAGGTGTTTTAGTTTTGCAATCCAACACAAAGGTACGCGCGAATGTTTTTCTCAGACCATAGAATTGATGCAGTTTCCAACTTAGGTGCTTTTATGCGCGCAGTTGCAACAGATTCTTCGGCGCCTGCAGGGTTTGAGGATTTGGCCAGTTCCCTTCGCGAGGCAGCAGCAAAAGCGCAGCGCCACAATGGCTGGTTTACAGAGGCCAACGTCTTACATGCCATCGGGGCGTGGGGTCAGGCCTTGACTCGTGAGAATCTTTTGGCGTGGCGCGACCGTGAAGGCGGTTTGCGTGAGGTTAACCGTCACCGCGTTGGTATTGTGATGGCAGGAAATATTCCTTTGGTCGGTCTGCATGATTTTTTAAGTGTATTCCTTTCTGGTCACTTCGCGGTGGTGAAGATGAGTAGCGATGACGATGCCTTATTGCCAGTCCTGGCCACTGTATTGTTGCGTCAAGACCCTTTATTTGAAGGGGATTGGGTGTTCGTGGACCAATTAAACGATATGGGTGCCGTCATTGCAACAGGTAGTGACAATACGGCTCGCTACTTCGAGTATTACTTTGGTAAATACCCAAACATCATTCGCAAGAATCGTACGTCAATTGCTTATTTAAACGGAACAGAATCGGACCAAGATCTTGAAGCCTTGGGAGAGGACATCTTCCGTTACTTTGGGCTTGGATGCCGAAACGTTGGGCATATTTTAGCGCCTACAGATTTCGATATTCAGCGTGTATTTGCTGGTATTGTTCAATGGTCTGATGTTGTGAACAACAACAAATACGGTAACAATTACGATTATTATCGTGCATTGTTCTTGTTGAACATGGAAGACTTCCTTGAGAATGGTTTTGTCATTGTACGCGAGAATGAAGAGTTGCATACCCCTGTAGGTATCCTTCATGTGAGCCGGTACGAAAATGAATCACAAGCCATCGATAAGATTGCAGCGTGGGGCGAAAAAATCCAATGCGTTGTGGGGCATGGACACATTCCTTTTGGCAAGGCACAAGCGCCCGATCTTTGGGACTATGCAGATGGTGTAAACACCATGCAATTCCTTGCAAACCTTTAGCCTATAAAGGTTCGGTTACTCCGAGCGTAAGCATTGATCCACGCTCCTTTCCATGAATGTCAAACAGTGGTCCGTTAGGATTGCGTGCGACCGATTCAATCAACGCATTTAGACTGTCGGGCACATAGGAAAAAGTACTGTTGGGTAAAATGGGACCGGGCACATAGTTCCAACTTCCATTAAAGAAAAGCTCCGATCCTGAGAACATGGTAGTGTCCGATAAATCGTAATGTCCACCATCGGGATTGGGCTCTATCGTTAGGGCCGATTTCCTAAACACGACATCAAAAAGGGCGCTCTGGTCAATAGCTAGGCTTACCTCATTGTTTAATGAACCGTCAATAATGCTTTCGTAGAAGTGCGCACTTATGGGACGTGTATATCTTGTTCCGTTGCCGTCCTCAAAATAATTGCTCAGTCCAACAGCCGTGCCGCCACGCGTGGAATAGCTCCAAGTATTGAGAAAGGTACTGTTCACTGCGTCGTATTGCCCGCCTAATCCGTAAAGTCCATAAACCCCAGCGGGCCCGCTTAAGAAGTTCTCGAGGTTCGCATTTCCATACCCTCCGTAAAGGTTCACGCGAGAGCTGTGTGTAATAGCAACGTTTTCGGCATGGAGGGTGGCTCCGCTATCCAATCGGACTCCCGTTGTAGCATTCTTGATAATGGTGTTTCGGAGCACATTGGCTTGGCTGCTGCGCATCATGAAGATTCCGCCGAGTACACCACCCCATTGTCCAGGTACCCACTCATAACTGGGTTCAAGTCGATCTCCTTGGAATACAATAGGATTGTCCATGTTAGCGGCGCCACTAGCACCCCCATCTGCGATGAGTTGCCCGTCACGGTAAATCCATAGCCCGCCTCCTTTGTGGAAGTGAACTTGTGTGCCGGGATTAATGGTGAGTTGGCATGCGCTATCCACCACGGCGTATCCGTAGATTACGTGTGGTTTATCATTGTTCCAAACTTCGTTACAAGGAAGGATGGAGTAGGGGATTTTAATGGCTGGATACGGTTCGGGTTGTGCAATGGTCAATACGTTCGTTGGGAAATGATAGTAAGCGTCCCAGACTGCGGTTATAAGATCAACGTGTTGACGCTGGTTCCCATTTTCAAACCAAATACTGTCCGTATACACCATTTCTGTTGCACCTTGGGCGTCGGGACTAATTTCAATGAATACATATGCAGAATCCCCTGCTAAGATTTCGACGTTCTCAACGGATTTGTCGCTTATGCCGTCCACATTCATGCGGTAATAGCTTTGCGTCCCACGGGCCAAGTATACTCGGTCAATGGTCATGTTCTCGTTGCTGGTATTATAGACCTTTAGAAGGCGTGTTGAACTGCCAATTCCTGTAAACACAGTATCCAAGTAAATGGTGTCTTGGGAAAAGGAAAGTTCGATGTTACTTCCCTTAAAATCAATAGTTTGTCTGCAGCTAAAAAGGCTTAGCGTAAGGAAAATAAGACCTATTTTTACCAAGTGGTTCATGCTCACGAAGCTACTCCATGAATTTTGTACTCGCAATGAGTGAGTTATGAACATTTACCCTATATTTGCGGTCCAATTTTGAACAAGGGGTTTGGGCAAAAACTCAGACTACACATAAAACAAAACGAAATGAAAAAAGGCATTCATCCAGAAAACTATCGTC
>CAYNLA010000029.1:0-16954 GCA_964397915.1 uncultured Polaribacter sp. | reverse complement strand
ACGCACGAAAAGTAAAGCCTACGGGTATTGAATTGGTTGATCGCTTGGTAGCGGTGAATCGTGTAACTAAAGTAAACAAGGGTGGTCGCACCTTTAGCTTCTCGGCAATCGTAGTGGTTGGTGATGAGAAGGGTACTGCTGGTTACGGAACTGGTAAGTCTAAAGAGGTTAGTGAAGCTATAGCGAAGGCTGTAGAAGATGCTAAAAAGAATCTTTTCAAATTCCCTCTAGTTAAAACAACAATTCCTCACGAGGAGAATGGTAAATATGCGGGTTCACGTGTATTCTTGCGCCCTGCATCTAGCGGTACGGGAGTTATCGCAGGTGGTGCAATGCGTGCTGTTCTAGAGAGTGTTGGTGTACATGACGTACTTGCTAAAAGTAAGGGATCGTCAAATCCACAAAACGTAGTAAAAGCTACTTTCGATGCATTAGGCAAAATGCGTGATGTAAAGGCGGTAGCCAAGACACGTGGCATCTCAATTGATAAAGTCTTCAACGGATAATCTTTTTAGAAATGGGAAAGATCAAGATCACACAGACACGCAGTGTCATTGGACGTACAGCAAGACAGAAAGCTACAATGGATGCTTTAGGATTGCGTAAAATGAATGCTTCTGTTGAAGTAGAAGCCACACCTCAAGTTTTGGGTATGGTACGCAAGGTTAGTCACCTTGTTCAAGTAGTAGAACTTTAATTAATCAATAGATAAAAATGGATTTATCAAATCTCAAACCTGCGAAGGGTGCTACCCACAGCCGTAAGCGAGTAGGTAGAGGTGAAGGCTCCGGACACGGAGGTACCTCTACGCGCGGACACAAGGGTGCACAGTCGCGTTCTGGTTACAGCCGTAAAATCGGTTTTGAAGGAGGTCAAATGCCTTTGCAACGCCGTGTTCCTAAGTTCGGATTCACTAATCCAAACCGTGTAGAATACAAAGGACTTAACTTGGATACGCTTCAATCTCTTGTTGAAGCTAAGAAGTTGACTACTACTATTACTTTCCAAGACTTGGTTAACAATGGCCTAGTTGGGAAGAAGGAATTAGTTAAAGTTCTTGGTCGTGGTGAGGTAACCATGAAGCTTGACATTACTGCTCACGCATTTAGTAAATCAGCTGTTGCTGCCCTTGAAGCTCAAGGCGGTTCTGCTACGACACTTTAATCGCAATGAAAAGATTCGTAGAGACCATAAAAAATATCTGGAGTATCGAAGAGTTGAAGAATAAAATTCTAACTACTCTTGGATTGCTTTTGATATATAGAATTGGTTCGACGGTTCTGCTTCCTGGTGTTGATCCACAGAGTTTAACTCAATTACAAGCACAAACCTCAGAAGGATTGTTGGGCGTATTGAATGCATTTACTGGTGGTGCTTTTTCTCGCGCTTCCGTAATGGCTCTAGGGATTATGCCTTACATCTCCGCTTCAATCATCATTCAATTGATGGGTATGGCTGTTCCAGCTGTACAAAAGATGCAGAAGGATGGGGAAAGTGGACGCCGCAAGTTGAATCAAATCACTCGTTATCTAACAATTTTGATTGCAGGTGTTCAAGCGCCGTCTTATTTGGCAAACTTGAGCGCTCAAGGTGTTGAACTAACACTTAACCCTGGAACCTTCTGGTTCCTAGCATGGGTTACCCTTACAACGGGTACCATCTTCGCAATGTGGTTGGGTGAACGTATCACAGACAAAGGAATTGGTAATGGTATTTCGCTACTTATTATGGTAGGAATTATCGCGACTCTTCCTCAGTCATTCTTGCAGGAGTTATTGTCTCAGGTGAACCAAGGTGCCGGTTGGGTTGCATTTATTATTGAATTGTTCGCATTGTTCGTGATAACAATGTTCGCAATTGCTCTAACCCAAGCAGTACGTCAAATTCCAGTACAATATGCAAAGCAAGTTGCGGCTGGTGGCCGTGCTGCTGCAACGCCATCTGCACGTCAATACTTACCATTAAAGGTGAATGCTGCTGGTGTGATGCCAATCATTTTTGCTCAGGCGATTATGTTTATTCCCATCACGGTTTTACAGTACAGTGGTACAGAGAGCGATGGTGCTAGTTGGTTAATTACAGTCTTTGGAAATATCCAAGGGTTGTGGTACAATCTAACTTTTGCCTTGTTGATTATTGTGTTTACTTACTTCTATACAGCGATTCAAGTAAATACCAATAATATTGCTGATGATCTAAAGCGTAATGGTGGTTTTGTTCCAGGAATTAAACCGGGTGCTCCAACCGCAGAGTTTTTAGATACAGTATTGAGTAGAATTACTTTCCCAGGGTCGTTGTTGCTTGCAGTGATTGCTATCCTTCCTGCCGTAGCTATGGTAGTCGGATTGAATACTCAATGGGCGTACTTCTATGGTGGAACTTCATTGTTGATTACAGTAGGTGTTATTTTGGACACACTACAGCAAGTAGAAAGCTACTTGTTAAACCGACACTATGATGGTCTCATGAAGTCAGGTAAGTTAAGAGGTAGAAACACTCAAAGTACATTCAGTTAATATGGCGAAGCAAAGCGCAATAGAACAGGATGGTACAGTGACAGAAGCATTGTCAAATGCTATGTTTCGTGTGGAACTTGAAAATGGTCACGTTGTGACTGCGCACATCTCGGGTAAAATGAGAATGCACTACATCAAGTTGCTACCTGGTGATAAAGTAAAACTTGAAATGAGCCCTTACGATTTATCGAAGGCTCGTATAACGTACAGATACTAAGGAAATGAAAGTAAGAGCTTCAATTAAAAAGCGTAGCGCGGAGTGTAAGATTGTTCGCCGTAAAGGACGCTTATATGTTATTAACAAAAAGAACCCCAAGTTCAAGCAACGTCAGGGTTAACCAATAATAGAAAAGAAAGACTATGGCAAGGATTGCAGGTGTAGACTTACCAAGAAATAAGCGTGGTGTTATTGGCCTGACGTACATCTTCGGTGTCGGCTTGAGCCGTTCAAAGGAGATTCTCGCAAAGGCAGAGGTAAGTGAAGATGTTAAGGTTCAAGATTGGACCGATGATCAATTGACAGTTATTCGCGGAATCATCGCTGATGAGTACCGTGTAGAAGGTGAGTTGCGTTCAGAAGTTCAGTTGAACATCAAGCGTATGATGGATATCGGTTGTAACCGAGGAATTCGTCACCGTTTAGGTTTACCATTGCGTGGACAACGTACCAAGAACAACTCTCGTACTAGAAAGGGTAAGAGAAAAACGGTTGCTAACAAGAAGAAAGCAACTAAATAATAGTTAGTTATGGCTAAGAAACAGACTAAGCAAGTAAAGAAGCGTAAAGTACGCATCGAAGCAATGGGCGAGGCGCACATTGGTTCTTCTTTCAACAATATTATTATTTCATTGACTAATGCTCAAGGACAAGTGATTTCTTGGTCTTCAGCAGGTAAAATGGGATTCCGTGGTTCAAAGAAAAATACTCCTTACGCAGCGCAAATGGCAGCTGAAGATTGTGGTAAAGTAGCTTTGGAGGCAGGATTGAAAAAAGTAAAGGCTTACGTAAAAGGTCCAGGTAATGGTCGTGAGAGTGCTATTCGTACCCTTCACAACCTAGGCATCGAAGTTGTTGAGATCATTGATATCACTCCAACTCCACACAATGGTTGTCGTGCACCGAAGAAACGTCGCGTTTAATTTTTAAAGAAGAACGAATTATGGCAAGATATAGAGGACCAAAAACAAAGATCGCTCGCCGCATGGGTGAGCCAATCTTCGGCCCAGATAGCTCTTTTGAAAAGCGTAAATATCCTCCGGGGCAACACGGTAATAACCGTCGTCGCGGAAAGAAGAGTGAATACGCTGTTCAGTTAGAGGAAAAGCAAAAAGCAAAATACACTTACGGTATTCTTGAGCGTCAGTTCGCTAGAATGTTTGATAAGGCTTCTCGTAGCAAAGGCAAGACAGGTGATGTTTTGTTGCAATTGTGTGAGAGTCGTTTGGACAATGTAGTGTTCCGTTTAGGATTGGGGAGAACGCGTGATGCGGCTCGTCAGTTGGTAGGTCACCGTCACGTCACTGTTAACGGTGAAGTGGCAAATATTCCTTCTATGATAATTAAACCTGGTGATGTAGTAGCTGTTCGTGAGAAGTCAAAGTCTATGACTGTGATTACTGACGCACTCTCAGGATCATCTGCGCAGTACCCATGGTTGGAGTGGAATGAGAGTAAAATGGAAGGAACGTTCTTGAATGTTCCATCACGTGATGCAATCCCTGAAAATATCAAGGAGCAGTTGATCGTCGAATTGTACTCTAAGTAATAATCACCTTATACTCAATTATATGGCTATCCTTAATTTCCAAAAGCCCGATAAAGTAATCATGAACTCTTCAACTGACACTAGTGGTCAGTTCGAGTTTCGCCCCTTGGAGCCAGGTTATGGTCTCACAGTAGGTAATGCGCTTCGCAGAGTATTGCTTTCAGGTTTAGAAGGTTTTGCCTTGACTTCCTTGAGAATTGAAGGTGTTGACCACGAGTTCAGTACAATCGACGGAGTAGTCGAGGATGTAACTGAAATCGTATTGAATCTGAAGCAAGTGCGCTTCAAGCAGCAAATTGACGGCATGGATACAGAAACGGTTAAGTTTACTGTTTCAGGCAAAGAGCAATTGGTTGCTGGCGATTTGGCTTCTCACATCAGTGCTTTCCAAGTATTGAATCCGGATCTAGTTATTTGTAACATGGATGCAGGCGTAAGCTTAACCATGGAAGTAGTTATTGAGAAGGGTCGTGGATACGTTGGCGCTGAGTTCAATAAGAAGGCGGATGCTCCTGTAGGAACAATAGCTCTAGATAGTATTTACACTCCTATCAAGAATGTTAAATACTCGGTAGAAAATTACCGCGTAGAGCAAAAGACGGATTTTGAAAAGTTAGTTTTTGAGATTGAGTCTGATGGTTCTATTCACCCGAAAGATGCATTGACTGAAGCTGCGAAGATTTTGATCCACCACTTCATGCTCTTTAGTGACGAGCGCATCAGCTTGGAAGACGAAGAGACTTCAGAAGCAGAGTCTTACGATGAAGAAGCATTGCACATGCGTCAACTTTTGAAGACCAAACTTCACGATATGGACCTAAGTGTTCGTGCCTTGAACTGTTTGAAGGCTGCAGAAGTAGACACTCTTGGTGACTTAGTTACCTATTCAAAGGCTGATTTGATGAAGTTCCGCAACTTTGGTAAAAAGTCTTTGACTGAATTAGAAGAATTAGTTGAAAGTAAAAACTTGAGCTTCGGTATGGATATTTCCAAGTACAAGCTCGATAAAGAATAAGCATGAGACACGGTAAGAAAGTAAATCACTTAGGCAGAAAGACTGCGCACAGAAAAGCTATGTTGAGCAACATGGCATGTTCTCTAATTGAGCACAAGCGCATCAACACAACCGTTCAGAAGGCTAAAGAATTGCGTAAAGTAGTGGAGCCACTCATCACGCGTTCTAAAGATAACTCAACACACAACCGTCGTATTGCTTTTGCTGTACTTGGTCAAAAGGAAGTAGTAACTGAACTATTCTCAGTAGTTGCTCCTAAAGTTGGAGATCGCCCAGGAGGTTACACTCGTATCATTAAGACGGGAAATCGTCAAGGTGATAATGCAGAGATGTGTTTGATCGAATTGGTAGACTTTAACGAGATCTACGGTCAAGATGAGAAGAAGAAAACTACTCGTCGTAGCCGTCGTGCTAAGGCTACAACTGAAGCTCCAGCTGTTGAGGCTGCGGTAGAAGAGGTGGCTGAGGAAGCTCCAGCGGTTGAAACTAAAGAGGAATCTGCTGAATAAGAATATATAATGCACCAAATAGGTCATTGTTAATTAACTTTGGGGGGAATTGGGCGCAGCCTAATTCCCCCCTTTTTTTGAATACAACTACGCATGAAGAACGCCACGAAAAAAGCTGTCTTGTTATTAGAAGACGGAACGCTGTTTCACGGGTCCTCAACGGGCTTGGATGGTACGGCATATGGTGAGATCTGTTTCAATACAGGTATGACCGGTTACCAAGAGATTTTTACCGATCCAAGTTATTTTGGTCAATTGATGGTAATGGCCACATCCCATATTGGGAACTATGGCGTTCATGCAGAAGAAGTCGAGAGCAACAATATTCAGATTGCTGGTTTAATTACGAAAAACTTCAGTGAAGTTGCATCACGCGCCGGGAAGAGTGACAGCTTGTTTGGATATTTCGAAAAACAGAATAAAGTAGCCATCGCCGATATTGATACAAGAGCTTTGGTTCGCCATATCAGGGATGCGGGTGCAATGAATGCGGTTATCTCAACCGAGATTCATGATGTTGATGCTTTGAAGGCAGAATTAGCGAAATGTCCTTCAATGGAAGGATTGGCATTAGCGCCAGTGGTAAGCACTAAGGAGCCTTATGAAGTTGGTCCTGAGGAAAGTGAAGTGCGCATCGCAGCTTTGGATTTAGGTATTAAGAATAATATCATTCGCTGCATGACCGAACGTGGTGCACGCGTTAAAGTTTTCCCGTACAATACATCAACTGAAGAGATGATGGCGTGGAATCCTAATGGCCTCTTTTATTCCAACGGACCTGGTGATCCTGCTGCATCGCCTGAGGTTGTTGAAGAAGTGGCAAAAGGAATTTCATCAGGCCTCCCTGTATTTGGGATTTGTCTAGGACACCAGATGATTGCGTTGGCAAGTGGTTTGAATACTTACAAAATGCATAATGGTCATAGAGGAATCAACCATCCAGTAAAGAATGTTGAGACGGGCTTGGGCGAAATTACTTCTCAAAATCACGGGTTTGTTGTGAAAATGGAGGATGTAGAGAAATCGGACAAAGTCGTATTAACGCATATTCATTTGAATGATCAGACAGTGGCGGGAATTAAGCGCACTGATGCGAACTGCTTCTCTGTGCAGTACCACCCAGAGGCTTCTCCAGGACCACACGACAGTAGATATTTATTTGACCAATTCATAGAGGAAATTAAGAACCACGCTTCCGCGAATTAAAATTGAACTAACACTCTAAACTGAAAAAATTATGTCTGTAATTACGCATGTACACGCAAGACAAATCCTTGATTCTCGCGGTAACCCAACTGTTGAAGTTGATGTAATCACTTCTAGTGGAGCCATGGGACGTGCTGCGGTTCCATCCGGAGCGTCCACTGGTATTCATGAGGCAGTGGAACTTCGTGACGAAGATCCAACCTATTACATGGGTAAAAGCGTTTTAAAGGCAGTTGATAATGTGAACGATATCATTGGACCTGAATTGGAAGGTGAAATTGTAACAGAACAAGCCGCTATCGATCAAATCATGTTGGATTTGGATGGTACGGAAAACAAAGGAAAGTTAGGAGCAAATGCCATTCTAGCTGTTTCCTTGGCCGTTGCAAAGGCAGCCGCTGAAAGCACAGGTCAGCCATTGTACCGTTACATAGGTGGTGTGAATGCACGCACATTGCCAGTTCCTATGATGAATATTTTGAATGGTGGATCACACGCAGACAATTCTATTGATTTCCAAGAATTCATGGTAATGCCATTTGGTGCTGAATCATTCAGCCAAGCATTGCGTATGGGGACAGAGGTTTTTCATAACCTGAAAAAGGTATTGAAGAGCAAAGGATATTCTACGAACGTTGGTGATGAAGGCGGTTTTGCTCCATCAATTGGTTCCAATGAGGAAGCGCTAGAAATCATTCTAGAAAGCATCGAAAAGGCTGGATATACTCCAGGTAAAGATATTTGGATTGCAATGGATGCTGCTGCTTCAGAATTCTACAATGAAGAAAAAGGCAAGTATGTGTTCCATAAAAGTGACGGTCGCGAGTTGACATCAGATGAAATGGTGGAATACTGGGCTACATGGATTGACAAATATCCGATTGCGTCTATTGAAGACGGTCTTCACGAAGATGATTGGGCAGGATGGGCTAAGCTTCACGCGAAGATTGGTGACCGAGTTCAGCTTGTAGGTGATGATTTGTTCGTAACCAATGAGAAGCGAGTAGCTCGCGGTATTGAGGAAGGTAGTGCCAATTCAGTGCTGGTTAAAGTGAATCAGATTGGAACACTTACAGAGACGATTAATACAGTAACATTGGCGAATCGTCACCAGATGACCGCTGTGATGTCGCACCGCAGTGGAGAGACTGAGGATGCTACTATTGCAGATTTAGCGGTAGCGCTGAATACAGGTCAAATCAAGACGGGATCGGCATCACGCTCTGACCGTATGGCGAAATACAATCAGTTGCTTCGTATCGAAGAAGAGCTCGGTGATAGAGCAGTTTTCTTGGGTACCAACTTCCCCTATTTGAAATAACCCCAAAAACCACCTATCATGGACAAGATAAAAGAGCAGTTCAGAGATATTTTCCCAGGCATTGTTGCTGATACCAAGGCATTCTTGAAAGAGAATTCAGACAAGACCATTGGAGAAATCAAAGTAGGCCAATTGTATGGCGGTATGCGTGGTATGCCGGCATTGATTTGTGAGACCTCAAAATTGGATCCTGAAGAAGGAATTCGATTCCGCGGATACAGCATCCCTGAATTGCAACAGAAACTACCTAAGTATCCAGGAGGTGAGCAGCCATTGCCAGAAGGTTTGTTTCACTTGATGTTGATGAATGAGATTCCTACTGAGGATCAAGCACGTCGACTCAGTAATGCTTGGGTGCGTAGAAGTAATGTTCCCGTGCACGTATTCAAGGCTATTGATGCATTGCCTAATCGGACACACCCGATGACCCAGTTTTCTATTGCTATCATGGCAATGAGAACAGAGAGTGAATTTGCAAAAGCATATATGGGTGGCGTTTCAAAGTCTGAATATTGGGATGCAACGTTTGAGGATAGCATGAACTTGATCGCGCGTCTTCCACGTGTTGCGGCATACATTTACCGCCGTATGTACCACAATGACCAGCACATTGAACCAGATCCAAAACTTGATTGGGCGGGTAACTTCGCACATATGCTTGGATTCGATAACGATGAGTTCAAGGAGTTGATGCGTCTTTACATGACCATTCATGCTGATCACGAAGGTGGAAACGTTAGTGCACATACGGTGCACTTGGTTGGTTCTGCTTTGAGTGATGCATACTTAAGCTTTGCAGCAGGTATGAATGGTTTAGCTGGACCGTTGCACGGTTTGGCAAATCAAGAAGTGATTCGTTGGATCAACAATATGCGTCAAGAATTGGGCGGTGGATTGCCAACAAAAGAACAGATCGCAAACTACTGCAAGAAGACTTTAGCGGATGGAAAAGTTATTCCTGGTTTTGGTCATGCAGTACTTCGTAAAACAGATCCACGTTACACTGCACAGCGCGAATTTGCTCAGGCTAAGATGCCAAATTCGGAGTTGTTTAAGATCGTAAGTATGATTTACGAAGTCGTTCCTGATATCTTGAATGCGACCGGAAAGGTTAAAAACCCTTGGCCAAACGTAGATGCGCATAGTGGTCAATTATTAACCCATTACGGATTAGTTGAATACGAATTCTACACCGTTTTGTTTGGTGTTGCCCGTTCATTGGGAACCTTGTCTAACTTGATTTGGGACCGCGCAATGGGAATGCCAATTGAGCGACCTGGTTCGACGACTACGGAACTATTGAAAGAGAAATTGGCTTAAGTCAATAAAACAGAAGTTTTTACAAGCCCTGAAACATGAAAATGATTCAGGGCTTTTTGTTTGATTTCCAGTGGTTTTATGTTTTTAAAAGTCATATATTTGCAGCCCTTTTCGGACATGAAGTGCACGACCGGAAAGAAACTGAAAAAAATATAACCACTTTCGGGCCAATGGGAAGTGTGCACTAGGATCCGAAATACAACAATTTTTTCTCTCATGTCAGAAGAGAATCAAGTACCACAAGAAGAGGTACAACAAGAGACTCCGGTTCAGGAAGTCGCAACTACCGAAGAAAATACAGACGAAACACGAGTTGAGGAAACTGTAGAAGAAACTCCATTTAGCTGGGCTGATCTAGAAGGCGGTAACGAAGAGACTGCTAAAGCTCAAGAAGAAATGGCTGCTATGTATGAAGAAACATTAGGTTCTTCTATCGAGCACCAAGTAGTGGAAGGTAAGGTTACCGGCAAGACTGACCGTGAAGTAATTATCGACATCAACTCTAAGAGTGAAGGTGTTGTTAGTTTGAACGAATTCCGTTACAACCCTGAATTGGCAGTAGGAGATACTGTTGAGGTTTTGGTTGACCGTCAAGAAGACAAATACGGACAATTGGTTCTTTCACACAGAAAAGCGCGTTCTATCAAAGCTTGGGACCGTGTTAACGAAGCACACGAAAACGATGAGATCGTTAAGGGTTACGTTAAAGCACGTACTAAGGGTGGTATGATCGTAGATGTATTTGGTCTTGAGGCATTCTTGCCAGGATCGCAGATTGACGTTAAGCCTATCCGCGATTACGATCAGTACGTTGATAAAACAATGGAATTCAAAGTGGTTAAAATCAACCATGAATTCAAAAACGTTGTTGTTTCTCACAAGGCACTTATTGAAGCTGACCTTGAAGAACAGAAAAAAGAAATCATCTCTAAACTTGAGAAAGGTCAAGTATTGGAAGGTGTGGTTAAAAACATCACTTCTTACGGGGTATTCATCGACTTGGGCGGTGTAGATGGTTTGATCCACATTACTGATTTGAGCTGGAGCCGTATCAACCACCCATCAGAGGTTGTTGAATTGGATCAGAAAATCAACGTGGTTATTCTTGACTTTGATGAAGGCAAGACACGTATCCAATTAGGTCTTAAGCAACTTGAGAAGCACCCATGGGATGCATTGGATGCTAACGTAGCAGTAGGCGACACCGTTAAAGGTAAAGTAGTTGTCTTGGCTGATTACGGTGCGTTCGTTGAAATTCTTCCAGGTGTTGAAGGTTTGATTCACGTTAGTGAAATGAGCTGGTCTGCACACTTGCGTAGTGCTGGTGATTTCATGAAGGTAGGTGATCAAGTTGAAGCTCAAGTATTGACATTGGATCGCGAAGAGCGTAAGATGAGCTTGGGTATCAAGCAAATGTCTACTGATCCATGGACTGATATTGCAACTAAGTACCCACAAGGTTCTCAGCACAAAGGAACAGTTCGCAACTTTACTAACTTCGGTATCTTCCTAGAGCTTGAAGAAGGAATTGATGGTTTGATCCACATCTCTGACTTGAGCTGGACGAAGAAAATCAAGCACCCGTCTGAATTCACTTCTATCGGTGCAACTCTAGAAGTTGTTGTTCTTGATATCGATGCTGAAAACCGTCGTTTGAGCTTGGGTCACAAGCAACTCGAAAACAACCCATGGGATGATTATGCAACGGTATTTGAAGTAGGTTCTACTCACACCGGTACAATGATCAACTCAGGTGAAAAAGGTGGTGATGTAAGCTTCGCTAACTTCGAAGGAGTTGAAGCATACTGTCCTGCACGTCATATCACTAAGGAAGATGGCGCGAAACTTGAAAAAGGCGAAACAGCTGAATTCAAGGTGATCGAATTCAACAAAGAAAACCGTCGCATTGTAGTATCTCACGTAGGTACCTACAAAGAGGTTGAAGTGAAGAAAGGTCGTTCAGCATCTTCTAACAAAGGTGGAAACGTAGTAACATCAAGCACTAACGTAGAGCGTTCTACAATGGGTGATCTTGATGCACTTGCTGCTTTGAAAGAGCAAATGGATAACGAGAACAAGTAATTGTTTTATCCTTTTGATATTCGAATCCCCGGGCCCTTGGCCCGGGGATTTTTTTTGCCCGCTGCCCGCGGGTCGCGCGAGTGTTGTAAATTCGGGATATGAGAATTGGAGAAATTATTGCAAAGCTGGAGCAGTGGGCTCCTCCTTTTTTACAAGAATCCTATGACAATAGTGGCCTAATCGTAGGCAAAGCTTCTTGGGAAACCTCAGGGGTACTTGTTGCTTTAGACTGCTTGGAAGGTGTGGTTGACGAAGCCATCTCGAAAAATATAAATCTAATTGTGGCGCATCATCCTATAGTGTTTTCGGGCTTGAAGCGCTTCAATGGTCGCTCATACATTGAGCGCGTGATTATGAAGGCGATCAAGCATGATATTGCCATATACGCGATTCATACCAATCTCGATAATGTGCTTTGGGGTGTAAATGCTAAGATCATGGAGTTGCTGGGCATTGAGAAGTTTAAGATTCTTCAGCCCATGAAAAACGCCTTGTTAAAGTTCCAAGTCTACGCCCCTGAGAATGATGCCGCGAAAGTCGCAGAAGCGGTCTATTCCGCAGGCGGAGGTAAGGTAAGTGCTTACGAAGAATGCAGTTTTACAACTTCGGGTATTGGGACTTTCAAGCCCACTGATGGCACAAATCCAACAGTTGGTTCAATAGGAGTTCGTGAAAGTGTGGCAGAAGTAAAAATGGAATTCATCGTGCCTTCGTTTGTGAAATTCGCGGTTGAGAATGCGGCCCGCAAGGCGCATCCTTATGAGGAAATGGCCTTCGAATGGCTCTCTATTGATAATGAAGCTACCGACTATGGTGCGGGAGCCGTCGGCTCATACATCGAGCCAAAAGACTTCGATGCCTTTCTATCACAAGTGAAAGCAGCATTTGGAACAACCATAAAATACACACAGCCGGCAGGAAAAACCGTGCAAAAAGTGGCGGTTTGTGGCGGCTCCGGAAGTTTTTTGTTGGGTGCTGCTAAAGCATCTGGTGCAGACGTTTTCATCACTGCAGATTACAAATACCATCAATTCTTCGATGCGGAAGGCAAAATCAGCATCTTAGATGTGGGACATTTTGAAAGTGAGCAGTTTACAATCAACTTAATTGCTGACTTCATTGAGAAAAATTTCCCTAAATTTGCGGTTCTCAAAACTGAGGTCAACACAAATCCTATACAGTACTATTAGTATGGCTAAGAAGGCGAAAGAATTAAGCGTAGAAGATAAGCTAAGAGCTCTTTACGATTTGCAAATCATCGACCGTCGTATCGACGAGATTCGTGCATTGCGCGGTGAACTTCCTTTGGAAGTAGAAGATTTGGAAAATGAGGTAGCTGGTTTGGAAACTCGCATGGAAAAGGTCAACAACGAGATCGCAGATCTTGAGGCAGATATTAACGATAAGACCAACCTTAAGGCTGAGTGTGCTGAGAAAATCTTGAAGTACACGAAAGATCAAGAGCAGGTGCGCAACAACCGCGAGTTTGAAGCCATTGCTAAGGAGATCGAATACCAAGAGCTAGAAATCGAATTGGCCGATAAGCGCATCCGCGAGTACAACGCTAAGATTGAAGCTAAAAAGGAAATCAATGCAGCCAGTGTAGAGCGTTTGGAAGAGCGCAAGACACATTTGAAGCATAAATTAGCAGAGTTGGATAGCATCATGTCTGAGACTCAGAAAGAAGAAGACTTACTCATTGCTAAGAGTCAGGAAACTAAAGGAACAATCGAGGCTCGCTTGGTTGCAGCATACGATCGTATTCGCAGCGCAACTAAAAATAAGCTGGCAGTTGTTAGTGTTGAGCGCGGTGCTTCTGCAGGTTCATTCTTCGTAATTCCTCCGCAACGTCAGATGGAACTTGCGCAGCGCAAGAAAATCATGATTGATGAGCACAGCGGTCGTATTCTAGTTGATCCACTTTTGGCTCAAGAGGAAGAGGAAAAGATGCAAGCAATGATTGCAGGTTGGTTGAAATAATCAACAAAGCGAAATTTATAGAATTGAAAAACCCGCGCCAGAGGCGCGGGTTTTTTTATGTGCAATACTGAGGAAACTTCGAATCTCTGATTGATGAGGAGTCGAAGGCGACTCGACTTCCTACTTGGAGCAGATATAAAGCATCTCGCGTTTAGGAAGGGCATATTTTTCGAAGAACCCTTCAGGGAGCTCCTTTTGTGCATCGAAGACAGTCACCTTAAAACCTGCGGCTTTTAGGCGGTCGGGATAATCTTGTCCATAGAGACGTACGTGGTCGTATTGACGGAATCTTCGCTCACGCTCAGCAGGGTCCTTAATAGACGGGTCTTCATCCGTTTTTTCGTAATCCGGGTCAAGTGGTACCTGCATTATAGCCAATCCTCCTGGCTTTAGAATACGACACAACTCGCTCATGGCTTGGTGGTCACTGTCTACGTGCTCGAGCACATGGTTACAGAAAATGGTGTCGTAGGTGTTGTCTTCAATTGGGATCTTTTGAACATCAAAACGGAGATCCGCCAACGGTGAAAACAAATCTGCGGTTGTGTAGTCTAAGTGCTTCATCTTCCGAAATCGGCCATAGAAGCATTGTTCCGGGGCAATGTGTAAAAGCTTTTGTGGACGAGTAAGGAAGTCCGTATGGTCCTTCAGATAGAGCCAGAGTAAACGGTGACGCTCAAGGCTGTTCGTACCGGGACAAAGTGCATTATCGCGTTGGTTATTGCCGTAGCCGTATGGGAAGAATCTGGAATATCCTCTGCCGTCAATCGGATCAACAAATTTGTTGCCTTTGAAGATGACCGGTGCCACCCATTGAACGAGATAACTTAATCGGATAAGAAGGGGGCGAGGCACCTTGGCAAGGGCCCATTTCATGATTCTTGCAATCATAGTTTTTCGTATTCTGCGGGCTCAAGGCCTAATGCGTCATAAATGTATTGGAAGGTACTCAAGATCTCTGGTTTTCCATTAACCACGGCGACGTCGTGCTCAAAATGGGCGCTGTTCTTGCCGTCCGCTGTAAGAATGGTCCAGCCATCAGGCAGTTGCTTAATACGATGAGTCCCAAGATTGATCATTGGCTCAATGGCGATGACCAAACCTTCTTGTATTTTTTTTCCGCGACCGCGCTTTCCGTAATTGGGCACTTGTGGTTCCTCGTGCATTTGCTTTCCGAGGCCATGCCCCACCAATTCACGAACAACACCATAGCCTCTACTTTCAGTGTATTCCTGCACTGCCGCTCCAATATCACCGACACGATTGCCGGCTTGAACCTCGCGAATCCCGGCATACAAAGAGGCCTTAGTATCCTCGAGTAATCGGGCCGTATCGGCATCTACCTCACCGATAGGAAAGGTATATGCGTGGTCCCCATAAAAACCGTTCATCAACACGCCACAGTCTACCGACATGATATCGCCTTCTTTCAAAGGCTTTTTACCGGGGATGCCATGCACTACTTGAGCATTTGGAGACATGCATAACGTGTTTGGGAAATCATACATGCCCAAAAAGCCCGGTATTCCGCCATGGTCACGAATGAATTCTTCGGCTTTTTTGTCCAATTCCAATGGAATAGCGCCAGGTACCAAAAGAGGCGCCAGCATGCCTAACGTTTTACTGACCAATTGCGCACTAGCGCGCATTAATTCTATTTCCTCAGCACTTTTATACTTAATCATGCTCTTGGTTTCAAAAGGTTTAGTCCTGTCATTTCTGCAGGTTGCTCTACACCCATTAGTGCTAGAAGCGTTGGTGCAATATCGCCCAATCGCCCCTCTTCAAGGGTATACTCCGCTGCACTACTGCCCACGAGGAAACAAGGTACTACAGTAGTGGTATGGGCTGTATTTGGCGAGCCATCCTCGTTAAGCATACAATCCGCATTGCCGTGGTCGGCCAAAATGATGAATTGAGTATCTGTTTTTAATCCTGCTTCTACTACGTCCTTTAAGCATGCGTCAACGGTTTCACAAGCTTTAATGGCGGCTTCCATAACGCCGGTATGACCTACCATATCTGGGTTTGCGAAGTTTAGACAGATGAAGTCGGTTTGACCTTCTTCTAATTTGGGAACAATCGCATCACGGATATCCCCAGCACTCATTTCAGGCTGAAGATCGTAAGTAGCCACTTTTGGTGATGGGCATAAAAGTCGACTTTCTCCTTCGAATGGCTTTTCACGGCCGCCAGAGAAGAAGAAGGTTACATGCGGGTATTTCTCAGTTTCAGCAATACGGATTTGTGTCTTTCCGGCCCCTTCAAGTACTTCGCCGATGGTATTGCTGAGGTTGTCTTTTCGGAAAACGACGTTGATGTTTTTAAACGTTTCGTCGTAGCTCGTCATCGTGGTGTAATGCAGCTTTAATGCATGCATATTCTGCTCATGGAAATCTTGCTGTGTGAGCGCCTGCGTAATTTCACGACCCCGGTCGGTGCGGAAGTTGAACATGATCACCACATCATTCTCTTCAATTTTTGCAACGGGCTGACCCAAGTGATCCACGCAAACGTGTGGCTCCATGAATTCGTCGGTAATACCGGCGTCGTAGCTCGCTTGAACGGCACCCAAAGGATCTAACGTCGTAGCACCTTCGTTATTGACCATCAGGTGGTAGGCTTTGGCAACGCGTTCCCACCGTTGGTCGCGGTCCATAGCGTAGTAGCGTCCTACAAAAGTTGCAAGTGTTCCAGTAGTTTGTGCCATATGGTCGGTAAGGTCGGTAAGGAATCCTAATCCGCTTTGTGGGTCACAATCACGACCGTCCATAAAAGCGTGTACATAAACGTCCTGGAATGCTTCTGCAAAGAGCCAGCTGCATAGTGCTTTTGCATGATTGATGTGGGCGTGTACACCGCCATCGCTCACGAGACCGAGTAAATGAATCTTGCTGCCGTTGGCTTTAGCATGGCTTAGCGCAGCCTGAAGCGTAGGATCGTCAGCAAAGTCGCCATTATCAGCAGCCAGGTTAATCTTGACTAAATCTTGATAGACTACGCGCCCCGCACCTAGGTTCATATGACCTACTTCTGAATTTCCCATTTGTCCATCAGGCAGACCTACATCCAACCCAGAGGTTTTGATCCAAGTTTGCGGGTAGTTTTGGTAGAGGCTATCAACGAAGGGAGTGTTTGCCTTATCGATAGCGCTTACTTCAGGATTATCGGCGCGTCCCCATCCGTCGAGAACGATCAATGCTGTCTTTTTCATAGTGTATTGTGAAGCGACAAATTTA